>NZ_BAABHD010000027.1:0-184010 GCF_039541915.1 Nibrella saemangeumensis
CGCCGACTCAGCAAAGATTATGAATGTGACTGTTCATCGGCCGAATCCTTTGTGTATCTGGCGAACATTTATCGCATTAGCCGTAAAATTTAAACAGGTTCTAAAAGACTTAGTACTTACTCAGATAAAGAAGTCATCGAAGCCTATAATCGGGAGGTTGGCAATCAAGGATGGACAGGGGCAAAAGGTGCCTTTATTTCAGCATTACGGTATGAGTTTGAACGCAGAGGGTGGGACTATTCAGCAATAGGTAACAGGTTGGTGCTCTCTTTCACGTCAAAGATTAAGTTAGAGGGCAAAACGATAAAACTCGAAAATGAGTTGTAACAACTCGGATGGATTTATAATAACAGTTTGAATCAGATATAACCGGAATTGCTCCGGCGGCCTCGTCCGGTCTGCAGTTTAAACAACCGGAAAGGGATCCCGGTCTACATATGCTCAAACTCCTCCTGTTTTTCCTGCTCATAACGGCGGCACACGCCCAGAAGCTCCCTGCGGCAATGCACCCCGATCCACAGGGTGCCCTGGCCGTCTACCGGCAGAATCTGGCTTTGCTGCGGCAGGAACACACTAACCAGCAGGAGTTACCGGATATGAAATTCTTTCTGTTTGGGATGGGCAACCGAACCAAACTCATTTACCAAAAGGGTAGGTTGATGGAAGCCCAGACTGGTCATATAGTCGAGCAATGGCGGGTGCAGCAGGCCCTGATTGTACCATCGGAATACCTGGTTCACCTGACGCTGATGGACAGCACGACGGTTCAGATCCGGGAGGACGAAAACGGTGTCTGGATTCATCAGCCGGGCAAATCCCCCCAACTCGTCAAAGGCACCCGCAACCGATTGAACCTGCCCACTTTTGCGGACAAAAAATACGGGCCTGTGCTGCGGGTACTGCACCACGAAGTACTGATCAATATCATAGCCGGGAAGCCGGTTCCTAACTTTCTGGTATACAGCCGACCGTGGTTCCGAGATGCTGCGCTGATGGGGATGGTGATGCAGCAAACCAACAACCTGCACCTGATTAAAGACTGGATCATGAAAATTCGTGACCCGTTCGACCGCAATAACCGAGGCATCAGTGAAGCCGACAATCTCGGGCAGGTACTCTTTCTGGTTTCACTGGTTTCAGATCAGAAACACCCGGCGGTGAAGATGGTGCTCGACTCTGTAAAGCGGTTTGGAAAACCGCTCCTCCCCAGTGTAACGGATACCATAGCCGTCAGACCTATCGCCCAATCCTCCACTGCCCCCCATTTACCCGACAAGATCTATTTATCCGGCAAAACTGACTACGCCGAACACCCGGTATTCCAGACCAAGTGGATCAAATACGGTCTGAAATCACTCGGCCTGCCCGACCCATATACCATTCCAACCGTATACGACAGCTATTCAGCCCTGTTCTGGTGGGACTACACTGATCAGCACGTTCCGGGCAAACCATTCAATGAAAGCTCCGGCAGAAACTACCCGTATCTGACGTGGGCTGAAGATCATTTCAACAGCCGCACGGGCACACTCGTCCGGCGGGGAATGGTCGGCAGCGTGGATTATCCGCTTTCGTGGGAGCAGCAGGCCAGCGAAGCCAATTACGCCGGTATGACTATTCTGGACAAAAATCTGATGAAACAAAAGCTCAGCTTTCCCCACACCTGGCATGCGGCCGAGATGTTTCTGCTTTTAATTGAATAACCGTATGTTTATCATCCAAACCTACTCCTTAGCCGTACTCTTCTGCATCATCACTATGCTCTGCTGGGGGTCCTGGGCTAACACCCAGAAACTGGCCGCCAATAACTGGCGCTTCGAACTCTTTTACTGGGACTATGTTATCGGTATCCTGCTGCTGGCGCTGCTGTTTGCCCTGACCCTCGGCAGTACCGGCGATAGCGGCCGGTCGTTTCTTCCTGACGTGGCTCAGGCCGATACCAGCAATATCGGCTCGGCCATGCTGGGCGGTATTATCTTCAATGCCGCCAATATTCTGCTGGGGGCCGCTATTTCGATCGCCGGCATGTCGGTTGCCTTTCCAGTGGGTATCGGGCTGGCGCTGGCAATCGGGGTCGTGGTGAACTACCTGG
Source organism: Nibrella saemangeumensis (assembly GCF_039541915.1). Lineage (NCBI taxonomy): Bacteria > Pseudomonadati > Bacteroidota > Cytophagia > Cytophagales > Spirosomataceae > Nibrella > Nibrella saemangeumensis. The sequence goes on from NZ_BAABHD010000027.1 coordinate 2,093, forward strand.
ATTCGCCGGTGGGCAATGCGCTGCTGCTGTTTGGTGGAGTCGCGCTGATTGTAATTGCCATTTTGCTGAACGCCAATGCTTACCGTAAAACGGCCTCCAATACGTCATCGGTATCTACAAAGGGCCTGGCCCTATCGATAATCAGCGGCTGCCTGATGGGTCTGTTTTACAAGTATGTAGCCCAATCTATGTTTCAAAATTTTGATGTGCCCGAAGCCGGCAAGCTCAGCCCGTACACAGCGGTGGTATTTTTCTCCATTGGCATCTTTCTCAGCAACTTCGTATTTAACACGCTGCTGATGATGCGGCCGTTTGTGGGCTCGCCGGTCAGCTACGCCGATTATTTCCGGGGCAATCTGCGCAGCCACCTCATGGGCATCATCGGGGGTGTGGTCTGGTGCATCGGTATGTCGTTCAGCATCATTGCATCCGGTAAGGCCGGGCCGGCCATCTCCTACGGACTGGGTCAGGGTGCTACCGTAGTGGCCGCCTTATGGGGTATTTACGTCTGGCACGAATTCCGTAACGCCCCCAAAGGTACCAATACGCTGCTCAACCTGATGCTGCTCTGCTACGTAGTCGGTCTGGGCCTGATCATTGCCGCCCGATAGGCAATATTTTACAAACCGAAACCAGGGTTTTTAACCTCAACCGCGTAAATTTGACACCTTGCATTAAGGTTTATTCATGAATTGGGTTGTCCAACTTATACTTTTCGTTTCGCTTGCTCCGGCCGCTTTTGCCCAACAGGTTATCATCAACGCCCCCGCCGACGACCACCTGGAACCCGAAGCGGGCTACTTCGCCGATTTCAACTTCAAACATGATTACTACCCGCACATCCGGAATTACCTGCTTAAAAACCTGAGCCAGAATCCGGTCGCGCGGGTGCTGGTGCTGCCGACATTTGCGCCCGAATACGTCATTTCCGTTGAAAAAGATAAACGGTGGGACAACTACTTTCTGGTCTGCGCCGAAGCCCAGGAAAACATCTACCAGAAGCCGGGGAAAGAAGGCATTCAGGTGACAGTTCGCCGTATTCAGATTGCCAAAGACCTGGCGCTGCAACTCAATAAGCTGTTTATGACCGCTATTGGACAGGTAAGCTACCGCCGGAATCAGGCCTGGGGGGTAGATGGCACTACCTTTCACTTCACCGCCTATGCGGTTGGCGAAGGCGTAAGGAGTGGTTATACGTGGTCACCCCAGCGGGGTTCCCGTATGCACGACCTGGTGCAGGTCGTGCAGTTGCTGCAAAAAATGACCAGTACAAAAGATAATAGCCCGGTAGCGCAGGAGGTAGCTACCCGCTGCGAGAACCTGATGAAACGAATCAGCGTTACGCCTTAACAGAAGTCGCCTTCGATACCGCTCCTTATGCTTTACATTTATTTTCTGCTTGCTGTTCTGACCGGTATTGCCAACAGTACCCAATCGGGTGTCAACTCCCAGCTTCGTCATGGCCTGAACAACCCGATTATGGCCGCCATCGGCTCGTTCGGTATTGGCTTTCTAACCCTGATCGGGGTTCAACTGCTAACGGGTAACTCCACCCCTTCGCTGGAAACCGTCCGCAGCATCAGCTGGTGGAAGTGGACGGGCGGGCTGCTGGGCGCCTTTTATGTCACTACCGTTATTTTCACCGTACCCCGCATTGGAGCCGCCAGCCTCCTGAGCCTGAGTATTGCCGGGCAACTGCTGGCTGCCGTGCTGTACGATCATTACGGCTACCTGGGCTTCCCGCTCCATCCCGCCAATGGCTGGCGCGTGCTGGGCGTGGTGCTGATGATTGTTGGGGTGGTTTTGGTAGTTAAAAACTAAGAACTGCTTACTGAATACTGAAAATGGACGTTCGCTATCGCATCTACCCTACGCTGCTGAATGTGTTCTCGCGGTACCTGCGCGGGGGCGGCCTGACCGTGCAGGAACTGCTGGATACCATCAACCGGGTGCCATCACCTACTACAGCCGCGCAGGAGCGGGGTATTTCGTTTGAAGCGGCTGTGATCAAGGGCGAGGACGAAGAGCGATTCGATCCGGTGATCCTGCAAAAGGTCCGCAAGCTTCTTCCCCGCCCCATTGTGGAAACGCAGGTCTACTGCCAGTGGCAGATTGACGACGTACTGTTTTACGGCTACGTGGATCTGATTGGTAAATTTAAGGCGGTTGATATCAAAACCACGGCATCGTACCAGCCGCAGCGCTACCTCTTCAACCACCAGAACCTATACCTGCACGCGTTGAAAAAACGGGGTATCAAACTGATGGAGTACGTGATCACCGACTTCACCGATGTATACGTAGAGAGTTACCCGCTCACGCACCCTATTGAGAAACAACTGGAAGAGATCCGGCAGTTCAGGCAGTTTCTGGACGAGCACCAGGCGCTGATTACCGATCAGAAGATCTTTGTGCGGGACGGGCAATAGCGGCCTGTAGCCGGCTGTGCCATGTTTGGCCGTCTGTCGGTATTTTTGTACACTTGTAAAGAGTAAGACCCAGGAACGTTATGCAGGCCGTTACCGAACCCAAGCGCCGTCGTTCGCCGAAACAAACCCAAACCATTCCACCGGCTCTGGTCTATGAGCAGTGGAACGGTAAGCCTATTTACTACCGGGGTTATCGCGACGTGCTGGCCGGGAAAAAAACCATCGAAGAAATCATGTCATGTTCTGATCTGCAGGGTGTTCTGGTAGCTCTTTTAACAGGTCACCTCTTTGGAATCCTCAACCGCAAAAAATACCTGCTTGCTTCTAATGAGATTGGCTTACATGTGGCACTGAACGACAACCTGGGCAGTGACCTGGTCATTTTTGATAAAGAGAAAGTAGGCAAACTGAAGGGCAAGTACTTTGATGTGCCGCCCCGCGTGGTGATTGAGGTAGATATCAAGGCCGACGTTGCCGATTTTCAGAACAAAGAAACGGAATACATCCTGCAGAAATCACAGAAGATGCTCGACTTCGGCGTGGAGAAGGTCATCTGGATACTCACTACGCCACAAAAAGCCTACGTCATCGACCGCAATGACCCGCGCTGGTACATTGTCGACTGGACCGAAAACATTCCCGTCCTTGACGACTGCCTGTTGAACATTCAACAATTGCTGACCGACGAAGATATTACCTACTAATCCATTTTGCTTCTCTTGGTTATTGAAACTCTATATACTTCGGCGGCACAATGCCCTTCAGCCGGAGATAGACCAGCATCTGCGCCCGGTGGTGCGTCACGTGGTCGGTCATCAGCAACAGAAACTGCCGGCGGGTACGGGTAAATTTGGCGTACGAGCCGGTTTGGTCCAGCCGGGCCGGGTCAAGTGAGCGCACCAGCTCGGCCGCCCGGTTGAACTCCCGGTTCACCATCTCGATCATCTCCTTTTTGGTGCGGCCTTCTACCTTAAAATCATTCAACCGGGGCCGGTATTCCTGCCCATCGGCTTTGCTGAACGCATGCCAGTCGATCACCCAGGCGATATGCATGAGCTGTTCGGCAAAGGTCATTTCTTCCGGTGTGGGCTTAAATCCATACTCACTTTCGGGCATGGCTTCAGCCACGGTCAGCATATACTGACGGGATGTCTCCCAGCGCTCAGCATAATCTTTCAGAAAGGCATCTTTCTGGGCGAAGACAACCTGGGTAACAAGCAAAAACAGTAAGCAGGTCAGGGATGAGCGGTACGGGTATCCAGTCATAATAAGGGTGAGGTTTCGGTTGAAAGCATAAGCCCCTATTTTCTGACTTTATCAGGAGAATTCCTAAATAGTAAGTAAATTACGCGTTATGAAGTATGTCTATCAATCCCCAATTCTGGGGAGAGCGAAGGGTCCGTGTCATCAGTTCTTTACGGCAATCCCCCCGCTACCCGGCGCTTTAGCCCAGACTTCGCGCAGGTCTCCCGACCAGCCCTCCTGCACGTACTGACCATCTTTCGCCGTAATGCGGAACGTTTCGACCTTGCCTTTCCGCGCACCATTTTCCTGCCAGGACCAAAACTCGTTTGTCTCCGTCAGCGTCTTCCCATCAAACTGGTAGCGGGCACCTCCGGCCCCGTTAAACTGGCGCGTAATGGGGTTGTAGTATGCGTATACCACCATTGGATAGGTAAAGATTTTAACAACCTGCATGCCTTTGTATTGCCCCTCCCCGAAGCGGCTGCTGCCCCAGACGCCTTCCTGCATGAACCACACACCCTCCAGGCCCGGATGTTTGAGGGGTTCGGGAGACGAAATCCGTTCTGCTACTTCATTGATTGGAAAGTCTTTGTACTTGTCAGATGTCATTACGCCGTACTGCTCGTACTGATTCGGACTTACCTTGTAGTCGAAGGCAAACGTATTGCCTACCGCCGTTGAGTCCCAGGAATAGAAGGTTACTTTCTCGACGTACTTACCCCCTTTCAACGCGTAGGTACCGCCACAGGCCCCGTTAAAGGATCGAATACCGGGCGATTTTTCGTCGTAACGCCCCTGCCGTTTGTCATCGTAAAAAGCAGTCAGCCAGTAGCCATCCCGAAAAACTTTAATTACCGTTACCGAGTCACGGGTGCCCCATTTAGTCATGGCACCGTACTTGTAACGGGTTTGCCGGAATGCTCCGTTAAGTTTATCAACTGGTTCATCGGCGAGCAGGGCAACCAGACAGGCTACCAGAGGAAGTAATAACAATCGTTTCATGATCGTTCAGCTAATTTGTTTGGTCAAAAGTAGCCGACGACCTTTCCAACGGATTGTAAAAAAGGGACTTTCTCGTACCCAACTGACGCATAAGGCAATTAGGCCGCCCAGACGAGCCGTAATCAACACCCTAGCGGCTACCTCCGCTGTTTACGGGCGTAACGCCGTGGCCGGCTTTTGGTTTAAACCAATAACTGAAGCAACTGCTCCACATCCTGCTGACGGGCCAGGCGGTACCGGGCAAAGGATATGCCCGCACCGATTTTGATCGTGTATGCCCAGTTTGGCAGTTGCTTGAACATGTCCTCATCGGTGGTGTCGTCGCCGATGCTGACCAGGAAGTCGTAGGGTTTGGCTTCAAAAAAGCTGCGCGCTACCGCTCCCTTGCTGTGCTGGGCCGGCTTTACCTCCACTACCTTATTGCCCAGTACAACCGACAGCGGAATGTCTACGGTCAGATGGCTGAGTTGGGTCGCCAGTTCCAGCGCCCGCAGGTCGGCTTCCTGCCCCCTGGCGGTGCGATAATGCCAAGTAATAGCCGTTTCTTTCTCTTCCAGAAACGACCCCTTGATCTCCTTTACGTAGCTGTTCAGCGCTACCCGGATGGGCGTTATCCAGTCTTCCTGAGGCAGCGAAAGGGGTTCCCAGTCCAGGCCGGACCCGTCCAGGCCTGGACGTTTGACGAAGGCTCCGTCTTCGGCAACCAGGTAGACAGGAATGGTTCCGAAAGTCCTGTCGAGGTAAGCGCGGCTCCGGCCACTGACCACCACCAGATCATTGCCGTCGCTGAGCCGGACCAGCAGTTCCCGCATCGGCTCCGAAAGCAGAGCCTCCTCCGGATCGTCTACCAGGGGGGTAAGTGTACCATCATAATCCAGCAGCAACAGCCGGTTGCGGGCATTCTGGCAGGCTGTAACAAACTCGGCAACGGGCAGATTGGTTTGCAACGCAGGCTCGCTGATGGCTACATCCTGGAGCGTAGACAGGAATCGGTAGGTCCACCGGAATACATCATAAACCGCCAGATGGGTACGCATTTTTTCGAGCCGTTCCCTCTGCTCTCTGGCAGGCATTTCCAGGGCCTGCTGAATGGCGGAGGCAACCTCCTGGGTATCGGTCGGATTAATAATAAGCGCTTCGGTCAGTTCGCGGGCGGCTCCGGCCATCTCGCTCAGGATCAATACGCCTTTTCCGTCGTTGCGGCTGGCGACGAACTCTTTAGCGACCAGATTCATCCCATCCCGGATCGGGGTAATCAGGGCCACATCGCAGCCGGTATAGAGCGCCACCAGCTCCTCAAAACTTAACGACAGGTAGGAATACACAACAGGCCGCCAGCCGATGGTTCCAAACAGGCCATTGATCCGGCCAACGGCTTCTTCAATCTCCCGCTTAAGCTCCTGGTAGTGGGTGATCTTATCCCGCGAGGGTACCACTGTCATCACAAACGTAACCCGGTTGTGCCACTCCGGATGCTGGATCAGAAAGCGCTCGTAGCCCAGCAGGCGCTCCCGGATGCCTTTGGTATAGTCGAGCCGGTCTACGGAGAAGATGATCCTGTTCCGCCGGAGGAGCCGTTTGTACGTTTTCCTAAGCTCGCTTACAGGAGCTGTCTGACCAGCCAGACTGAACTTATTGAAATCGACGCTGATAGGGAAATCCTGCACCAGTACGGAGCGGTCGGGCAGCACCACGCGCTGGTTAATAATGGGCAAACTCAGCACGTCTGACACGCTCTGCTGAAAATGCTGCACGTAGTCGGTGGTATGAAACCCCACCACATCGGCTCCCAGAATACCCTCCAGCAGGGCCTGCCGCCAGGCGCGGGGAATCAGCTTGAAGATGTCGTAATTAGGAAATGGAATATGAAAGAAGTAGCCGATTGTAGCGTGCGGTACCGACGCCCGCAACAGCCCCGGCAACAGCATTAACTGGTAGTCGTGAATCCACACCAGATCGCCGGGTTCAACCAAAGCGGCTACCTTTTCCAGAAAACGGGCGTTAGCCTGTTCGTAATCCTGGTAATAGGTATCCGCGAAGGATGCGTAAGAAGTAAAATAATGAAACAGCGGCCAGATGCAGTCGTTGCAGAACCCTTCGTAGAAGCCCCGGTTCAGTTCCGGATCGAGGTATACCGGATGGACCACAAAATTGTCGTTCTCCAGCAGCGCCGGCGGTACGTCCTGAAAATCGGCGTCGCTATGCCCAATCCAGTGTATCTTCTCAAACGGCAGGTTTTCCGAATTACCCATACGCTCCGCCATTGATAGAACAGCCGATACCAGTCCTCCTGAATTTTGCCGGATAGACAGGCCTTCCTCCGTTCGCATAATGGCAAACGGCAGCCGGTATGAGACAATCAGTAATCGCTTAAATTTCGTTGGGTGTAAAGTCATGCTCATGGTGGTTATCAGTAGGGAAATCCTTATTGGCTTACGCGCATTCAGACTTCCTTTCCAGGGATAATGGCTGGAATAAAACAACAAAGCCGGGCAAAGTAAAGTACGGAGACAAAGCTTAGCTCCTTCTGAGAAAAGCCTTAGAATCTGCTTAAAATAACCAGCCCGCAACTGGCCGCTCAATTTTATAAGTTTAAAATCTCCTTAGAATTTCGCCGGCACAACAACAAATGACTCTAGCTAAGTCATTTATTATCAGAATTTTACTAAAAAGACTAATAACATTGGATCTCTACTAAGGTTATAGAAATAAGGGACAACCGTAGTCAGCGTCGTATTTAATCAGAACCACTATGCAGTTAGTCAATTTAGTACGCTTACAACAACCGGCTCAGGACCAAACGGTATCCGACGGCCTGCAGACCGTCTGGCAGACATTCCGGGAGATGGGCGGTTTTCTGCTGGAGCGACTTCCTTATATCGGAGTTGGCGTAGTTGTATTTTTCCTCTTTCTGTTCGCAAGTCGATTGGTTCGGTCGCTGATCCGGCGTTTTGCCACGCGCATTCACGCGCTGGATGAAACCCTGGCCGATCTGCTTGGTAAAATTGCCGGGGCAATCACCGTAATTCTGGGATTTTTTGCGGCTGCGGTGGCCATCTTTCCGGCGTTCAAGCCGGGTGATCTGATTGCCGGCCTGGGCATTACGTCGGTAGCCATTGGGTTTGCCTTTAAAGACATTCTGCAAAACTTTTTTGCCGGTATTCTGATTCTGCTCCGGCGCCCGTTCAAAGTTGGCGACCAGATCCGGGTCAAGGAATTTGAAGGAACGGTGGAGGAGATCAATACCCGCTCCACCCGGCTGAAAACCTACGATGGTGAGCGGGCCATCCTGCCGAACGGTGATGTATATACCAGCGCGATCCTGGTGCGAACGGCCTACGACCGCCGACGGGTCAAAATGGTCATCGGTATCGGTTACGAGGACGCTATCGAAGAAGCCCGCCAGGTCATCCGGCAGGTGGTGGAGTCGACCGGGGGCGTACTGCCTGAGCCGGGGCCGTGGATCTACGTATCGGAACTGGCCCCTTCCTCGGTTAATCTGACGGTTTATTTCTGGGTAGAATCCCACCAGGCCAATCTCCTGAAAGTCAGCGACAACGTAATGACCGGTATTAAGCTGGCGCTGGATAAAGCCAGCATTGACATGCCGTATCCGCATACGGTCCTTCTGATGAAGAGTTCCGTTGATGATTCCGGAGAGAAAGACGCACCGGCCGGATCGTCCCGCCAGGATAATCACCGGCAAAACGGACAGAATCGATGACGCTACAACTCCTGACGATAAGCGACTGGCTGTTTAAAGGCTGGGAAAGCGTTGGGCGGGTGCTGTTGGTGGGCATACTCGCCTACGCCGGCCTGGTCCTGTTTCTGCGCATTTCCGGCAAACGCACCCTGTCGAAGATGAACGCTTTCGATCTGGTGGTGACTGTGGCCCTCGGCTCTACCTTAGCCACTATTCTGCTCTCCCCACAAACCGGGCTGGTCGAAGGACTAACCGCACTGGCATTGCTGATTCTGCTTCAATACGCCGTAGCCTGGTTATCGGTCCGGTGGCCGTGGTTCAGGCACAAAATAAAGAGCGAGCCGACCCTGCTGTTTCACCAGGGGCAATTTCTCCGGCAGGCGCTGCGCCGGGAACGGGTAACGGAAGATGAGATACTGGCGGCCATGCGCAGTTCGGGAGCGCTGCAACCCGAGGAGGTAACCGCCGTGGTCCTGGAAACCGACGGATCATTCAGCGTTGTGCAGGCAAGCAAAAACAAAGACGTGGAGCCAACAACCCTGCAATCCGTGAAAAATATGGCAACGGCAAAACGGAAGACAAACCGGTAATATGCCGGTGCTAATCTACCAACCCGATGTGTTGGTTAACCCCATCAGCAGCAAAGCCGTCAGCAGCAATCCCGTGACCAGCCAGAGCAGCCAGTCGGGCCCGGAGGGGGACGGCTGGGTAGGCGGTCCGGGCATTTCCGGCTTTGTGCCGGTGCCCGCCGGGCTAAGATATGAACGCATGCGCAACGAAGCTGTCATTTACGGTTTTCCTCTGAGGTATGTACTGGTTATCAGCAAAGAAAAACCGGGGCTCTTAGGGGCTGCTGAGAAAAACCTTAGAATCTCCTTAAAAGCTTGACTGGTAGGGTAGCCTGACCTGAAACGTTGTGAGCTGCGGATCTGACTCCGACCGGACCTGTAACCGACCGCCGTGCAGCCGCACAATCCGGTCTACCAGCGACAGACCTATGCCATAGCCCCTCACTTCTGCAGTCTGCTGGCTCCGGTAAAATGGCTGAAAAATATACGGCAGATCTTTATCCGGTATCGGTTCTCCGTAATTGGACACGGTCACGTCAATCGCTTCTTTTTCAAACTGGGCGTGAATCATCGCCCGGCTATCCACCGAAAACTTACAGGCGTTTTCGACCAGGTTTTTCAGGGCCGTTTTCAGCAGCGCGGTATTTCCCGGCACGGCCACCCGCTCAAAGTCATCGGGTAAGGCTTCCAGATCAACCTCAACCACATAACGCTCGTTCAGGCGGGTTACCTCCTGCTGTACGTCCCACAGGACCTCATCTACCCGCACCGATTCGGTCAGTAGAACGGTGGCGTCTTCGGAACTTACCTTCGAGAGCTGGAGGAGTTCGTGGGTCAGGCTGGTCAAGTCGCCCACATCGTCAAGAACCGACCGGATCACCCGTTCGTACTCTGCCGGGGAGCGTTCCCGCAGCAGCAGCACTTCCAGCTGGGAGCTGATCTGGGTGAGCGGATTTTTGAGTTCATGCGAGACATTGGCCACGAACATACGCTGCAGGCTAAAGGATTCTTCAATGCGGTCGAGCAGGCGGTTGATGGTGGCCGAAAGCCGGCCCGGCTCATCGGTGGTGTCGGCGATCAGCCGCTCGCTGAGGGTACGGGGAAATATCTGATTGAGGTGGTTCTCAATGCGTTGCATAGGCAGCAGGGCGTCGCCGGTATACAACCAGCCCGAAAAGCCCACCAGCGCCATGATACCCAGAAACAGCAGGCCCATCATCTGCGCCATCCGGTTCAGAAACTCATCGCCGATGGTGTTCTGGGCCGTGGCCACCACCACGTACTGGCCGGCTGGTGTTTTATACAGCACACCAGCCCCGTAGGCATTGTTTATTCGGAACGAGGTCCTTCCCTCCTGCCGCACCTGCTCCAGCACAGCCGTTCTGACCGGCAGGAGTACAGTATCACCTGTTCGGTAAATCACCACATCGGTCCGGTCGTATACCACCACCTGCTGATTGGGCAGATGATCCCGCCGGAACTGGCTCAGTTCCGCCAATAATTTTGCATCTACCCTGCGCTGTAGCAGCAGATCACCGGTGGTAACGGCTTTGCGATCGAGCCGCCGGTAGAAGTCGGAGGAGAGAAAGTACCAGCTAAACCAGTAGATACTGGCAAACGTAACCGCCATAATAGCCGTTACCAGCAGCGTAAAGCGAAACGTCAGCCGGGTGCGGATCATCATAGCTTACTCCTCCCGTAAAACATACCCCATCCCAAACTGCGTGTGAATGAGTTTGCGCGAAAAATCCTTGTCGATCTTTTTGCGCAGGTAATTAATGTAAACCTCCACCACATTGGTATTCGAGTCGAAGTTCTGATCCCAGACATGCTCGGCTATTTCCATCTTGGACAGCACCCGCCCCTGGTTGCGAATCAGAAATTCCAGCAGCGCAAACTCCCTGGCGGTCAGCTCAATGGATTTACCCTCCCGCTTCACCTGTTTGGCGTCCAGGTTCATCTCCAGGCCGGCATAAGACAGGGTTTGGGCCGTCATACCCACAGCCGTTGTTCGCTTGGCCAGCGCCCGCACCCTGGCCAGCAACTCCGAAAACTGAAAAGGCTTGGTCAGGTACTGATCGGCCCCCGCATCAAACCCGCTGACTTTATCTTCTACCTCCCCCAGGGCCGTGAGCAGCAGCACCGGTGTAGTAATGCCCTGCGTCCGCAGCTGCTTGATCAGCTCAAAACCGTTCAGGCCGGGCAGAATAACATCGGTAATGATTACCGAGTACGAGTTTTTGGTAGCCAGCCGTTTGGCAATCAGACCGTCGTAGGCCACATCCACTTCAAAATGACTTTCTTCAAGGCCCTGCTGGATGGCCTGTAATGTCTTGGGTTCATCTTCAACCAATAAAATCCTCATAAAATCATAAATTCTAAGTACTTTTTAAGATTAGCTTAAGGTCTCTCCAAACAATGCTGCCGATTTTTACGGTAAGATTGGACATTATAAATGCCTTTTTCATTTTCACTGGTTTCGATAGCCACCCAAGTCTCTTGAGTGGCTATTTTGTTTACACCCATCTAAGCACATTCTAAGGTAGTTTTAAGGGATTTCCAACATCTGCCTCTTTTATTCGCCTTATAATTTGAGATCTTTTCCCCTTTCATTAGTTCACTCATTGCATAGCCGCCCGGACCTTCCGGACGGCTATGTTGTTTGCCCGGTTACTTTCTTATCTGATAAACAAAATCAGGATGAGAATGGCTGAAGACAGGGTAGTGAGTAAGTTAACCTGCTCACTTTCTTTACCAGTAGTTCATAGCCTCATTGACGTATGCTGATTCACCTGCTTGCCAACCTGCTTGCCAACCTGCTTTACTGCCTTTCTTTGCTGGCAGATTCTCCTTCCGCAACTTTACTGGCCCCTAAGGGGTATCATCCGGTGGTTTGTACGAATGGGCAGCAGGACGTGGAGGTGGTATACGGCCTGAACGACCTGATCTATTATACGCATTCAACCGATAAAGGTAAGACGTATGCACCCGCCGAGGTAATAGATACACTCCAGGATCTTTTTCTGGTGGCTCAGCGTCGTCCCCAGATTGCGTCCAACAGCCAGACCACGCTCGTTTTGGCGTTGAATAAGGCGGGCAATATTTTTGCCTACGTCAAAGACAAAAAAACCGGACGCTGGACGAAACGGATCAAGGTCTCCGACCAGCCGGATGTGGCGAAAGAAGGCTTTGTCTCCATTGCGGCCGGCCCCGGAAACATGTTCTACGCCGTCTGGAATGATTTGCGGGGCAATGCACAGAATAAAGTGGTGGGTGCCCGGTCATTGGATGGTGGTAGAACCTGGTCGGCCAATCAGAAACTGTACCAGTCGCCGGAAGGGCCGATTTGTCCCTGCTGTAGCCCGTCGGTAGCCATTGAAGGCAGTCGTGTGTACATTACCTTTCGTAATGCGCTGGCGGGTTCCCGCGATATCCATCTGCTGACGTCGTCGGATGGCGGGCAGCACTTTGGTCAGCCGCAGAAGCTGGGTACCGGTACCTGGAAACTCGAGGGCTGTCCGATGGATGGTGGGGGCGTAGCCATTGCCAAACCCGGTCAGGTGGTAACCGCCTGGCGCCGGGAGAACCGCATCTACGTAGCCGAACCAGGCAAACCGGAGCAGGAAGTGGCGCAGGGTGGTAAAAATGTTGCCTTAGCGAGTAATGCCCTGGGTAACTACATCATCTGGCAGGCCGACGGCAAAGTATGGGCGATTACACCCCGGCACAATACTCCGGTCAGCCTCGGCATGGGTGCCTTTCCCAGGGTAGCCGCATTGCCGCAAAGTGCTGTTTGTGTCTGGGAAACCGAAAACGGGTTGTTAGCGACGACATTGTAATCATGCTGGTGGTAATAGCCCCCACATGAAAAAGGCCGCCAGCGTATCGCTGGCGGCCTCACTTTATTAGCCAAATAGCTTACTTCTTAACCGTATCCGTTTCTACGGTAGTTTCTGTCACCACCTGTGCGGTGTCTTGAGTAACCACCGTACTGGTATCCGTAGTAGTGGTTTCTGCGTCGCCATCGGCTTTCTTGGAATCACAACCAACAGCCAATGCCATCATTGACAGGACAAAAAATGAGTATTTAGCGAGAACCTTCATAGCGTAAAATTTTTAAGGTTGTTTATATAACCACCTTTAATACGCTTAACCGGAAAAGGTAACCCACTGGGTCCGAAGCATCAGCCCGTTACACCGCAGACCGCGACTTCAGACAACCCGCAACGGTTAGCACGCAATAGCTGTAACGCTTGGGGCCTTACCGAATGTCTCGTCACCGCAACGCATCCGATACTGGATAATCAGCGCCGAGCCAACCGTCAGTAGCCCTACCGCCAGCACCGACGCCCCAATGCCTGCCGCATCGGCGATGATGCCCGTCAGTAAGGCCCCGATCGCGTAACCCAGATCCCGCCATAACCGAAATATGCCAATGCTCTCGGCGCGTTGCGACGGGTGCGTATACCGGGCAATGGCCGTCAGGAAGGTGGGATAAACGATAGCCGTGCCGATGCCCAGCAGCGCCGATAACGCCAGAAAGACAAGGTAGCTGTCAGCCCACAGCATCGCGATCAGAACGGCACCCTGCAGGAGCATTCCCCAGAATAGCATCGTCTTTTGACACAGGTGGTCGGCCAGCTTGCCCGTCACGAGCTGCCCCAGTCCCCAGACGGCCGGGTACATTGCTACAATGGTCCCTATGTCAGTCAGCGCAAAACCTTTGGTTGCCAGCAGCACCGGAAATAAGCCCCACATCATGCCATCGTTGAGGTTATTTACCAAACCAGCCTGCGTTACTGAACCCAGATTGGTATGCCGCCAGGTGGTTTCCCAGAAAACGTTTTGGAGTGTTTGCTGCTTGCTGCGCTGTGCGTCCAGCGCCGAATGGTGACGGGTATCCCTGACCCAGAGCCAGCTTGCCAGCAGCCCCACCACCGAAAACGCTATACCCAGGTAAAACGGGTACGGCCGTAGCCCGTAGCGGGAGGCCAGCCAGCCCGTAGCAACCGCCGAAAACGCCAGGGCCAGGTAACCCGACGCTTCGTTGAGCCCCATGGCCAGTCCCCGGTTTTTCTCACCCACCAGATCGATCTTCATCACGACGGTCGACGACCAAGCCAGTCCCTGATTTACCCCCAGCAGGAGGTTAGCCGCCATGATCCATGCCCAGCTATCGGCCCACATCAGCATAAACGGAATGGGCAGACCTACCAGCCAGCCAATGACCAACAGGCGCTTGCGGCCGATGCGGTTCGCCAGACTGCCGGTGTAATAATTGGTCAGCGCCTTGGTGACGCCAAAGACGACAATGAACGTCAGCATCACCGAGTGCGCATTCAGGCCGAATTCGGTATCGGCCAGTTCGGGCAGAATCGTTCGCTCCAGCCCGATCATACCGCCCACCAGGGCATTGATAAACACCAGCAGACTAAACTGCCGCCAGTTTTCTTTAAGGCCAAGTTGTACGTCCATGGGTAAATTGTTTTGTTGGCCGAAACGGGTAGCGTAGCTGATGCCAAAAACGTTTTGGAAACGTTTCCACCCCGTCAAAGCCCAAAGCCACTTGATGATTACCTCTGGGAAAGAAACCCGTCCCAAACAGATAGTCCCAGAGATTAAGGGTCATGCCAAAATTTATGCCATAGGGATGATGACCAGGTAGCTCTTTGGCGTGGTGCCAGGTGTGCGCCTGTGGGTTGTTCAGCACGTACCTGAGCGGCCCAAGAGGCAGATACACATTGGTGTGGTTTAAATGGCCAATCGTGAGCGTAAACCGGTGTACGAGGAAGAAATCCGTCAGGCCGAAGCCAATCATCGCCAGGGGAACATACTCAATCGTGCGGTACACCAGCGTCTCCATGGGATGGTAACGCAGGTGAGCGGCAAAGCCCATCTCCTCCACGGAATGATGCAGTTTATGGAATTGCCACAACCAATCTACCCGGTGCAGCAGGCGATGGACATTCCATTGAATGAAGTCCCGCACCACAAACAAGGTGAGCAACCGCGCCCACAGGGGCCACCAGGCTATATCCCAAACTACCAGATTGCTGATACCGAGGCCGGCCAGACCATCCTGAAAGGCGGCTACCGCTACTTTGGACAGGGCGTTATAGCCAATCAGGGAAAACAAAAAGAAATTAAAGACCATGTAGAAGGCATCCAGCCAGAAATCCTGCCGGATAACAGCCTGGTCTTTTCGCCAGGGGAACAGTATCTCCAACCCCCAGCATAACACGGACAGAGCCAGTAACCAGTAAACAAAGTTTGTCCAATGTGGGTGAAGCAACTCCCCGACCAAGTAGTTGCCATAACCCGTAAACGAGTCTGACAGAATACGGCCGTTTTTATCGACTACAGACATCATGTGCGTTGGTCAGTTGGCCGAACAGCCAGGGAATCTGGTTTGCATTCTCATCAGCAGGCTATTGGCAGGCCGCGCCCTTTCCAATCCGGAAATCCCTCCTCCAGGCGGATAGCGCGGTAGCCTTTGCCCCTGAGACGGGCTACGGCTTCATCAGCAAATACGCAGAAAGGCCCCCGGCAGTAGGCTATCACTTCTTTGTGCAGCGGTAACGTATCCAACTGAACGTCCCACTGGTCCACCGGGACGGAGATCGCTTGCGGAATGTGTCCCATCCGATATTCTTCCGCCGGCCTGACATCCACCAGAATGAGGTCATCGGAAGCCAGCTTTTCGGTGAGTTCGTCAATGGAAATGGCTTCCAGGCTATTGCGCTCATGCCGGAAATCATTGAGGACCTGCTTTACGTCGGGTATCTGCCGGATGCTTAATGAGCGGAGCGACTGCCAGGCCGAAAATACGTCGGGGTTGGCCAGGTTGTAGAAAATGTAGTGCCCCTGCCGGCGGGTACTGACCAGCCGGGCCTGTTTCAGCACCTGTAAATGCTGGGAAGCGTTGGCGACCGATTGCCCGATTTCCTCCGCAATTACCTCCACCGTCTTTTCCCCCTGGGCCAGCAGGTCGATGATTTCCAGCCGGTGCGGGTTCGACAGGGCTTTTGTCAATTGGGATATACCGCTGTAAACGCTTTCCTTAAACTTCCTCTTTTCCATAGAAATCTGCATTCACTGATGAACAGGAACAAAGTTAAAGTATTTATTTAATTATTCAATAGAATTATTGACTAATCGATAAAGTAGCTTATCAGATTGTACAGGTTATCAACCATCGCTATGATCAAAATCCTGTACACCTCAACCCGCATTATGTACCGCTTCTCCGCCATAAAGACCCTTACTTTGCCAGTAAGAACAGCCACCACAATTTCGACCGCATATGAATCACGAACATCATTCAACGGAAGGTCACGCCAATCACCACCACGAGCCGGCAAAAACAGACCTGACCGGCAAAACCAGCGAACCACCAGCCGAACAGCAGGCGCAGCAGCATATCGGGCACGACAGTCACAGTGGCCCTATAGACCATACCCACCACCAGGGCGGTACAGGTATGAATCATGGTCAGATGGATCATTCCAAAATGAGTCACAGCCATACTGGTCATAGTGGTCACGCCGGCCACGACCACGGGGCCATGATCGCCGACTTTCTGCGCCGGTTCTGGGCGTGTTTGATTCTGTCGGTGCCGGTGATAGCCCTGTCTATGATGTTTCAGGATCTGATGGGGTACCACCTGGATTTCCCGTACCGCGAACCCATAGTCGTGGTTCTGGCTAGTGTTATCTATATCTACGGTGGCTGGCCGTTCCTGTCCGGTATGGTTGGGGAACTGCGCACCCGCCAACCGGGGATGATGACGCTGGTCGCGGTTGCCATTACGGCCGCTTACGCATACAGCGTAGCCGTATCTTTCGGCTGGCTGCGGGGAATGGACTTCTTCTGGGAACTGGCTACTCTGATTGATATTATGCTGCTGGGGCATTTTCTGGAGATGAAATCCGTAGCCGGGGCCTCCCGCTCGCTGGAGCTGATCGTACAGATGCTGCCGGCCGATGCGCATAAGGTAGACGGCAATGCGGTTACCGATGTAAACGTGGATACGCTACATCCCGGAGACCTGGTCCTGGTGCGGCCGGGCGAACGCATTCCGACCGACGGTGAAGTGGTTAACGGGGAAAGCACCGTCAATGAAAGTATGCTGACGGGTGAAAGCGTGCCGGTACAGAAAAAAGCGCTTGATGGGGTAATTGCCGGAGCCGTCAACGGCGAAGGTTCGCTCACCATTCGGGTAACCCACAAAGGCGAAGACAGTTACCTCAACAAAGTGGTAACCATGGTAGCCGAAGCCCAGAACGCCAAATCCCAAACCCAGACACTGGCCGACCGGGCTGCAGGCTGGCTCACGCTGCTCTCCCTCTCGGTAGGTCTCATTACGCTCCTTGCATGGCTTTGGGGCGGCAAAGAAGTATCGTTTGCCGTTGAACGCATGGTGACCGTGATGGTAACGGCCTGTCCGCACGCGCTGGGCGTTGCTATTCCACTGGTGGTCGCCATCTCCACCGCCATTTCCGCTCAGCGGGGCCTGCTCATCCGGAACCGCACTGCCTTTGAAGAAGCCCGCAAGATTACGGCTATGGTGTTCGACAAAACCGGCACGCTGACCGAAGGTGAGTTTGGCGTTACCCGCATCCGGGTGCTGTCGGCCCATTTCGACGAAACCAGCTTCCTGCGGACCGTTACCGCGCTGGAGCAGCAGTCGCAGCACCCCATTGCGCAGGGCATTGTCCGGGAGGCTAAAAAGCGGAAACTGGACCTGCCGGCCATCAGCGACTTCCAGTCTATTACCGGCAAGGGTGTGTCGGCTACCGTCGACGGTCGGCGGGTGCTGGTGGTCAGCCCCGGTTACCTCAAAGAACACGGCATTGAGCAGCCGCAGGATGCCTACGGCAGCGGAGCTGAAACGGTGGTATTTGTCCTCATTGATAACCAACTGGCGGGCTACCTGGCGCTGGCCGATAAAATTAGGGAGGATTCCAAAGAAGCTGTCCGGCGGCTGCAGGAAGCCGGTATAAAGGTCTATATGGCCACCGGCGATAACCGGAAGGTAGCCGACGCCGTCGCCAGTGAACTCGGTCTGGACGGTGTATATGCCGAGGTTCTACCCGAGCAGAAGGTAAACGTGGTGAAGGCGTTGCAGCAGAAAGGTGCGTTTGTGGCCATGACCGGCGATGGCGTGAATGATGCTCCTGCCCTGGCACAGGCCAACGTGGGTATTGCCGTCGGCTCCGGCACCGATGTAGCTGCCGAAACCGCCGATATCATTCTGGTCAACAGCCGGCCCACCGACATTACCAATCTGGTTGAGTTTGGTAAAGCTACCTACCGCAAAATGATTCAGAATCTGCTCTGGGCTACGGGCTATAACGTGGTGGCGATTCCGTTGGCGGCCGGGGTGCTTTACCCTGATTTTGTACTTAGTCCTGCCCTGGGGGCCGTACTTATGAGCGCCAGCACGGTGATTGTCGCCATCAACGCCCAGTTGCTGAAGGGTACTTTGCAGGAAAAGCGATAATTTAACAAAGCCGGAAGCTCGACCGTTATTCTATAAACCGGCTATTATTACCGCAACGACTCAACCGTGAAAACAAAGATTAGCGATGGAAATTCTGAAGTTCAAGACCAATATCAAATGTGGAGGCTGTGTAGCGGCCGTCACGCCGTTCTTAGACAAAGACGAGCAGATCTCAAAATGGCAGGTAGATACCGAGAGCCCTGACAAACTACTGAGTATCTCGGGCAAGGATATCGACCCCCAGCAGATTATCAATCTGGTTGAACAGGCCGGGTATAAAGCAGAACTCGTCCGGGTTATGGGCATTGGTGGCGGAGATTTGTAAAGCACTGCACTTTTCTATGAAAAATGTAGTGCGGCTGATTATCCTTACGCTGCTCAGCGGAGGGTGTGACAGGTTTCCGAAAGATCCCAACGATACCCTCAACACCGTAAAAGGCGGAACCCTGGTGGTGGGTTATTCTGAAAACCCGCCCTGGGTGCAAAAAACGGATAGCCTACCAACCGGACTGGAGCCCGACCTGGTCAAAGCCTTTGCCGAATCGCTGGGCGCCCGCATAACCTGGAAAAACGATACCGAACAGAATCTGTTTGAAGCCCTGGAGCACAGAGAAGTCCACCTGGTGATAGCAGGTATTACCGACGATACCCCCTGGAAGGATAAAGTGACCTTGACCCGACCTTACCTGAAAGCAGGCAAGAGGAAGCACGTAATGGCTGCCATTCGGGGTGAGAATGCCTTCATCGTCCACCTGGAAACGTTTCTCCACAAGCGTGAATCCGTTCTGGCAACCCGTGTACAGCCATGAAACAACTGGACAAGTTTGAATACCCGGAAGAGCTCAAACCGGATTTCGAAAAAGCCAAGCGGCTGGAGTGGATCACCATTACCTACCTCATATCAACCGCCGTTGTCGTTTACCTGACCATGGGCAACTCGCAGGCCATGAAAACGGCCTGGTTTGAGGATCTGCTGAGTCTCACTCCGTCGGTCTCGTTTCTGATCGCTTCGCACCTTTTCATGAAGGCACCGAACCGGGATTTCCCGTACGGTTATCACCGGGTAGTCAGCATTGCTTATCTGTGCAGCGCCCTGGCCCTGTTTGCCGCCGGCGTTTTTCTGGTTATCGACTCGTCGATGACGTTGAGTAAGGCAGAACACCCGACTATCGGCATTGTTGTTCTGTTCGGGTATCCGGTCTGGCTGGGGTATCTGATGATCGCAGCCATGCTGTGGAGCACCTTTCCGGCAATAATCCTGGGCAAAAAAAAACTGCCGCTCGCCAAAAAACTGCACGAGAAAAACCTGTTCACCGATGCTGAGATGAATAAAGCAGACTGGATGACGGCTTCGGCGGCTATCGTGGGCATACTCGGTATTGGCATCGGCTGGTGGTGGGCAGATGCCGTGGCAGCCCTGATTATCGCGGTAGACATCGTCCGCGACGGCTTTACCAATTTAAAGCAGGCGGTCTTTGACCTAATGGATGAAGTACCGAAGACCGTAGATGATCAGAAGACCGACCCGCTGGTCGATCAGGTACAGGCAACGCTGGCGGGGCTTCCCTGGGTGAAGGATGCCAGGATACGGCTACGCGAGGAGGGGCATATCTACCTCGGAGAGGGCTTCGTCATCGCCCGTCAGGAGGAGAACCTGACCCAGCTCATTGAAAGCGCATCCCGTGAGGTGCAAAAGCTGGACTGGCGTATACAGGAGTTCGTTATCATGCCGGTGCAGCAACTGCCGCCGGAATAACAAAGCTGTCTGGCCGTATTCCTGCTCAAAATTGTATCTCAGCTTACCTAAACAGCATGGCGTTTTTCCAGAACGTCTTTAACGAACAGCTCATTGACAATCACCAACAGCACCGCGATCAGCGGTGAAGCAAAGAGTACACCAACAAGACCCACCAGAAGACCTAGCAGCACCTGCCCGAACAGCAATAGCGCCGGGGGTGTCGACACAAACTTTTTGTCAAGCAACGGCGTCAGAATATAGCCCTCCAGCGACTGGATGCCCATATAAAGCAGGAAAACATACAGCGCCATATCGGCCCCCTGGGCAAACGCAATTAACAGCGCCGGTGCCAGGGCGATATAGGGTCCCAGATTGGGTATAAAATTCAGTACCCCCGCGATGATACCCAGGATAACCGCAAACGGAATGCCCATCAGCACCAGCCCTCCCCAGGTAGATACCCCCACCACAACCATGGTTATGGAGCGGCTGATAAACCAGTTGGCTAAGGTATGATAGCATTCGTCCAACACATGGCTGACCCGCTCCCGATACGGCGGATTAATGAGTTTGACAAAGCCGTCTTTATAGCTTGTGGGGCTCGACGCCAGATACAACCCCGTAATCAGCACGATCAGGAAGTTGACAAACACGCCCAGCGTAGACGAAAAAATTCCCGTAATTCTGGATAAGACATCCTTTTGTTCCGGTAAGAGTTGACTGGGCTTGCTGGGTAACCCCGATAAAAGCCGCTGGCCCCAACTCGACTTGGCAAGCTGCGATTCTGCTTTCCGGATGGCCTGGGGCAACGATTGCGACAACTGGTCGACCTGCTGACTAACGCTGGGAGCCATTAACCATCCTGTTGCGCCAATGATCAACAGGATAAGCAGACAAACTGCTGCCATAGACAAGCTATACCGCAGTCCGGTCAACCGGCTGAAAAGACTGGTCAGCCCGCTTATCAGAACGCCAAACAGAATACCACCAAAGACCAGAAAGAAGAAATCAGCCGCATAACCAATCAACAGAAACAGGCTGGCGATGGTCAGGCTGACCAGGGCAGCAATAGCTGCCTTGCGGGTGAAAGAAATAGGCTGTTCCATAATGCAAAATGCGCCTTTCCGTCTGGCGAACGATACCTAAATGCGATTCTTCGTATTCGGTTAAACCCGTTGTCTGGTTACCATATTCACCAGTATATAAAGACTTGAAGCGACATCAGGCCACCCTCATCCGCTGGACCCGAACGGCATTCAGAATGGCCAGCAGCGCTACCCCCACATCGGCAAATACCGCTTCCCACATGGTAGCGATACCGCCGGCTCCCAGCAGCAGCACAATGGCTTTGACCACCAGCGCCAAAATAATATTCTGCCAGACAATGTTCCGGGTGGCCTTGCCGATCTTAACAGCCGTGGCAATCTTTGAGGGTTGGTCAGTTTGAATCACCACATCCGCCGTTTCCACCGTCGCGTCGGAGCCCAGGCCGCCCATGGCGATGCCTATATCGGCCAGGGCCACCACCGGCGCGTCATTAACGCCATCGCCCGCAAAAGCGAGCCTGGCCGGGCGACGCTTCGCCTTTGGGTTAGCCGCCAGTTCCGCTTTCAGCCGGTCAACGTGTGCGACTTTGTCTTCCGGCAGCAGGTCGCCAAACGCCTGGTCAACGCCAACCTGTCTGGCAACCGCCTGCACCACCGCCGACTTATCGCCCGAGAGCATAATCGTCTGAATACCCAGGCGGTGCAGTTCCTGAACGGCCGCGGCTGCGTCTTCCTTCACTTCATCGGCAATGGTCACGTAACCGGCAAACTGCCCGTTTATGGCCACCATCACAATGGTAAAAGGAATCTGGGTCAGGGCTTCATCAAAGGCTACCCCAAACTTCCGCAGCAGTTTGGCATTACCCGCCAGCACCTCCTTTCCGTTTACGGTTCCCTTCAGGCCATGTCCGGCAATCTCTTCCACCGCCGTTACAGGTATTGACAGATGCCCTTCACCGGCACGAGACCCGGCGTTGCCGCCCTGGGCATAGTCCAGAATGGCCGTCGCTACCGGGTGGGTCGATTTACTTTCCAGCGCGGCCGTCAGCCGGACCAGTTCATCCGGGCTGACACCGGGCTGCGGCCTCACCTCCTGCACCCGAAAAACGCCTTTGGTGAGGGTTCCCGTTTTGTCCATCACCATGATTTTTAGCTGCGTCATCAGGTCCAGAAAAACTGACCCTTTGAACAGAATACCCTGCCGCGACCCGGCCCCAATGCCGCCAAAATACCCCAGAGGGATAGACACTACCAGGGCGCAGGGGCAGCCGATGACCAGAAACACCAGGCCCCGGTACAGCCAGTCGCGCAGCACGTAATCCTCCACGAAAAAGTAAGGAACTACGGTAATCAGCACCGCCAGGGCACAGATGATGGGCGTATAAATTTTGGCGAACCGGGCGATAAACTGCTGCGTCTGCGCCTTGCGGCCGGTAGCCTCCTGCACCATCTTCAGGATACGCGACAGCTTGGAATCCTGGTAGGCCGTTGTCACCTGCATGTCCACCAGCGACTGCCGGTTAATCATCCCCGCCAGTACCTCCCCGCCTTGCACCACGGTGCGCGGTACACTTTCTCCGGTCAGCGCAGCGGTATCAAACGATCCTTTCCCCGAGCGCAGGGTACCATCCAGCCCCACTTTTTCACCGGGCTTTATCTGAATGGTCTCTCCCACCTCTACCGAAGCTGCTTTTACCTCCGTAGCCCGTCCCTTGCGGAGCACCGTTACCGTATCCGGGCGCACGTCGAGCAGGGCTTTGATGGAGCGCCGGGCCCGCATCACGGCCGCGTCCTGAAACAGCTCGCCGACGGTATAAAACAGCATCACCGCTACGCCCTCCGGATACTCACCGATGATAAACGCGCCAATAGTAGCCACGCCCATCAGAAAGAATTCGGTAAAGACATCTTTGTTGCGGATGCGGTTCCAGGCCCGGCGCAGCACCGGCCAGCCCACGGGCCAGTAGGCTGCCAAATACCAGACAAACCGCCAGGGATCACGCCAGACAGTGGACTGGAGCCCCTCCGACGCGAAATTGTCCAGGGCAATACCCATCATCAGCAGCACAAAGCTGATAATGGCAGGCAGATAAGTACGCCAGCCCTGCCCTGGGCCACCAGCCGCCGGAGCCGGATCTTTAACGGGCCCCTGAGCCGCTACCACGTCAACCTCGTCGTGGCTATGGTCGTGGTCATGATCATCGTGTGGCGTCATTATCGTAGTGCTTAAATACTGACAAAAAGATTAACTATACCCAGCCCAATCAGCATACCACCGGTCAGGCGTTTTTCGTGGTGCTCCAGCCAATGCCCGTGCAGGTGCGCTAAGCCCCGAAAGGAGAGGGCTGTTAGCAACACCATGCCGCCAACCGTAAACACGGTATAGAACACGGCCAGGGTAACAATGGACAACCAGCCGTACGTACCGGCAGTAAAAAAGAAGGCCTCAATTTCCAGACAGGGCGAAAACAGCATGGCCATGGCCAGCGTAACAATGATAGCCCGTTTTGACCGTCCCGTACCAGCTGTCGATACCTCTTTATGCGTATGTAGTGCCGGGCGGGCCAGGTAGATGATCCCCATGCCAATAAGCAGCCCGGACGAGAGCCAGCGCGTTTGGTGCTCCATGCGCTCAGACAGTTCCAGGCCAACGGCGCCGATCAGAACCCCGAGCAGTACGGTGCTGAACGTATGGAAAAGCCCGCTGATTGCCGATACAGATAACGTATCACGCAGCGACCAGTTTTCACTACGGCCAATAAGCACCACCGGCAGCCAGTGATTCGGGAGTGCTGCGTGGATCACGCTTATAACCAGACTACCAATCAGTAAAGACTCCATGTATCGGGTAACGCGGAAGCAAAAGCCAAAGATTAATAGAAATTCGTTGCTTAAAAAATACCAACAAGGTCGTTATGGCTGGGCTGTGGTTCTTTACCGGTCGGTTTCGTCCGAAATCGGTAGAATCTGTTCAGAGGGCCAGCAGCAAAACCGCATAACCGAACGCGCCCAGCACAAACGGCAGAAACTGACTCTGCCGCTCTTTGGGCAATTCCTCTTTGATAACGTTCAGGATAACGCCCCCCGCCAAAAAGGCTATGGCCACTGCCGTACTCTCTTCGGGCAGCTCCGTTGTAAAGCCCACGGCCGCGCCCAGCAGAATGGCCCCGGACAACAGCCAACGCCCGATACGCTGGTAACGTGCTGCCTCATGGTGTTCCCGCAAGCCAAAATCCGACACAATAAAGTGCAGCCCCATGGCTACAGTAAACAGCAGCACCGACTCCAGGTTGACGCCTTCTTCCAGATGAAAGAGGGTATAGCCAATCAGGGGGTTGTACAGGGTAAAAGACCCAATATGAATCCAGAAAACCGCAGGCGTTGTTTCCGTTTCCTCACCCGACTCCCCGTGCCGGGCCCGGGAGGTAAGCGCCAGATGTTCCAGCCCATAAAAAGCGACCAGGCCGGTGAGCGCCACAAGGTATACCGGCTCCTCCAGGGCAATGGTCAGCGGATGATTTTCACCGATAGCCTGCTGTTGTGACCGGTTCAGTTCGGGCAGGAGGTGTACCAAAACGTAGGCAATTGAAATGCCTCCCGCAAACGACAGCCAGCGGTTGCGGGGTATTCCGCCCAGAAAACTGAACCGGGCGGCAAACAGATGAATGAAAGCCAGTAAAAAGGCCGCAGCCAATGCTGTTACCTGCATACAGAAGCGGGGTAGTGTCTATCTGCAAGTAACCTGGCCTGGTCACAAATGATTAGCGCGGGCAAACAACCTTATCCAGCGGAAGGTTTGGGATACAGACCGCTACCCCCAACGAGCATTATGGCAGCAGTGGAACCTCAGGACCGCCGGCTATTGAAAAAACAGCGATACACTTTACTTCGCCGGTTGAATCGTTGGCTGGAAACACCGCTTGTATTTCTGGGGTTTGTCTGGCTGGTCCTGTTGATTCAGGAACTGGCGTATGGACTTACTCCGCTACTGGAAAAGCTGGGTACTGGCATCTGGTTTATCTTCATCATCAGCTTTCTGTTACAGTTAACGGTCGCCCCGCATAAACTCGAATTTCTGAAAAGGAATTGGCTGACCGTACTCTCGCTGGCTATCCCGGCACTGCGATTGTTCAGGCTGGCCAGGGTATTACGTATCCTGCGCGTCACGCGGGGCTTCCGGCTGGTTAAAGTGCTGGGCTCCATTAATCGGGGGATGCGGGCGCTGGGGGCCAGTATGAGCCGCCGGGGGTTCGGCTATATTGTGCTGCTGACCATATTGATTACCGTTGCCGGAGCCGCCGGCATGTACGCCTTTGAGCGGGAAGCCCCGGATGGCACCGCCCTGGACAGCTACGGCGAAAGTCTGTGGTGGACTGCCATGCTGATGACCACCATGGGATCCGAGTACTGGCCCAGAACGCCGGAAGGACGCGCTTTGTGCTTTCTGATCGCGCTGTATGCCTTTGCCGTCTTCGGGTACGTGACCGCTACCCTGGCTACGTTCTTTATCGGCCGCGATGCCGAAAGCAAAGAAGGCGAAGTGGCCGGAGCCCAGGCCCTGGAGGAACTGAAAACCGAGATCCGGCTCCTGCGCGAGGAGGTGGCGCGACTCCGGGAGCCGTAACGGCTCCGCGTTTAATCTGGTCCGCAGGCTCAGTTATCTGCTCGAATCAGGCACCTGAACGTTAACCTTAAACGGCCACCTGGACCCGGAACCTGAGAAAAAATGCAACGTTTTTCGCTTTATCAACGCTTACTAAGCTGGCTCGACCGGTCGGTTCTCCGACAGCTCCGGTCAGATAATGTACGCACGGCAACGCAGTTGGCCATTCCGTTCTGGATCGCTTCGATAGCCACGGGCCTTATCGCGTACCTCTATGAAAAAGGCTTTTCCTGGGCCGAAGACGTTTGCCGGGAGTGGCTGGCCGGCGTGCCGGCTATGGCGTTTCTGATTACGCCGGTTGCGTTTCTGCTGGCCTGGGGGCTGGTCTATTACCTGGCTCCCGGGGCCCGTGGGAGCGGTATTCCGCAGGTGATGGCGGCCCTTGACCTCGCCAATCCGGGCCACGACCACAAAGTTGGGTATCTGGTTGGTATTAAAGTAGCGGTTGTTAAAATCATCAGCAGCATCCTGCTGTTGCTGGGGGGAGGGATTATCGGCCGCGAGGGACCTACTATCCAGATTGGCGCTTCGGTGTTCCGCTGGATTGCGCACTGGCAACCTAAAAACTGGCCTCAGCTTTCGCGCAAGGTTGTGCTGGTCACCGGCGGAGCCGCCGGGCTCGCTGCGGCCTTTAATACGCCCCTGGGTGGTATTGTCTTCGTGGTAGAGGAGCTTACCCGGACGCATATTACGCACTTCCGGACGCCGGTCTTCACGGCTGTCATCATCGCCGGGATGACGGCGCAGGCGTTTCTGGGGCCCTACCTCTACTTAGGGTATCCGCCGGTCTCTCCCACGGGCATTTCGTTTCTGGGCATTGCGTCGGTTACGGCGGCCTGCGCCGGATTGGCCGGTGCGGTCTTTGCCAAACTACTCGACAAAATCAACAGCTACCGGAAACGCTGGAGCAGTACCAGCGGGCAGGTCGGCTGGGTATTCACCTGCGGCCTGTTGTTTGCCGGCCTGATATTTTTGTTCGGTCTGGATGCCATGGGTACGGGTAAGCCGCTGATCAACCGGCTGCTGTTCAACCCGTTTTCGCACGTGGCCTGGTATATCTTTCCGGTGCGGCTGGCCGGCATGGTGCTGAGTTACAGCAGCGGGGCAGCCGGGGGCGTTTTTGCTACCTCGCTGAGCGCCGGGGCAATTCTGGGGAAACTACTGGCCGGCTGGCTGCACGTAGCACCGGCCCATACCACCATGGTCATTCTGGTCGCCATGGTCAGCTTCCTGACCGGCGTAGCCCGATCGCCGTTCACGGCAACTATACTGGTTGTGGAAATGACCGACCGCAATATGGTTATCTTTCCGTTGCTGGTAGGTGCCCTGGTGGCGCAACTGGTAGCCACCCTGGTCGACTCCCGTTCGCTCTACGAGCGCTCAAAGAGCACGTTTTTTGCGGAAGCTCTCCAGCAACCGGGCGCCCCGGCTCCGGTCTGAGCGGTTTACTCTATAGCTCCTCCCTCCTGGGCTACCGCTTCAGGCGCTTCATCCGAGCGCAGCACAATCTCGGCAAACATACCCGGCTTAAACTGCCGGTTCGGATTCGGCACGTCAATCTCAATTGTCTCCGAGCGGAACTGCTGGTTCATGCGGCCCGAACGGCGGCTCACCTGACCCTGAAACGCTTTACCCGGCACGGCATTGACGGTGAAGGCAACGGTACTGCCCTCCCGCAGCCGCATACTATACGTCTCAGGAACGTCGACCACCAGCCGGAGCCGGTAGTGGTCCTGCAATACCAGCATCGGCTGCTCCTGTTTGGAGCCCGGTCCTACCAGCGCGCCCGGATGCACGTTGCGCTCGGTAATCACCCCGTTGAACGGTGCCCGCATGACCTGATAGGCCTTCATCTTCTGCAACGCCTGGTAATTGGCGTTTTCGCCGATCATGGCTGCACTATCGGCCGCCACTCTGGATCGGGCGGCTTCCAGGTCCAGCGGGGCTACTGAGCCGGGCACCTTACTGCTGGTCTGGAGTCGGTGGTAATAATCGTGGCTGGCGGCCAGCACCGCTTTTGCCTTGAGGTAATTGGACCGGGCCGCTACCAGTTGCTCTTCAATTTCGGGCGCTTCCAGCACCATCAGCACCTGCCCTTTCCGCACCACCGAGCCGCGGTCGACCAGCACCTTCGTGATAAACCCGTTGGCTTTGGGAAATAGGTTTACTTCCTGGTATGGCCGAAACTCAGCCGGCAACTGAATGACCGGGGCCAGCGCCTGCTGTGAATGCTCTCCTGAAGGAGTTACCTTGTTTACCGGCACCGCCTGTTGTACGGCGGCCGCCCGCCGTGGCCGCTTCTGACGGGGCTTTTCTTTTTCTGCCGACTGGCAGCCCGTCAACAGGGCTCCCGAAATCAGGGCGACGGCAAGCGCAAACGTTATTTTCATTTTCATGGTCTGGTTTCGATTAAAGCGTATCTGCAGTTGGAGTTTCGGCGTCCGGCATGAGCGACGGGCTGCGGAACGGCGTTTTTTGCTGCACCCAGGCATATACCTGCGGTACGATGTACAGGGCCGCCAGGGTGGAGGCTATCAACCCGCCGATGACCGCCCGGCCCAGCGGAGCCACCTGTTCGCCGGCCTCGCCCCAGCCCGTTGCCATCGGCACCATACCCGCCACCATGGCGAAACTGGTCATCAGCACCGGACGCAACCGGATACCCGCACTGTCTATGGCCGCTTTTCGGGCGTCGCGGTACTCCCAGCGCAAGCGCTCGGCGTTGGTAACGATCAGAATGGCGTTGGCTACCGAAATCCCCGTTGCCATGATAATGCCCATGTACGATTGCAGGTTGAGCGTAGAACCCGTGAGCAGCAGCAGGGCAATGGACCCCACAATCACCGCCGGCACCGACGATAAGACCGCAAACGACAGCTTAAACGACTGGTAGTTGGCCGCCAGCAGCAGGAAGATAACCACCACGGCTACCCCCAGACCCAGTTGCAGGCTGTCCAGCGTCTCGGTAAGCAGCGACGACATGCCTTTTACCGCCACCACCAGTCCTTTAGGCGGGGTACCGATGCCGGCAATGGCTTCCTCTACGGCTTCGGTCGCCGTACCCAGGTCTTTTTTGTGGACATTTGCACTGACGGTTACAAACCGTCGGGGGCCGGTCCGGGCGTATTCGCCCGGCATGGTATCGACCGAAAACGTAGCGACATCGGCGAGTGTGGGCCGGTTCTGACCCGCCACCAGCGGAACGGCCTGCAACTGCGAGATGTCCTGCATGGCCTGTTCGGGAATCTGCACCTGCACCTGGTAGGTATACGCCGACCGTTCATCGAGCCACTGGTTCTTTTCGGTATACCGGCTCGATGAGGTGGAGGCCGTAATCGACCGGGCGGTTTCCTGTAGGTTCAGCCCCATCAGGGCCAGCTTCTGCCGGTCGAGCTGAATGTTGATCACCGGAAATTTCAGCGGCTGAACAATGCGCACATCGCGCAGGAAGTGAACATCGCGCAGCCGGTCGACCAGCTCATTGGCGTACCCTTCAATCTGCGGCATCTCCCGCCCGGCTACCTGTACCTCAATGGGCGTAAAGGCCCCCTGACTCATGAGCTTTTCGGTCAGGTCGGCGGGTTCAAAGGACACCAGGATACCCGGCATCTGGTCCTCCACGGCCAGCCGGATCTCTTCTTTTAGTTCTTCAATGTTGACCTTGTGTTCGCGATCCAGCGCGAGTTTGATTACCGCATCGTTGGAGCCGCTGGTGCTGACGTACAGGTTAGAGGTGGCGTAATTGGTGGGAATAACGCCCACGTAGGCCGACGAAAGCGCCACATTGCCGCCGGTGACGTCATCGATGAGTTCTACCAGCTGGTTAACCTTCTCTTCGGTCCGTTCGAGCCGGGTGCCGTCGGGCGTTTTCATCCGCACCACCAGCTGGCCGGAATTGATTTTGGGCAGCAGGTCTTTCCCAATAAAGCTAAAGCCCAGCCCGGCCAGCACCAGTACCACTACAAAGTACACGGCGATCAGCAACCGGTTGTAGGGCATCATCCGCTCTACCTGACCGGCAAAGCTCCGGCGCATCCGGTCAAAAAAAGAAGGGCGCGCCGGTACCGCAGGCTCACCGGACTCATCCGTTGCTGCAGGTCGGTGCCCATGGCCGTCCTTCAGCATCCAGTTGGCCAGCACCGGCACCAGACTCTGGGCCAGAAAATACGAGACCGTCATGGCAAACCCGATAGAGAGCGACAGCGGCAGGAACATGGCGCGGGGTACGCCCGTCATGATGAACGAAGGCGCAAATACAGCCAGGATACACAGCAAGATGAGCAGCAGCGGGACGCTGATCTCGCGGCAGGCGTCGTAAATGGCCTGCCGTTTGGGCTTACCCATTTCCAGATGCTGGTGAATATTCTCGATGGTAACGGTGGCCTGGTCGACCAGAACCCCGATCGACAGGGCCAGCCCCGACAGGGTCATGATGTTGATGGTCTGCCCGGCCAGATACAGAAACAGCACCGCCGAAATGACCGACACCGGAATGGTAATGATGACCACCAGCGAACTCCGCAGATCCCGCAGAAACAGAAACACCATCAGACCCGTCAGAATAGCGCCAATTCCCCCTTCGACCAGCAGGCTGTGCACCGCGTTGATCACAAAGACCGACTGGTCAAACTCGTAGGTAACCTCAATGTCGTCGGGCAGCAGGCTGCGCATCTCCGGCAGTTTGGCCTTCAGGTTGGTCACCACCGACCAGGTAGAGGCATCGGCCGTTTTGACCACGGGAATGTAAGATGACCGGCTGCCGTTGACCACCGCATACCCTACCGTTATATCAGAGGCATCCTGCACGGTAGCCACATCCCGCAGGAAGATCATCTGCCGGCCTTTACTGACCACCGGAATCCGGCTGAAATCCTCGACCTGTTTTTCGAGCGAGTTCAGGGTGGTAATGAACATGGTGTTTTTGATCCGGATGTTGCCCGAGGGCGTCATGGTGTTGTTGCGGGCCAGGGCCTCAACCACCTCATCCGGCGAAATATTGAACCCCCGGATCTTGCTGGGGTCCAGGTTAATCACCACCGTTCGAGAGTTGGTACCGATGGGCGGGGGAGCGGAGAGGCCGGGCACGGTCGAGAACAGGGGGCGAATACGGCTGGCCGCCATTTCATGAATCTCGCGCAGGGGCCGGGTACGGCTGCTAAAGACCAGATCGCCGATGGGCACCGAGGAGGCATCGTAGCGTACCACCTGCGGAGGCAAGGCTCCCGGCGGAAAGAACTTCATGGCCCGGTTTACCTGAATGGCCACCTCGGCAGCGGCCTGGGCCATGTCGGAGCCTTCGTAAAACGCCAGTTTGACAATGGTCAATCCCTGTACGTTGCGGCTTTGAATTTCCTTGATACCCGATATATACAGAAACTGGTCCTGCATCCGGGTCGCAAAGAATCCCTCCATCTGCTGGGGCGACATGCCCCCGTACGGCTCAATGACGTAGATAACCGGTGAATTCAGTTTGGGAAATATATCAATGGGAATACGCAGGGCGCTCAGGATCGAGAACAGCAGCACACCCGATACCAGCACCAGAACGGCTATTGGCTTTTTTAACGAAGTGGATAATATAGACATAATGGATAACAGCGTTGCGTTCTACAAAAGGCCAGGGGCATGTACTGGCCTTACTGGCTGGTTAGCTGCCCGTTCTGGCACTCCCTCCAGGCATTAATCAGGTTATCAGCTCCCTGGGCGTTCGTTTGCAGCAGGTTGCCTGTTCTTACCTCTTTCATCCGGTGAAGGACACAGGGATTATTCCGAAACACTAACCGGATGTTCTTCTTATTCAGGTGCCACAGATCGCCGTCGGGTGTCAGACTGAAATAATACTTGTCTTTCACAACCCGGCCGTCGGGGACCCGGTCCAGGTACAACTGGATGTCTCCCGTTCGTACCAATTCATACGACCTGTTGCCATACAGGCGATAGGTTGCTCCCCCGGCAGTACGGTATCCCCAGACGTTTACCGGGCTTACCTCCTGGGTTGTGCCATCGTTACCAACAATACGAATCGTACGGGCGTTGACCCGGATGGACTTCACCCAGACCGCCTTCTCCGCCGACGGCAGTTCGTTTGCGGAACCCAGCAACTGAACCGAATTATACCGCGATGCGCAGGCAACTGATACCCAGACCATACCGGCTACAAGTACCCGTATTCCGGCTCGTCTCCACCAACACTCTTTTTTCATAGTTCGCTGGGGGTGGAATCAAGGGGCAATAGCGCGGGTAAACAGGCCCAGATCTCCGCTGGTAGCAGCCCGCAGCAGCAGGGCCCGCCATAACCCGGTGACGGCCAGCACCTGGTCAGCCTCCGACCGGTTGAGCAGGCTGACGACCTGGGTTAGGGTCATAATATTATCCAGCCCGGCATTGTAGCGCGACTGCGCCTGCGCATAGGCCTGCCGGGCCACGGCCAGTTGCCGGGGCGTCTGGCGGGCAACCTGCTGGGCCATATCCCACTGCAGGCGCGCATTCTGGTCGCCGGCCCGGAGGGCCAGGGCCTCCTGTTCATAAACTGCCTGGAAGGCCCGGGTTCGTTC
Organism: Nibrella saemangeumensis; assembly: GCF_039541915.1. Taxonomy (NCBI): domain Bacteria; kingdom Pseudomonadati; phylum Bacteroidota; class Cytophagia; order Cytophagales; family Spirosomataceae; genus Nibrella; species Nibrella saemangeumensis. The sequence continues at coordinate 34,544 of NZ_BAABHD010000027.1, forward strand.
GCGCTGGGCGGTTATGGCGTATTTGGCCCGGTTCAGATCGGTGGGCTGCCAGACCGCCGTTACCCCCACCAGGTAATTAAAGGCCCGCAGTGGCAAACCGGCTCCGGGCGACGAGTTGATTCGGAATGACCCATCCGGTTCGGGCGACTCCCGAATCCCGGAGCCCCGCCCCCACAAGCCGCCCAGCACGGATACCGACGGCATGGTAGAGGCCCGAATCACCTTTTCGGTAGCCTCGCTCCAGTCAATCTGTTTTTTGAACCAGCGTAGTGTGGGATGAAGTGCCGGCGCATCGACGGCTACGGGCGGACTATCCGGTAGCCGGCTGTAAAAGGCAACGGTATCCAGTTCGACCAGGGTGGTGGGCTGCCCGATCAACTCGGTCAGGCGGACCAGTTGCTGCCGGGCGTTGCGGTCGCTTTCCAGCATCTGGGTCCGGGCCCGGAATACCTCGGCCGCCACAATGGCACTGTCCATACCGGGCTTCAGCCCGGCGTCGGTGCCGGCCCGCGTTATCCTTTGAATAGCTTCTACCCGACTCAGGTTAGCCTGTTGCAGGTCCAGTTCCTTTCGGGCGTTGAGCGCCTGCAGGTAGGCATCGCACACGCGAAACTGGTGAACGAACAGTTCCCGCTCGTAATCGCTTTCCTGTTGCTCCAGCGCCGTACGGGCCTGGTCGCGCAGGGCTTCGTTCCGCCCGAAGGTAACTACCTCCCAGTTGATGAAAGAAGAGACAAAACTGGTCCAGGCCGGCTGGGCCGTGAAGCCATTGGGTTTGATACTGCCCGACAACGAAGGCGTCAGCCAGCCACTCGATACAGAAGCCCCCCGCACCTGATTGGAGGTAGCGTTCAGCGCCTGCGCCTGGATGCCGGCCTGCGGTAACAGCGAGGCCCGAACTTCCTGACGGTCGGCTTCGGCGGCCCGAATCTGGGCGAGTTTAGCCTGAAGACCTGGAAAGTTGGTGCGGGCCAGGTCCAGCGCCTGCGGCAGCGTCAGCCGGTTCATGCCCGGTGATTGGGCGCGTACGCCGGTCCCCAGCCAGGGGAAAGTAAAGAGAATTACATATATAAGTCGGTTCCTGACGTTGAGCATAGAGGTACTGAATTGCAGTAGCCCTAAAGTTCATCCTGAGTTCTTAGAAAGGAATTAGATACAAATTAGAAATTATTAGAAAGTATGGAAAACAACAAAGCAGATGAAAAACCTAAGAAAACAGCCGGACCGGCAGACTACCTGGCCAACGAGCGAACCTTTCTGGCCTGGGTTCGCACCAGCATTGCCTTAATGGGATTCGGCTTTGTTATTGTCAAGTTTGCCTTATTTATCCGGCAGATCAGTTTTGTGCTGGGCGATCAGGTAAGGCCCCTGCCGGGTAAGGGTTATTCGGCTGAAATTGGTATTCTTATGGTAGCGCTGGGAGCGCTGATGGCTACCCTGGCCTTCGTCCGGTACCGGGCTATTGACAAACAACTAAAAACCAATCAGTATTTTCCTTCCCAGTGGCTATCGGTGTTGGTAACCCTGAGTATTGTTATCGGAGCAATTTTACTGGTCATCTACCTCTTACCGAGCCTGTAACACCAAGGCACGGTACCGATCAGTATTCATGGTGTAAAGTATCCGCGAGCTGATCAATCAGGTCGTCGGCCTGCTTCAGGTATTCCGTCTCGGTAATCTTTCCGGTCTGGTAGTGCGACAACAACAGGTCGAGTGCTTTTTTAATCCGTACGGAGTTCAGTTTGTCTTGTCGCAGGCCCTTGTTCGATTCGGGAAAAGGCGTGAACGGGCGCGATGGTGCGTACAGCGGCCCGGTTGGCATGAGCGCTGTAGCCGCTGTAGCCTTGTTGGTTGTCGGTTCACGTGCCATATCCGGTTCCTCTTCACCCTCCATCAGGTGAATCAGGTAGCAGAGTATTCCCACTCCTAACAACGTCAAAAGAACCTCCAGAACCATATCCTGTGTCTGTCTGACCGGTTAAACCATACCGTCACCTGCTCAATGACGTAAATAAGACAGGTACTTCTTAAAATGTTATTAGATCCGGCTTAGAAATTATTAGAAACAACAATCCGCCTGTTGCCGGAAAAGAATAGCCGCCTGGGTACGCCCGGGCGGCTATTCTTTTCCGGCAACAGGCGCCTGGCGCACTACTTATGATCCAGCTATCCGCCTTCTTCCCGTTTCGACTCGTCAATCGCCTGCTGATACAGTTCCATAACGTGAGCCAGCATCTTTTGCTGAATAATCATCATGGATTCAATATTAGCCTCCTGAATGGCGCGCAGGGAACCGTCCTCCTCCGTCTCCTGAACACTCTGCAAATCGGATTCCAACCGGTTTATCGTCCGGTTTATGTCCGCCATTTTTTTCTCGAGGGTAGCCATACGAACCTGTAATTCTATTTTTTCTTCTGAATTCATGGTAAATCTCCTGATTGGTTCAGGTCGTTCCGTATGCGGCCCGGTCAGTAAAGCGTTATACCGGTGTCAACCCGAAAAGAAATCAGCGCTAGAGTAACCTGCGCAGTAAACCGCATAGTAGAAGCCGTAATATTCGAAAGCACTTCTTAGAATAAACTTAGAGGCACATTAAAAATTATTAGAATCGGCTACCGGGTGATCATCGGCAGGGTAATTTCGGCGGTAGTTCCTTCGCCATTCCGGGAAAATAGCCGGAGGTTGCCCCGGTGGAGGGTAATGATGCGCCGGGCCAGCGTTAGCCCAATCCCAAAACCCTGGATCTGCTCGACGTTAGAGCCGCGTACCAGCGGCAGAAAGATCAGGTCCTCTTCGCCGGGTTTCACGCCGATTCCCTGATCGATAATCCGGATGTGGGCCTGATTGCCGGGGCCGATCGCCAGATGCACGGTTACGGGCTTACCCGCGGAGTACTTGGCCGCATTTTCGAGCAGATTCAGCAGAGCCGTCTTCAACAGGTGCGTGTTTCCGTCAATCATCAGCGGAGCAGGGTATTCGAGTACTTCATCACTTACCTGCACCGAGAGCGGCTGGCCCAACTTTTGCTGGCCAATGGTATCAGCCGCATCCAGCAGAACGTCCATCAGCTCGACCGGCTGATGATCGATGCGGCTATTCAGGTCGTCGATCCGCGCCAGTTGCAGCAGGCCGTTTGATAGCGCCGTCAGCTTATCCAGTTCCCGGACCGCCTGCACCATACCACGCTTCAGCTGGTCCGGATCGGTATCGTAAGCTATGGAGGTTTCCAGCCAGCCTTTGATGGTGGTCAGCGGGGTTCGGAGTTCATGCGACGCTTGGGCGATAAAGGAGCGCTGGCTGTCAATCAGCCGCTCCTGCCGGGTAAGCAGCTCGTTGAAGGCCGTAGCGAGTACCCCGACTTCGTCATCCGGATTTTCGGCTTTCAGGCGAACGTTCAGGGACTGCGAACCGGCGGAGTTTAACTGGTCGATGAGGTCATTCAACGGTTCGAGGGCCTTGCGGGAGAAGAAAAAGCCGAGCACCACCACCAGGCCAATGGCCACGGCAATGCCAAATAAGAACAGATCACGCAAGGTTTCCTGGCGCTGGTACCCGTCCTGGTCATAGGCCGTTACTACAGCTACATAGGGCCGGCCATCGGGCGCAGGGTTCAGGCTGGGGTAGGTCAGCGCAACGCCGTCCTTCAGGTAGTTGTGTCCCCGGCTGGGATACGTAAACCGGATGAGTCCTTTTTGGCGAACCTCTTCCCGAAAAGCCGAATCAGGCACGAAATCATTTTCGGGATTACTGACGTAGATCAGGCTGTCGGCGGGTGAATACACAAACTCGGCCTGCTCAGGAATAGTCGAGATAACGCTGCCGGCGACGGTTCCCCGCAACGTCAGCAGGTGTTCGGTTACCCTCGCTTTGCGCTCCAGCCGGTCTTCTATAGCCCGCTGCCGGAAGCCCATGTACGTGAAATAAACGTAAAATGAGAAAACCAGCAGGATACTGGCAACCAGCAGCGAAAACCAGAGAATGAGCTTGTGTTTGATTTGCATGGTCAGCCTCTCAGGACGTACCCCATACCGAAGACGGTATGCAGCAGTTTGGGTTCATACCCCTTGTCGATCTTCTTCCGCAGGTAATTGATGTACACATCGATCACATTGGTATTGGTATCGAAGTGCAGATCCCAGACGCGCTCGGCAATATCGACCCGGCTAACGGTGCGGCCCTGGTTCCTCATCAGGTACTCCAGCAGCGCATATTCGCGGGCGGTAAGTTCGATGCGGCAACCGGCACGGCTAACCGCCTGCGCCTGCGTATCCATCTCCAGGTCGGCTACGCGCAAAACCTTTTGGGTGCCAAAGAACGTATTGTTCCGCCGGGCCAGGGCTTTGATGCGCAGCATCAGTTCCCGAAACTCAAAGGGTTTAACCAGGTAATCGTCGGCTCCCGCCCCAAAACCGCTTTCCTTGTCCGACAGGCTGTCGAGTGCGGTCAGCAGCAGTACCGGCTGCTGCGGTGACCGGTCTTTGATTTGCCGGCACAGTTCGAAGCCGTTGATATGCGGCAGGTTTATATCCAGAATGATAACGTCGTAGGGTTTGCTATCCGCCAGCCGCTGCCCCATCAGGCCGTCGTACGCTACATCAATCGTATGCCCTTCGCTCTGTACTCCTTTCAAAATAAATGAAGCCAGACTCACTTCATCTTCAACCAGCAATACTCGCATACGTTGTACATCAATATTAATTCTATCTGGTTTTTTGGCTACTCTGGCATCCAATCAGACCACTCCTCCCGGATAACCCTAATGATCTTACCAGAAATTGCCAAGACCGGTTTCGCTACCTTTCCTAGAAAACCTCTACTGGGAAGTAATTAGCCAGACCGTTGATTCGCAAAACGGTGGACTGTCTGACTGAACGATACGGGCCAGTGCCTATTGTCTATATGATAGTCCGCCTTGTAATAAGCGCCCTTAAGGATAAAAGCTCCCCTCAGCAATTTTTACCCAGACCAACGAAATAACTGGGCATAGGGTTTGACGGAATTTTGTCCGGGTACTTACTCAGTTAGGCTATTAACGTTTTAAACAATCTGTTTCGCACCGAACCGGCTTCATTCTACAGCAGGACTTTAGTTAAGGTCCAACACCCTACACCGTTTCCGGCAGTTTGGCGGAAGTGCGGTTTGATTTGCAGCTAGTAGAACCCAAAACCAGCATCATGGCAAAGTTTCAACATTCATATTTCGCAGGTTAAGATGGCAGCGCTGGAGTGAAGAGGAGAAATTACCATGCTTAAGAAATCGCAGGAGCCTAAAGTAGTTGAAGTGAACGTCCGCGACGGGAGACAAACCGTAAAGATTAAAATCGCCTAAGGCTGGAAAACAGCACCTTAAGCAAATTCTAATTCTATATTAAGCCTTTTCTTATCACTGCCGGGGTTTTATAGGAGTACAATGGGCTGAACCGGCACTGGCTCTTGCCAGATCGTGTGACCAATCAGTGGGGCGGGTCAAGACCAGTGTATTTGTCTGTTTTTTAACTAAAATCAAACTTAACGTTACCTATGATGAAAACTATCTCTTTAGCGCTACTGGCAGTAGGAATTGCCGGCGCAAACCTGGCCTATGGCCAGCGCGACACACGAACGTACGAGAACAACCGGGCTACCAATGGGCAAAATCGGTACGAAAACAGGCCTTATACGGAGAATCAATCACTTCGTTCGAACGGAATATCAACGCAGCAGTTTGAGCGGGCACTCATCAATGCCTATAAAGAAGGGTATAAGGATGGAATGGAAACCGGGCAAAAGCTGAAGAGAAACGCCACCCCGGATCGGGTAACCACCCGCGACCGGCGCATCTACCCCGATCCCGACCGGGTCAGAACGAATGAAACGATGGGCCGCAACAATGATAACCGATCTGCCTCCCCGCGGCTGAATACCCGCGACCGCCGGAATGACGAGACTATGCAAACGTCTGAAGTCAACGTTAATGAACGGAGGGTAATTGTCAAAGAAAAACAGGTGCTGCCTTATAAAGCCTTTACAGGTGGCTTTTACGGAGGCCTCAACACAACACGCTATCTGGGCGAAGACATTGATGCCAGCAACCTGTCTGGTCGGTTAGGCTACCAGTTAGGCGTATTTACGCGCTTTGGCGGCCGGGTTTACGGCCAGCTCGGAGCCGAGTACTTTGCCTCCAGTTCCAACTTCTTTGTGCCGGGCGACGGACAGAGTATTCAGGACATTTCGGGGCGGATCAATAACCGGTGGCTTCAGATTCCAGCGCTGGTTGGGGTTAAACTGGCCCAGTCTACGCGGGGTATTTCCGGTATCCGGCTGGCGGTAGGTGCTGAATACGCGAACCGGCTCGGCGGCAGCAATACGGTTCAGATTAACAATGAATCGTTCCGCAGAGGCAGTTTCCTGGCGCTGGGCAACCTGGGGTTTGATCTGGGCCCGGTCATGCTTGACCTGGTCTACCACCACGGCCTGAATGACCTGATCAGCGGATTCAACAACTCACAACGCCGGTCCTTTGGGGTGAATGTCGGATTCAAATTCTAACCGATAAAACTATCACGTGATGAAAAAGACACTATGGCCCGTAGCAGCCCTGATCGCAGGGCTGCTGACGACCTCCTGCCAAACCAGCCGGACCGTAGCCGACACCCGGAACAGCACCGAACGCGCCGGTTATAATACCGATACGAACAACCAACGGGACGAGGACAGCTACGCAGCCACCGACCGTGAGGGCCGTGAGTCAGCCATGAGCGAGGACCGGCAACATGAAGACCAGCGTACCAACACCACGTATTCTAATCAGGGAACGTCTGACGATGCGTTGTCGGAAAGCCGCATCCGGCAACGCCTGGGGCTGAGCAGCGGCCAAACCAATGAGGCAAACGTGTATACCGAAACAGACCGCAACCAGAATCGCCGGTACGACGGCAGTCCGGCCGGTACGCAGGCCCAATCATACGGAATTGCTAATGACCGGAATACAAACCAGCGGTATGATCACTATCAATACCCGAACGGATTCTACGGGTACCAGCCATACCGGGATAACAGCTACCCGTACCGCAACGAGCCGATGAATACCCGCAGGCCATCGGGCACCCGGTATGGGAATGGGCAGATGTCCTACAACCAGTATCCTGGCGACGGCTATCCGGACAATCGGACGCCGTATGGCGATACCGGCAATCCGTATCCCAACGGCCAGTATACCGGTTACCAGTATCCCAACGGTCAGTACGCCGGGAACCGGATGTCAGACAATCAGACAGTCAACGACCGGATGCGGTATGACCAGAATGGTTACACCGACAGCAGAATGACTACCGCCAACGGGCAGAACAATCGCCTGAATGCGGAGCGCCGGCAACTCGCCGACCAAATCAGCGAAACGGTGAAAAGTCTGGACCGTTCGCTCCAACGGCTCCGGAATAACCCACAAAATTCGGTAAGCACCACGCAGCAGGAACTTACCCAACAACGCGACGACCTGGTTAAAGCGTATTACGAGGTGCTACACGGGTCTGAACAGCAGTGGAAGCAAACCCGGCGGCAGGCTAGCCGACTCGTTTATGATGTTGAGGAAAAACTGGAAGCAACGGAAAAGCCGGCAAAATAGGAAATTGCTAAACTGGCGCTGCTATATAGCCAGGACTGGTTTCCCGCCCACAAATTATCCTAGGTGAAAAGCCTGCCGGTACGACCGATTGGCACAACCATCAGAACCATGCCACTTGGAGGGCATACGGTTCTGATGGTTGTGCCAATCGGTCGTTCTTTCTGGTGATTAGTTACCTTATCGGAAAGGGTATTGGTGGAAATGAAAAACCTCCAAGCAATAAGCCCAAAAAAATGTTTAAGCTAATGAGCTTCCTTGAAAAGGTGCCATCCACCACTTATCGATAAATCTACTCATTGATTACGGCCTGGCTATTGTTGCTCATTTACGGAATTATCGGTACATCAACCATTAACATGAACGAAGACAATCAGGAACAGTTTGACGCCATCATCATCGGCGTTGGTCAGGCCGGTAAGCCGCTGGCCTTAGACCTTGCCGGAAAAGGCTGGAAAACAGCCGTCATCGAGCGCAACTTTCTAGGCGGGAGTTGCATCAACTACGGCTGTACCCCTACCAAATCATTAATTGCCTCCGCCCAGATAGCCTACCACGCCCGCCGTTCCGGTGATTATGGCATTACCACCGGCGATGTTCGCGTAGACTATCCGGCGGTAAAAAAACGCAAGGACGAGATTGTAGAACAGTTTCGGGAGGGTATCCAGAAAAAATTTGATGAAGCCGAACACCTGACGCTCATCCGGGGAGAAGCGCGGTTTACCGGCCCAAAACAGGTGGAAGTCGCCCTCAACGAAGGCGGCAGCCGGACGCTAACCGCCGACCATATTTTTATCGATACCGGCACCAGCCCCCGCAAACCGGACCTGCCCGGTCTGGATGATGTACCCTGGCTCACATCAACCTCCCTGATGGAGTTGGAAGAGCTGCCGCAACATCTGCTGATCATGGGTGGAGGCTATATTGGGCTGGAGTTTGGGCAGATGTTCAGGCGCTTCGGCAGCGAGGTAACGCTGATTGAGCGCGGAGACCAACTGCTGAGCCGGGAAGATAAAGACATCGCCGATGAGATGGCTACGTTTCTCCGCGATGAAGGGATTATCATTCACTTGAACACGCAGATAGAACGGGTAAATCAGGATGCATCCGGTGCTATTGAGCTATCGCTGAAAACCGGAGACAAGTCAGACAAGGTCTCCGGCTCGCATTTGCTGATTGCCATCGGTACTACTCCCAATACAGCCGCCCTCAACCTGGAAGCTGTGGGTATTGAAACGGACAAACACGGCTATATTCAGATAAACGAGCGGCTGGAAACCAGTCAACCTGGTATTTGTGCGCTGGGGGATGTAAAAGGCGGGCCGGCGTTCACCCATATCTCCTACGACGATTATCGCGTCATCCGCCAGAACCTGCTGGAAGGCGGCAATGCCACCATCACCAACCGCCCGGTGCCCTATACCGTCTTTACCGACCCGCAACTGGGTCGCATCGGACTTTCGGAGCGGGAAGCCCACGAGCAGGGCCGTACTTTCAAAATAGCGTCAATACCGATGTCCTCAGTGGCCCGCGCAATTGAAACCAGCCAGACCAACGGCCTGATGAAAGCGATTGTTGATGCTGACACAGGGCAGATTTTAGGCGCAGCTATCCTGGGTCTTGAAGGCGGTGAGCTGATGGCGATGCTGCAAATTGCCATGATGGGCAACGTACCCTACACGTCGCTGAAAGACGCCGTTTTTGCCCATCCAACTTTAGCCGAATCGCTGAATACGCTCTTTGGGGAAATTGAGTGATTAAATGATTGAGTGGTTGAGTGAGAGCGCTGCTTAATAAACATTTTTACAAAATACCTGTAAGTCTTCCAGGTACGTACATTGATTTTTAAAACAATCAGAGCGAACTTCACTCGTTTCGTCCGATCAATCACTCAATCACTCAATCACTCAAACATACTGCGCCACAATATGCCTCGCGCGTTCGGCAGTTTCGAGTACCAGGGGGTGACGGAGCTGGTGCAGGGCAGCGTCGAGGTCTTCGATGGTGTCTTTGAACATTAGGTGGACCGGCAGCTCGTGCGATTCCAGCTTCGATTTGGTGTATATCAGCACGGGCTTCACCTTTCCCTCGGCGGCCAGACGGTTGTATTCCTTTTTGGCTTCGGCGAAATTCTCGTCGGTAGGGCCAAAGCCGATTGTCTGCTCCGGTAGCGGATGGGCTTTGCGCTGCGCCAGACGATTATCCAGGTCATGGAGCATTTGCCACAGGCGAAAGGTATCCTTGCCGGTACGGATACGCTCACGCAATGACTGACGGATCAAGTACGTCAGCGCGTTGGTGATGTTCATCCCAATCTCTGCCATCTGCTTGAAGATCAGCGAGGCCGGTGACATGCCCGGAATGGTGTTGGGGTCGTGCAGCAGCACGCGGCCGTCAGGCGTTAGAAAGCCGTCGATGCGGGAGTATACGTTGATGCCTAAGCGCGTAAATACCTCGGCCACTGCCTGCTGAATCTTGCGGTTATGCTCCAGACTGGCCTCAACCGGTATACGCTTGCGGGAGGTATTCGACTGGTATTTCGATTTGAAGTCGAAGCTGGTGACGTTGTAAACTTCTGTGGGCGGCAAAGCAATGGCTGTGCCTTCGTCGTCCTGGATGACCCCGCACGAGAACTCCTGGCCGGTAATAAACTCCTCAAATAGCACCTCGTCTTCGGCATGAACGGAGGATAGCGTGATGGGTTGCTGGTGACCCGCCAGAAACGCCAGCAGCGCCTGCGGAGTGCGCAGGACATCGCCGGTCTGCTCGGCCACTACCGGATACCCGATGCTTTCGTCCAGGTTGGCGATGCGCTGGGCATGATCCCGTTTTTCCTCGTCGGAAAAGGCGTTCCACTCCGACGGGTCTACTGTCAGCGTAAAGAAACACTGATCCACCGCCCGGCAGAAGGCACTCAGGTTATTGTCACGAACAATAGCCACGCCAATAGACGATCCCTGATGGGGAGCCTTTACGACAACGGGCAACCCCAGATGCTCCACCAGCGACGAGAAAAACGCATCTTTATCGGCATTCAGCCAGGCGTCGCGGGTAATGACGGCGGTTTTCTTCTGCTGCCCGTTCACCAGTGCGATCAGCTCGTTTTGCAGGATCTTGTTGATACCCACGGCCGAGCCCATAAGGCCCGGTCCGGTATACGGCATCTTGTACCACTCAAACAAACCCTGAATGCTGCCGTCTTCGCAGTCGGGCCCATGCATGGCCAGAAACGCTACCTCAAAGTGCTGCTTAAAGGCTTCGGGTTTAATCTCGGGATAGTCGTTGCCCCAGCCATCGGCGGATAACGATTCATCATACACCGTAAAACCAGACTCCTGCGGCAGCATCTCACGGATGGATGTCCTTTGTAAAATGGTCGGATTTACCAGCCGGAAACGTCCGGTTCCGTCGACAAAGATCAGGACCGGCTCAAACAACGATTTATCCAGATTATCGTAAGCGGTGCGCCCACCGGCAAACGAGATTTCGCGCTCCCGGGAGGGACCACCAAAGAAGATTCCTACTTTCACCGTGTTACTATTAGTCGTGTTACGGCGCAAACTACGAAAAAAGCCGTCCCGCAGGAGAGCGGGACGGCTTTTTTCATGGGTTCGTTATCGTATAACCTCAGACTCAGAACGGTGATGTAATATTCACGGCTTCTACCTTTGTTACTTCGGGTACTGCCTTCAGCACGGCCTCTTCCAGACCCGCCTTGAAGGTCATCGCCGACATCGGACATGAGCCACAGGCCCCTACCAGTTCGAGCCGTACCACACGGTCATCGGTTACTTCCAGCACCTTTACGTTACCGCCGTCTGCTTCCAGATACGGGCGGATACCGTTCAGGGCTTTTTCTATTCTGTCAATGAGTTCGCTGTTACCTACCGCTGTTTCCATGTCGGCTTTTGTTTACTATCGCTGTGGTAAAAATACCATTATTTATGCAAGAAAGCAAGGTACGGGGGTATTCATAACCAAATCGCTACACCCGAAGTTCCACGCGTTTGGTCTGGTCGAGCTCGGCATTGCGTATAGAGACAAACTGCGCCAGCGCTTCGGCCGCTGACCGGAAAGCCCCGGCGGCAACCGGCTCATCAGCAATCACGGCCGGCCGACCTTCATCGCCCGCTTCGCGGATGCTCTGCACCAGCGGGATCTGCCCCAGCAGGGGTACGCTAAACTTATCGGCCAGCTGCTGTCCACCGCCTTTGCCGAAGATATAATATTTTGAATCCGGCAGTTCGGCCGGTGTGAAATACGACATATTCTCGATGACGCCCAGCACCGGCACGTTGATCTGCGGCTGCCGGAACATGGCCAACCCCTTTATGGCATCGGCCAGGGCCACTTTCTGCGGGGTCGTCACGATAACAGCTCCGGTAACCGGCACGGTCTGCACCAGGGTCAGGTGAATATCGCTGGTACCGGGCGGCAGGTCGATCAGCAGGTAATCCAGTTCGCCCCAGTTGGTATCGCCGAAAAACTGTCTTAAGGCCTGGCTCGCCATCGGGCCGCGCCATACTACCGCGCTATCAGCCGGTGTCAGGAAGCCAATGGACATCAACTTAACGCCAAACTGCTGCACGGGCTGCAACAGATTACGGCCATTCACCTCCGATACAGCCGGCTGAATCCCTTCAGCACCAAACATCAGCGGCATGGATGGTCCAAAAATATCGGCGTCAATGATACCGACCTTCGCGCCCGACCGGTGCAGTGCCACAGCCAGGTTAGCCGTTACGGTCGATTTGCCAACCCCTCCCTTACCGGAGGCCACGGCAATGATGTTCTTCACGCCCGGCAGCACCGGCGCGTTGTTTCGGGTAGAGGTCACATCGGCGGTCATATCCACCCGCACCTGGATGCCGGGGCCGATGTGCGTATGGATCGCATCTTCGCAGCGCTTCCGGATCAGTTCCTTTAGCGGACAGGCCGGTGTGGTCAGCACGACGGTAAAACGTACCTGATCAATGCCCAGCTCAATATCTTTAATCATATTGAGCGACACCAGGTCCTTTTTCAGGTCCGGTTCTTCCACATGGCTGAGCGCCCGCAGAACCGATTCTTTTGTGAGTTTATAGGTAGACATAAGTGATACTGTACGGTCGGATATAGTGCTAACCCCACGGAACGCCGATTAGTTTGCCGGCTGACGATTTGCTACGGTAGCTTCCAGTTGTTCCCGAACGGAGGCTATCTCGACGGACACATCCACCCTCGTCCGCAACGTTTCCAGCTTAGCCAGCAGATGGGTCAGAAAACGCCGGTGCGCGTCGGTAGGCCCGTAGAGCGACCGGTGCGCCAGCGACTTCCGGATACCGGCCCATTCGGCAACGAACGCGCGAAGTTCGTCATCAAAGAGACTTTCGCCAAACTTTTGGAAGATATACTCATGCGCTAGGGCATTCGGGTGAATCAGGTCGGATTCGTAAAAACGGTAATCGCGGAGGTCATCCACCATAATCTCGTAGCTCGGGAAGTAGTGGACAAAATCATGCCAGACAGTCAGTTCGTGACAGACTACCCGCAACAGCGATTTGCTCACCTGGTTCATGGGAAGGGTATCGCGGGTATGCCGCACCGGACTAACCGTCAGCAGCACGTTCAGCTTCGGATTGGCCCGGCGAAGCGCCTTCAACACCTTCGTCTGCGTATCACGCACATGGTCCAGGCTATAAAGGTATTTCTCAAACAGAGAGCCGGGCATTTTATGGCAGTTCGCTACCACCTGCCCGGTTTCGATATGGCGGTACACCATCGCCGTGCCGAACGTCAGAAAGAGCCAATCGGCCCGGCGGAGTGTTTCGCCTACGGCACACAGGGTATCCTGTAACTTACCGGCCAGCGCGTCCCGGCTATCAGCCCAAAGGGATGAGTGAAAGTCGTAGTGAAACCAGATACCATCCCGCTCCACGTAAAGGCTCTCGTCTGGCTGGTTGCCGTTCAGCGCCATCAGCAGCAGTTTGGCCATGGAGACCGGGTTGAAGATGGTACCGAATGGATTGATGGACACGTTCAGTTTATGGTCGGCCAGGTGGCGTCCCATCACGTCGGCAAAGCAGGAACCAATGGTAAGAATTTCGTCGGTTTGCCGAAGGGGCTGCGGCAATTTTTCGGGCGTAAATTCGGTAGTGAACTGCATACAGTAAAAACAAAAAAACAGGCTAAATAGGTCCGTTTTCAGCCGTTTACTTTTGGGTTCACCAGCCTCTTTTTGAACAAAAAAACCGGCGCTGCCTCACCCGTTTTGGGTAGCAGCGCCGGCCTGATTTAACGCTGTTGCAGGAGTCTGATTACTCAGCTACCACATCAAACGTAAGGATATGCTTTACGTCCTTGTGCAGGTCGAGCGTAGCCTTGTATTCGCCCAGCGATTTTACATCGTCAACCGCAATTTTCTTCCGGTCAATGTCGAACCCTTTCTCGCGCAGGGCATCGGCAATCTGGGTGTTGGTTACACGACCGAAGATTTTGCCGCTCTCACCGGCTTTGGCCGGGATGGTCAGCCGCAGGTCGCCGATCTGGTCGGCAATAGCCTGCGCGTCGTTCTTGATCTTCTCGGCTTTGTGGGCCGCCTGACGGATATTTTCGGCGATCATCCGCTTGTTGGAATCAGTCGCCATGATAGCAAATCCCTGAGGAATCAGGAAGTTGCGGCCGTAACCGGGCTTCACCGTCACAGTGTCATTTTTATAGCCCAGGCCGGCAATATCAGTTTTGAGAATTACATCCATTTTTTAAATCTGTTTCAGGTTTCATGTTTCAGGTTCCATGTTGTTAGCTGGTGCCAAACATGAAACTTGAAACTTGAAACAGTTAAACTGTTTATTTCAGCGAGTCGCCTACGTATGGCAGGATAGCCAGATGACGGGCACGCTTAACGGCCTGAGCCACTTTCCGCTGGTATTTCAGGCTGGTACCGGTAATCCGGCGCGGCAGGATCTTGCCCTGCTCGTTCAGCAATTTCAGCAGAAAGTTAGCGTCTTTATAATCAATGTATTTGATACCGGAGCGCTTGAAGCGGCAGTACTTCTTCCGGTTTTCGTTCTTGTTGACGGATTCGTTCTGTAAGCTCATGGTTATTTAGCCTCCTCGTTTTCTTGTTTTTTCTTACCGACCAGACCTTTGCGCTTCCGCTCGTTGTAATCAACGGCGTGCTTGTCCAGTGCAATCACCAGGTGACGCAGGATGCGCTCGTCGCGCAGATACTCCGTGTTCAGGGCAGTCAGGAGTGCAGGAGGGGCATTGAACTCAATCAGTTGGTAGTAACCCGTATTTTTGTGCTGAATCGGGTAGGCCAGCTTCCGCAGGCCCATGCTCTCTTCGTGAACAAGCTCCGCACCATGATCGGTCAGCACTTTACGGAACTTGTCGACGGTGTCCTTTATCTGTTGCTCAGATAAAACGGGAGTCATAATGAACACCGTTTCGTAGCTTTTTAAAGACATGATTTATTGAACTGGTTTAAAATTAGGGTGCAAAAATACGAAGAAAAGACAATAGTCGCAAGCAGGCAGCCATTAGTTTCATTATCAGAGACTAATGGCTGCCTGCTTGCGACTACCGATTAATCCGTCTTAGTTCCTACTTGACGGTAAACTCCCCTTCCCCAATCTTAAATCCTTCCGCATACAACTCAATAACGTGGCGGCCTTCGTTGAAGCGCTGCCCACCCCGCCCATACACGAAAGATACTTCCTGGCGACTGTTGTCGAACTGAACGCGTTGCCGGGCGGTATAGATCATATCTTTCCCACCGGCATTAAACTCGCCGGAACCGGTAGCCATGTCGGAGATAACAGCCCCACTCGGATCGAGGATACGCATGTAAATCTCTTTTTCGTTCTGCTGCGTCAGCGGATTCTCGGCTAACCGGAAACTAACCTTGACCCGGTCAATGCGCCGGGCCTTGTAACTTCCGCCTTCGCGCTCCTTTCCTCTGGCATTGAGGGCATTGACGGATACATTCTCGGCTTTGAGCGCGGAGGCCCTTGTTACTTTTTCGGACAGCTCTCGATTTTTCACCGAATACACACTGACTGAGTCGCTGAGCGCCTGCCGTTCGGTACGCAGGCCGGTATTCTCCTGATTTAGTACCTCATTCTGCTGCGCCAGCAGGCTGTTCTCTTCCCGCAGCCTGACAATTTCCTGCTCTTTCTGAGCCAGCAGGCCCTCGTACGACCGGATCTTCTGTTCGTATTTCCGAAGGTTAAACCCGTTTACGTTTCGCAGTTCCCGTTTGTCAACTTCCAACTGCTCCTTGACCCGCAGCAATGAATCGACATTGCCACCCAGCCGCTGAATTTCGGCAATCTTGGCATCGAGTTGGAGCGATATAGAGTCTAGCTTGGTTTTGGTGGCCAGCACCTCCTCGGTTTTGGCGGCAATCGTGGCCTCCTGGGTTTTGTTTGTTTGTCGCTCCTGGTAATAAAAATACAACAGCAAGACATTCAGAGCAGCCAGAATCAGCAGCGCGGCTATCAGATAGTTACGACTGCTGTTCCGTCTTTCCTGATTCGCTTCCATAGAAAAGTGTAGCTTTAGAGGGTGTAAATCAAAACTTAAAACCGCTTTGGTTTATTGCTTCTAAACCGGCAAATCGGGTATTTTGCGCCAAAAACTACCTATTTCCGGTAAATTCTCAAATTTATCCATCAGAAAACGATGAAATTTCTGACCAACACGGTCCCACTGCTCCATGCCTATGACCATTGCCCAACGTATTGACCAGATCAGATCTCAGTTGAACGGACGCGCCCGCCTGGTAGCCGTTACCAAAACAAAACCCATCCCGATGCTGCGCGAAGCCTACGAGGCCGGCTGCAAATCTTTCGGCGAGAATAAGGTGCAGGAGATGATCGAAAAGCATCCGCTGCTGCCCGCCGACATTGACTGGCACCTGATTGGCCACCTGCAAACCAACAAGGTTAAATACATTGCTCCGTTTGTTAGCCTGATTCATTCTGTCGACAGTCTGAAACTGCTGCAGGAAATCAATAAGCAGGCGGCCAGGAACAACCGCACCATCGACTGCCTGCTGCAGATTCATATTGCCGAAGAAGAAACAAAATTTGGCCTGAGTCCCGACGAAGCCGAAGCCCTGCTCAATGTGCCGGAACTGGACAACCTTTCCAACATCCGGATCATCGGTTTAATGGGACTGGCCACCTTCACGGACAACGAAACGCAGATTCGCCGGGAGTTTCAGGGCCTTAAACAGTTATATGATAAACTCAGCACCATTCAGCGTACCAATGTCGCCTTCCGGGAACTCTCCATGGGCATGAGTGGTGATTATGGCATTGCCGTCGAAGAAGGCAGTACGCTCGTCCGCGTGGGTAGTGCTATTTTTGGGGAAAGGAATTAATGCTGTTCCAAATTTCATGTTTCATGTTCCAGGTTAGAAAGGGAGTTGGGAACTTGCTACATGAAACCTGGAACCTGAAACAATAAAAAACATGATCAAACTCTTCATCCAATCCGGCGCAGCGCTGGGTCTGCTGGGCGTAGCGCTTGGCGCATTTGGGGCGCATGCCCTGCGGGCTACCCTGGCGGCTTCGGGCCGGGCCGATACGTACGAAACGGCCGTTAAGTACCAGTTTTACCACGCGCTGGCCCTGCTGGCTGTAGGTATCCTCATTCAGTTGCTGGGCAATAATCCGGCGGCCGTTCGTCTGCTAACGATCGCGGGCTACCTGTTTCTGGCAGGAGTTATCATCTTCTCCGGGTCGCTGTACATCCTGTGCTTTTCTGGTATTACTGTGTTCGGAGCCATTACGCCCATCGGGGGCGTGTTGCTGATTATCGGCTGGGCGCTGCTATTCTGGGCGTTTCTTTAAGGTGCACTACCCCCTGGCAAACATGCTGGTCCGGCGTGAGTCGAGCTTCAGAAAGATAAACAGCAGAATGGTGAACGACCACAGCGACGACCCTCCATAGCTGAAGAACGGCAGCGGAATACCAATGACCGGCATGATCCCGATAGTCATGCCGATATTGACCATGACGTGAAAGAAGATAATGCCGGCTACGCAATAGCCGTATACCCTGGAGAACTTACTTCGTTGTCGCTCCGCCAGGAAGATGAGCCGGCACAATAATCCGATGAAGATGGCAACGACGATGGCACTGCCCACAAAGCCGTGTTCCTCGCCAATGGTACAGAAGATAAAGTCGGTGCTCTGTTCGGGTACGAAGTCAAATTTGGTCTGGGTTCCTTCCAGAAAGCCTTTGCCGTGAAGCCGGCCGGACCCAATGGCGATTTTGGCCTGGGTCACGTTCCAACCTACTCCCAGTGGATCAATATTGGGGTCGATTAGAACCTTAATCCGGTTACGCTGGTGCTTTTGCAGGACATCGTTGACAAAAAAATCGACGCCGGTAACCACACCCATCATAATTAGCCCTATCAAACTGATGGACAGGATGTTGGTGGGCGTCCGGTTGTACCGGGGTAACATCCAGATAACGATCAGTGCCAGCACGGCAATGGCCAGAAAGATGTAGAGTTTGGGCACGATCAGCGACAGAATCAACAGCGCAGCAGCCGCAATTCCAATGGCTGGAATAAAACCAGGTAACCCCTCGCGGTACAGCATGATCACAAACGAAGCGAACACCAGTGTGGAACCCGTTTCGTTGGACGCAATGATCAGCATAGCCGGCAACCCAATGATTCCGGCAATATACATCAGGTCTTTCCGCTTGGTCAGGTTAATACCGGGCGCGTCCAGAAACCGGGCCAGCGCCAGGCTAGTCGCTACTTTGGCAAATTCGGCCGGCTGAATCGACACGGCCCCGAACTTAAACCAGGACCGGGACCCGTTGATATTGGTACCCGCCACCAGTACCAGCAGCAGCAGCAGGATCATGATCCCATAAAAAATATAGGCAAACGAGTCGTAGAAGCGGTGGTGAATCACCAGGATACAGATGATCAGGATCACACTGGTCCCGATCCACATCAACTGCTTCCCGGCATTGTTCGAAAAGTCAAAGATACTGGTATGGTCTTCCGGACTGTACACAGCCGCAAAGACGTTGAGCCAGCCCATCATCACGCAGGCCATGTACAGGATGACGGTCATCCAGTCAATGTTGCGCGTTATTTCATCGTTACGATACATGCTACTCTAAACCGCTGCCCCTAGTCGGCAGGATTCTTTCTCTTGTTATGAATGAGTGGGTTAATTACCGGCCGAACCCTGCGGTGTTACCATGGCCATTTTGGCCAGCATCGGCTTGCGCGTACTGTCTTTCCGGGTCGTGTCTTTCTTTTTAGGCGGCACTACGGGCTTGGGTGGAGAAGTCACCACCGCAGGCATATAGTTTTTCTCCGTAATGAACTTCTCCAGTTCTTTGGCATCGGTCCGGCGCTTCAGGTAGCGCTCAGTCACCAGGGCCGCCACCGAAGCAGCCGCCACCCCACCCCAGCCTGCATTTTCGACAAATACGGCGATGGCGATCTTGGGGTTATGCGCCGGAGCGAAACCGATAAAAATCGAGTGGTCCTCCCCTTTCTTATTCTGCGAGGTACCGGTCTTGCCGCAAAGCTCTACGTCCGGCAGGTTAGCCATCCGCATCACGGTTCCGTTGGTTACGGCCGCCCGCATCCCAACGATCACCGGCTCGAAATACTTGGGATTGATGCCGGTCTCCTGCCGTTCGCGATACTGTTCAGGAACCCCCTGCCCCGGTTTGTTAAACCCTTTGATGTAGTGCGGAGGATAATAATAGCCCCGGTTCGCAATGATAGCCGCTACATTGGCCATCTTGAGCGGACTGATCAGCAATTCGCCTTCGCCGATACTGAGGGAGTATACGGTCGAGAACTTCCAGCGTCGGGTACCGTAAACCTTATCGTAGTACTCAACATCGGGCAATTTACCTTTTAATTCGCTGGGAAGGTCTACCCCAAGACGTTCACCGATACCAAATTTCTGCACCATATCATGCCAGTACTCCAGGCCGGCCGCCGATGCCTTAAAGGTATTCGTTTCGGAGTTGTTATACATCAGACGCCGGAACACATGGTAAAAGTAGGGGTTGCAGGAGTACTGAACCGCACCGTACAGGTTCACCGATCCGGGGTGACCGTGGCATTTTACCGGAGCACCCGCGTGCGAGTAAACCGTGTTGGGAAACAGTGTTCCCTGCTGCTGGGCCACCAGGGCCTGGATAAGCTTAAATGTTGAGCCTGGGCGGTAACTGGCCATTACCGGCCGGTTGATCAGCGGCTTATAGGGATTCCGGATTAGTTTAATGTAGTTCTTTGAAAAATAGCGACTCGACAGAATATTCGGGTCGTAGGTAGGTGCCGATACCGACACCAGAATCTGGCCGGTTGAAGGTTCAATGGCCACCACGCTACCCACCTTGTTCTGCATCAGACTGTCGGCATACTGCTGTACCTCAATGTCAATACCGGTATAAAGGTTCTGACCCGGCACCGACAACGTATCGTATTCCCCGTCTTTCCAGGAGCCTTTGAATACCCCACGTACGTTCTGCATGATGTACCGGACGCCCCGCTTACCGCGCAGTTGCTCCTCATACTGCTCCTCCAGGCCGTTGTGCCCGATGTAGTCTCCCTGCCGGTAATACATCGTCTCCTGATTGTCGAGCTGTTTTTTGGTGATCTCACTCACGTAGCCCAGTGCGTTGGCCAGCGTACGGGCGGGATACGTACGCATCGAACTCGTCGCCGGCTCAAAGCCGCGGTAGTCGACCAGCGCATCCTGAATACGGGCGAAATCTTCTTTGGACAACTGCCGCATAAACAGCGAAGGCTTTACAGAAGAGTACGCCTTGGCCAGGTTCATTAAGCTGTCAAACTCATTGGTCGTAATACCCATCAACCGGCAAAACGCCAGCGTATCGGGTATCTTGACCTGACGCGGAGTCACGTACAGGTCATATACGGGCGTGTTGTAAACGATCAATTTGCCGTTTCGGTCGTAAATCTGCCCCCGAACGGGTACTTCAATAACCCGCTTGATCGAGTTACTCGACGACTCCAGCGAATAGCTATCATCTAAGATCTGGAGATAAAACAGACGAGTCAGATATACCAATCCGACGAGGCAGAAGACGCCGATGATGATATATTTTCGATTCTCAAACATGTATCAATTTTCCGTAAGCCAGGCTTCACAATTCAACTCTTATCCTACAAAGTTAACGCCGTTAGGCGGCATTCAGCAAGCGAGCCGGATGTCTTACCAAATTATTTTTTGGTTGAACAACGACGTCCCCTCTAATAACGATGCACAACGGGTTTTCTGCATAGTAAACCGACGACCGGAAGGCAATGTTTGCGCAGGAAGCTACGGTAAGTGCCTTTGGCAGAGCTACCAATTCCCCCTGGCGGTGGTGCGAATCCGGCAAAGGTACATATCGGCGGTCAGGTAAAGCGTGGAGCCATCGTCGCCCCAGGCGCAGTTGGCGGTAGCCTCACCGGTTTCAATGCGACCAAGCAGTTTTCCGGCCGGAGAAATCACCAGCACACCGCCCGGTCCGGTACTCCAGACGTTGCCGTCGCGGTCGGTTTTCAGGCCGTCGGGCAGGCCCTTCAGGTTCTGCTTCAGGAGCGGAGCGGCATCAAACAACACCCGGCCCTTCCCCACCGAGCCATCTGTCTGCACCGGATACGCCATGATGACGGGCCGCTGTGGGTCAGATTGCGCGATGTACAGCGTTTTTTCGTCAGGCGAGAACGCAATGCCGTTCGGGCGGGTCAGGTCGTTGATGAGCAGCGACACGGTACCGTTAGGCGCAATCCGGTACACTCCAAAAAGGTCTGTCTCCCGCGTCGGGTCTTTTTCCTTGCCGGGCAAGCCGTACGGTGGATCGGTAAAGTAGTAGCTGCCGCTGGAATGGACCACTACATCGTTGGGGCTGTTGAAGCGCTTGCCCTGGTAATTGTCAGCCAGGGTTCGTTTGCCTCCGCCCGACAGCGGCATGGCCGATACCCGCCGGTCACCGTGCTCGCAGGCAATGAGCCGCCCCTGCCGGTCGAGGGTAAGCCCATTGCTTCCCGGTTCGTCGCCATACTCGCCCGCCCCGGTATAGCCGGAAGGTTTCAGGAATTGAGTGAGACCATCTTTCTCCGACCATTTAAAGATGGTATTCTGCGGTACGTCGGAGAACAGCAGGTAATTACCGTTTTTGATCCAGATAGGACCTTCAGACCAGACAAAGCCGGAGGCCAGCACTTCGATGCGGGCATCTTTGGGAATGAGTTTATCCAGTTGCGGATCGTTGCGGATAATGGTGCCGATGGAAGGATAATTGCTGGTTTGGGCGGTCGCGCCGGTCGTCAGAACCATTGCCACCAGCGAGCCGATGGCGACGGCAGAAGTCAGGGTTTCGGGGTACATGGGGTTAGCTTATCGCGTGTTTTGGTATGTCAGCATAAATAGGTTCAGGGTTCGGGTTACCAGCACCTGGAACTTGAAACAATCGAACGTTACTCCACCTTCATCAACTGCCGGCCAGAACCAGGGAGGCCCTCGGCCGTGGCACCCTCGGTGATGATGCGCAGCGTGGTACGGGCGTCGGAGGCAAAGAAGGAGATGGTGGCCTTGCCGTCGGCACCGGTCTGGATCAGGGGTTCCCAGTGCAGGGTAGCGCGGTAATCGGGCCGGTTATGCTCGGGTCGGGATTCGTCGTAGCGGGGTGCGTAGAACTGCCGCACCGGCGTGAAACCGGGGAGCTTGGCGACCAGAATACCCTCAGCTTTATCCTGGCTGGGGTCGTAGGTCGGGTTACCCCGCTTGGTCATGACATTGATAACCCCACCTCCTGCCCGTGAGCCGAAAATAGCGGCTCCGGCACCCTTCAGGACATCGATATAATCGACATCCATCACCGGCAGCGACAGCACAGCCTGTTTATCCACCGGCATTCCGTCGATCAGGAACAGGGGTTCGACCACCCCGGAGAAATTAGCAGCTCCGCGAATCTGCACCGTCGGGTTCATGGGCGAACCGGAAATGTTCAGTCCGGCCACGCGCCCCCGCAGGAGATCCAGCACGGACATGGCTCCGCCGGCCAGTTGCTGGGTAACCTTCACCGTGGCATCGGCCGAATTATAGATTTTCCGGCTATCCGTTTCAATTCGCTTCGCCTTCACCTTTACCTCCTGTAGCAGGATCTCCCGGTTGCGCCGGATCTGCCGCTCAATTTCCAGGTATTCACCGGCCCGTTTCCGAAACTCGGCCAGTTCGTCGCGTTGCACCACCAGCGGATTGTACGGTACCTGCGTCAGGGTTACAGCTGGCTTTACCAGCTGATCGAGGGTCAGGTTGAGATTGCGGTTGCCTTTCTGGGTAATCGCCTGAATCAGGACGTTGGTCGTGTCGGTAAAATCAAGTCCATACAGCCCGTAAAACCCAGCTTCGTTGGTTTCTTCGGTCAGAAAGCTGCGGGCGCTGTCGCGACTTAAGAACATAAACGTCAGCCGCACTTTGCCGGCCTGTTTCTGGTTAGGCCGGACCACCTGCCCCGTGAGCGACAAGCCCGGCTCCACCGGGTACTTTGGTTCTGCGAGGTTGCCGGCCAATACCTCCGGCCAGGTAAACCGGCGCCAGCCCTGGGTCATCAGCAGCAGGTCCAGCTTTTGCAGGCGGTCACGTTTAGTCGGGTCGAAATAATAGCCGGACTGCTCAATAGTCCCTTTCAGGTCTGACGTCAGCAGCAGATGCGACACCAGGGTTGCGTCATTACTGTCGGGTTCCAGCGCCTGCCGGACATCGGTCACAGCCATGGACAGATTAGCCGCTACGGGTTTATTCTGCGCATCGGTTACGCTCACATCCATCGTCACTTTCTCGCGGGGCTTTACCGAAGGCTTCTGTGGGGTAACCGAAATGGTCAGTTTCCCGCCGTTTTCGGTGTACACCAGCCTTTCACAAACCGGGGTATTGGTTTCGTCGAACAACGTCAGTTGGGCAATGCCGTCCGGAAACTTGTCGCGGGGGAGTTGCACCAGCAACGATTTTTTGCTGACGGCTCCCCTGGCAACCTGAATGATAGTGCCTCGTACCTGGGCCACCAGCGTTACCTCGCCGGCGGTGCTGGCCGGTTTGTTGTTGGTAATAAAAGCACGGATGCTGGCTTTGTTGCTAATGTTATCCACCGTCAGCACATAGCCCTGCGGCCGGGCCGCTGGTAAGGCATAGCGGGCATAGGGCTCGGTTCCCTGGCGCAGGTAGGCCGTATAGGTCTGGTCCGGTTCCGGCTTTAATTTAAAAGCTCCCATACCCAGGTGCATGCTGCTGAGCCCCGCAATGGTATCGTTGCGCGAATTGAGGACAAACCCCTCTGCCTCCATCCCCCGCCCGGTAGCATCCACGACCTTAAAGGCAACCCGGCTATCGAGCCCCATGACCAGTTCACCGCCTTCGGGCATGAATTGAACATCAGGCCGGGCCGCGGTGGGTGCTGCCGTTGGGGACAGCGCTCCACCCGGCGGCAGCACAACCAGGGATTTGGTAAAGTAAAAGTCTTCGGAAAAATTACGCATCCAGCCCGTATAGGCCCGTAGCAGGTAGGATCCGGGCGCTACCGTTTCGGGCAGGGTAAGCTGGCCGGGTGCCTGTCCGCCAACCGCTTTCAGCTGGGCCTGCATCACCAGTTTGCGGGCGGCCGGGTCGATCAGATCAACGTAGAGTACTCCACTGATGGAGTCCACTTCGTGGCTCAGGCCGTCGAAGAGGTAGCCCTTCAGCCAGACCGTTTCACCGGGGAGGTAATAGGTGCGGTCGGTCTGCACATACACTTTCTCTTTGGGAAACCGCCGGTTGTAGGTATCCAGCTGCTCCATCAGCCGTTTGATGAATTCATCATTGGTCAACCGGAAGGCGACAGACACCCCGGCAATCAGCGCAACCGCGACACAGGCGGATAGCGGCCGGACACGTTTGGTAAAAAAGAGCATAAGGTAGGTTTTAGGAGGAAGATGTTCCAATTTTGCTTATCGCGCATAAATTAGCAAAAATTCCTGCCCACGTATGACCTCCCCCACCACAAAAACTGCCTTAATTGTCGGCGCAACGGGCCTGATCGGTGACCTGCTGACACACCGGCTGGTTGACTCGACCGTATACGAAAAAGTAAAAGTCCTGGTACGCAAACCCTTAGGCTGGCAGCACCCGCGGCTACAGGAAGTCGCCTACGATTTCGAGCATCCCAATGGGCTGCTGGTGCAGGCCGACGATATATTCTGCTGTCTGGGTACGA
This sequence comes from Nibrella saemangeumensis, assembly GCF_039541915.1. Taxonomy (NCBI): domain Bacteria; kingdom Pseudomonadati; phylum Bacteroidota; class Cytophagia; order Cytophagales; family Spirosomataceae; genus Nibrella; species Nibrella saemangeumensis. The sequence goes on from NZ_BAABHD010000027.1 coordinate 59,387, forward strand.
CCATGGCCAAAGCCGGCTCCAAAGAAGCATTCCGTAAAGTAGATTATCAGTATCCGATGGATGTGGCCCGGCTGGGGCTCGCCAACGGAGCCCGGCAGTACCTGATCGTAACCGCCATGGGAGCCGACCTGAATTCCCGTTTTTTCTACAACCGCGTCAAAGGCGAAGTAGAGCGGGACCTGGCGGCTTTACACTACCCGACGCTGCTCATCTTCCGACCGTCGCTCCTGCTGGGCAATCGTTCGGAGTCTCGGTTGGGTGAGACGCTGGCAGCCGGGTTTATGCGGGTTGCCGCCCCGCTGATTCCGGCGAAATACCGGGGCATCGACGGCCAGAAAGTGGCTAATACCATGTTTACCACCGCCCAGCAGGGACTGACCGGCCGGCATGTCTTCGAGTCGGACGCGCTCCAGCGCTATTAACGATATGCCCGTTATCACAAAAAAAAAGCTGGTTTACCGCATTAGCGAGCCCTTACGCGAATACCTCGTGCAATACAGCCGCGAACAGGCCCTGCCCATCCAGTACGCTGACCTGCTCCGCTATAATGATTCCATAAACCTTTACGACGTCAAAGGCCAGGATACCCTTTGGGAAACGGTATTTTATACGGCTTCGGAATCGGACGACATTCACCTGGCGCTGAAAGCTACGTATGCTCACCTGAAGGCCGACGGTGATCTATCCATCACCAACCACCTGACTATCGACCGGGTCGATCTGTGCAGTTATGGCAATACCAAACCGTTCCGGGTACGCATCCGGAACTTGGTCAACGACAACTTCGACTATTTCTACATCAAAAACGCCGATGCCTCACGGGTATACGGCCTCGAACTGGAGCATATCCTGTCGCCGAACCGCATCAGCTACCTCACCAGCGGCCAGAGCCTGATTGAAGAGCACATTGCCGGCATTCCGGGCGATATGTTTTTCATGATTCATATCCATGATCCTAACCTGAACCCGATCCGCCTGTGCAAAGAATTCATCAAATTTAACGAGCGCTGCTTCGTACGGCTGCTCGGCGATATGCACTCCAGCAATTTTGTGGTGGACATTACGCCAGACTTTGATGAGGTATATTACCGCATCCGGGCCATCGACTTCGACCAGCAGTCGTACGAGGGGCGCAAATCGGTCTATATGCCGCAGTACTACAAACAGAACCTGCCCATCATAGAACTGGGTATGAAATATATGACGCCGGAGAGCGTGCGGCAGTATCAGATTGAAGAACGGTCGCTGATTGCCGGACGGCTTCGCGTGGAAACCGCCCGGATCAGCGATCTGATGCAGGCGATGCGTATTGATCAAATCTCGTTACCCGATAATGTGGAGCAGTTGAAGCACGCCCTCATGCGCCATTACCATCACACCGACTTCCTCCGCTGCCGGACCATGGGCGATCTGGTCTGGAAAAGCTTGGAAATGGTGCAGATGCATTGATTCGGTCGACCGTGAATATTTCCTACTTTTTACTAAATGGTCATAAGAAGATCTCTATTGCTGCTTAACTTAGAATAGTTTCCAAACTATTATATCATGATGCCCTTAAAGTACTTATTTCCTCTTCTAATTTTTCTAATTTCGATGTCTTCTTTACAAACTAAGGCTCAGAATCGTATTGGACTGAGATCTGGAATAAACTGGTCACAAAAGCGGTATCTCCATACTTCAATTCAAAAAGATATAATAGGTGAGCAAGTTCCTTTTGTTATGGGATGGAACATTGGAATACCGTTGGAATTTAGATTATCGAAACACTTTGCTCTTCAACCTGAAGCTACGCTTGTCTCTAAAAGTTTTCAAACCAACGGCCAAACTTTTAGTATTGCTCCTCCCCACGAAAATATTAGTTATTACTTACTCACAGTTAGGCGTACTAGTTTAGAAGTCCCTATTCTGCTCAAATACTACATTTCCAACTCTTCCAGAGGGCTCTATATACTGGCAGGACCCTCATTGGAGTGGTTCTTACGTCAAAAGGACCAGTATCTGACCTTTCCCATTCCACCAGGAGATAATATTTATCAAGTGTTCAAAACCTCAAATATTTTTGACCGTTTCAAAATTGGTTATGGATTTGGTCTCGGCTTTACCGAGCAATTAGGTACTACACCTATTTTTGGAGAGATACGGTATCAAACAAGCTGGATTGATCCTAGTCGCCAACACAGATATGATTCCAATACTAGTTTTACAGTCTCCATAGGGGTTATGCTACCAACTTTGTAAGCGGGTACAAGCCAGTTTAGCTACCGTCTTTCCCACTGAGGTTATCTTTTTTATTCTCTATTAGGCAGTTACATAAGTAGAGTAATGAGCTTCTCGTAACTATAAAGCTTCGATAGGAGCGTAGCCACCAAGCGGCTAATTACGTTCCTGTCGAAGCTTTATAGTTACGAGACTTACCTGAACTGCCGATCTAGAGGCACTAAAAAAGTTGGCACGAATTTCTGATACATGTTCCACAGCTTAACCACCTCAAGGTAAAGCCTGTAGTGAACCACTTATAAATCTTTAGTTCTCTTACTTCTTAAGCCTCCCCTCCAGCATCTTGATGAAGTATCCACCGACAACGGACCGGGCGCGGAACCCGACGTGTTTGCCGTTGGTGGTTTCGTGCCAGTCGCTGAGAGGAATACGGTCGGGGCTTTCGTTCACAAAACGGTATACGGGTTGGATAAACGCGTCAAAGTCGGCCGGACGGTCAGCGAGAGTAGCGGTCCATACAATCCAATCCGACTTGGTGTAGGTTTTGCGGCTGTCCAGCGGCAGGCCGTAGGGCTGCTGTTTGGTGAGGTAATACTGCACTTCTTTCTGCGCCACTTCTTTCGGGAAGATATTAAGCCCGAGCAGTTTATCCCAGACCAGGTTATACTTCTGACTCCACGAGTCTTTTTTGTCGAAGGTAAGGGCGTAATGGTCTCCATCCTGTGCCATATCCATCCACTGTCGGGCCATACTCCGGGCCACTTTGGTATACTCGTCAGCCACGGCCTTCTGACCGAGCATGCCGGCCAGTTTACCGTACGACGCAATGCCCATGATGGCTTTTACCGACAAGTTGGCGTTGCGGGCAAGGTGACCGGCAAAGTCGTCGGTGCAGAGCTGGTTGGCCGGGTCGAAGCCTTCTTTTTTCAGGTACTCCACCCAGGTAGTCAGTGTAGGCCAATGCTGGCGGGCGTAGTCGGGCTTGCCCTCAATGGCTGCTATAGCAGCCGTCAGGATTAGCATGTTGCCGCACTCTTCTACCGGCATATCTTCGCCGTAGGTCTGGCCGTTGGCGATCGGGTAAGTACCTACGTCGTGGGCCGCAAACGGTTTGGTCCACTTGCCGCTTTCTGAATAATAAAAGATCGGCTCCAGCATACCTTTCAGCAGCGTGGGATTGTACAAGAGGAACATTGGAGCCGATGGATACGTCACATCCACCGTACCGATGGAGCCGTTACTAAAGTTCTCTTTGGAGAAGAACAACGGAGTACCTTTCGGATCGGCAACCAGTTTATGAGCTGCAATGGCCTGGCGGTAAGCTAACACGCAGAGGTCGGCGTAAGCATTACCCCCTGCTTTCTGCGCATCGCTGTAAAGTTGTTTGTCAAACGCATCGCAACGGGACCGCAGCGCTGTGTATTCTGATTCAGCCGCCTGCAAAGCCTGTTCGATTGTTTTCTTGCCATCACGTCGCCACCAGGCATTCAGCGGCTGCTGAAAGTATTCTACGGATTTCACATCATCATACCCTACCAGCCAGTGCCGCTCAACAGCCTGCGCGGCTACCTGACCCAGATCAAATGTGGTAGCCAGCACCAGCAGACTGTCCGTTACGGGCCGGGGCATCCGGCTATCATCGGCCCCCGAAACGGTACCCTGCCGGCCGAACTGCGCCAGCGTCGATGTCAATGATCCCATACGGTTGTCAATACCGGCGGCTTTGGGTGTAGCGACGTACAGATGCCCCCAGTCAATGCGAACGTTATCGCCTTTCCGACCCAGTACTTTTTGATCGCTGGTGCCCACACGCATGAAGTTGAGGTTACCGGTTTGGCCCCGGTTCCAGGCCACCGTCTGGTCAGTCGAATTCACGGCCAGTTCAGCCGAAGCGCTGGTATAGAGCTGAACGCTATGCCGCTTGCCGTCTTTAGACCGGGCTTTATACGTGACGTATTGCACCGGACGCGACAGCACATCCAGGTTATCCATCAGCAGGGGAGCCAGAAACGTTACCGTGAGTTCAACGCCGTTGGCATCAAAGGTATACTCCGACTGCGTAGCGGTCAATCGGCGACCCGTCTGGGTGGCAGCGGGTATGTTCAGGTCGTATTCCTGCACCAGCCCCACATCCACAAACCCTTGTCCGCTAAAGTTCTGGCTATGCACGGCAATCACGTTCGGGCCCGGTTTCAGCAGTTCAGATACCTTCCGGTTGGTAGCGGCCATTTCGTAATCGGCCGCGACACCGGCTACGCCCGCTACCCGGACACCGTTGATGAATACCTCGTAATTATCATTGTAAATGGCTTTGACCAACAGTTTACCGTCGGGCACTTTGTCCAGCGTCACCGTCCGGCGCAGCCAGATTTCTTCGGTCTTCCACGGCGTTTTGTCGGTATTGCGGGTTCCGAAGGTTCCCTCCCCGATCTGCCAGGTACTGTCGTCGAAGCCGGGCTGCGCCCAGTTATCCGAGACCGGTTTTGTGGTCAGGTACTTAGCCTGGTAGCGGGCTTGCTGAGTGGTCGGTACAATAGTGCCACCCGCAAACGTGGGGTTGCCCATAAAGCGGAAAGTCTGACCATCAACGCGTACCAGACCGTTCAGTTGGTGCGTCCGACCGGTCCAATGGCGGGTTGGTTCACCGGTCAACTGCTCACCATACGACCAGATGCTGGTGTAGGGATCAATGGTGATCAGCGGTGTTGCCGGTGGGTTTAGCGCCTGCCTGGATTGCGCTGCTCCGGGACTCTGGCTCCCCAGGGTTACTGATGCAAAAATCCACGCAGCTTTAATCATAAGCCGCTTCGCTGCCTTTACTCGGGTGTGCATTGGGTATTCGGTTAGAGAACAGGTAAATTATTGAGAAAATACTTGCTGGATTGCCGGCAGCGACGCGCCCAGCAGCCGCTGTGCAATCGGAGCCAGCTGAGCTTCACTGCCCTGAATATGCATGGTCGTGTGGGTATGGATAAGTCGATTGCCGGGGGCTAAAGCAGCGGCCGGTGAGGAGGTTTCCAGTTCGTAAAACTGGCCCATCTGCGGTTGTCCGGGTTTCATGGGGCCATCGTTATAGGAATTGACGACATCGCCCCCATACGGGTTTTTCTGCTGCTCCCACATAGAGTTGACATACTGCCGGTTAGCGGGATCAAAGGTATACGTTACCAGTGTCAGTGTCTGGGTAGCCGGATCATAGCTGCCCAGCCAGTTTTTGGCACCATCGGGCGACACGCCGATCTTGCTGCGCAGTTTAGCGTCGGCTTTGAAATACGCCACCGTGTCTTTCAGCACCAGCCGGTCCACGGGCACCTTACCAAAGTAGCTATCGTTGATGACTGCTCCTGATCCTTTCCGGAACGGCACGATCACCGTCGTACGCGGAGACGCATTGAACATGCCCAGAATCCAGACCGACAACAAACCCTTATCGGGTGTCCAGGCCTCCTGGCCGCGATTAATCAGGGTATTGTTGGATTGAACACCCACCATTTTTAACCCATCGGCGGACGGGATTTCCAGGAGTTGAGCCAATTCAGGACGGGACAACAGCCGGACTTCCCGCTCTAACCCAACGTTGAAAGCGGTACCGGCGTAATTGGTTAGCTGAAAATTGCGGGAGAACCTGGCCGAACGCTCATTGCTGGTCACCAGCGTAAACGGCTCCGAATCGATGGGCGCGGGGGTTTGCCAGTTGTCACCCGTAAATGCATCGCCTTTTTTGAAAAAGATGGCGTACTGGCCACCTTCCGGCCCCATCCAGAAGCGGTCTTCGCCCCCGAACGCGTTCATGTGCGGCAACAGTTTGCCGGAACGGATGAGGTCGTAGTTGATCCAGCCGTAGCTGGTCTTACCGTCGGCGGTGCTGGTCATGACCCGCCCCTGGTAAGCCGGGAGCACCAGCGCCTGCGCGTCGCCGTCACGCAGCACCACCACATCTTTATGGTGATTCTGCAGAAAGACCTGATCGTAGGCAAACGTGCCCACGGGTGGCCCGGCAACAGTCTGCTCGGTCTTGGTTTTTGACCGGCAGGCGGCCAGACCCAGCAGCAGTGCGGAGCCGGCAATTAGTACTTTTTTCATGGTCGGGTTCAGGATTCGTCGGAAAATCCCGAAATTAACCACACTTTAGCCATATCCCGAAAATCATCGCTATCTTTCTTTGGTCATGAATCCGATTGTCAGCATCCGACCTGCCAAAAGCCAGGATGTGGATATTATCTATGAGTTTATCTGCACGCTGGAAGAAACCGAGCTGGACTATACTCAATTCCGCTCTATCTTTCTGCATAACCTGACCGACCCCCGCGTTCATTACCTGGTTGCCGAAGTGAAACACGAAGTTGTCGGCTTTGTCAGTTGTCACATCCAGTACCTGTTGCACCATGCCGGCAAAGTGGGCGAAATTCAGGAGCTGTATGTGCAGCCGGAATACCGGAATCAGCAGATAGGCACAAAACTGGTGGAGGCCCTGGAGCAGATCGTCATACGGGAGAAGGTGGTTAATCTGGAGGTAACTACCAATCAGAAACGTACAGACACCCATCGGTTCTACGAAGACCTGACCTTTGAGCCCTCCCATTACAAGTTTGTGAAAGGCATGCAGGAATCATAAGCCTTCAGCTAAACAGGTATCGAGATACGGTCCGTCTCGCGATAAATCTGCTCCGGCAGACCGGCAGACGAACGGGGCAATAATTTCCATAATCCGACGGAGACATCAACGTATTGAGCAGGTTCTGTGAGGAGTACAAAAATATACCTAAACAGGTATTGACTTTGGCGTACAAATCACTAAATTCCATATGTAATCCGCTCATTGTACGACACTTACATAACCGCCGGAAATCATGCGATACATTTATCAATTCAGTATACTTGCTGGATTACTATTACCGATACGGTATACGTATTCGCAGAAAATTAACGACTACCTGGACGCCTACCAGGGACCGAACAGAGAGGGGTATCTGCAACCCATGGCCGATCTGGTCATTTCAGGTTTCAACACGGGTCTTCAGCCGTCCGTCAGCATTGATAAACGTTTTTACGTTCGGCTCAACCTGACCGCCCTGGGCGTCATGCCCGTGACGTCGCAGAAGACGTTTACGGCGACCACCGAGGGGAACTTTACCCTTCAGCAGTCGGCAATAGCACCGACCATCGTTGGCGAGAACAGACCCGTTTCGGTGCAGGGTACCAGCGGACTGACCTACGTTTTTTCGGGCGGTTACGGTCTGAAGGCGCTGGCATGGGCGGTGCCGCAACTTAGCATCGGCGGCTTTTACGGCACCGAAATATCGGTCCGGCTACTGCCTTACGATTTTAAGGGTGATTTTGGCAAACTCAACATTGTGGGCGTTGGTGTCCGGCACGACGTAGGACAATATTTCCTGAAGAACTCCCCGCTGGTCCTCAACGTCGGGTACGCCTACAACAAATCGGACATCGGCAACTACGTCGCGCTACAGAGCCACTACGGGTACGTTCAGGCCGGTATTATGGGAAAAACGGCGGGCGCTTTTGTCTGGGCCGGCTATCTGGCTGGTACCTTCGACGTATCCTACACCTACACGGAAAATAATACGCCCCAACCGATAACCGCCAATCTTAAAGTCAAACAGCCATTTCTGGGAGGCATTGGTGCCCACGTGCAGTTGGGTTTCTTTTCGCTGGGAGCCGGCGTAGGCGGACCTGCTCCGCTAACGGGTTACGGCACGATTGGTTTCCGGTTTCAATCCAAAGCTAAACCATCATGAAAAATATAATCTCATGGTTGATGCTGTCCGGCATTCTGCTGCTGACGGGCTGTGAGAAGGAAAAACTGCGGTACCGATTTACGATTCACGACCGGAAGCCGCTGAGTTACGGTTTTAATGGTACAGGCGCGTTCAACGGAAGTGCCTCTTTCCGGGTAGACGATCTGGTAGACCAATTGAAGCGTTACGATAATCCCAAAATCGAAAAATACACGCTAAGGGCTGTCAGGGTGACGCTAACCTCCCTCAGTCAGGGCACGGGTTCCATCAGGCTAACGGGCCTGTACGGAAACGGTACAGTGGTCAATCCGTTTTTCGAGAACTTAGAGATCAGCCTGGACCAAAAAGGAAGTACCCTGGTCAATACTTATTTAAAGGAGGTTGGTGTCAAAGAACTAAGTCAGGCTATTGAAGCCTCCCTGCTCGCACCCACTCGTCCGCCTGTGTTGTTCCAGGTTCAGGGCACGACCATTCCGCAGAGCAGGCGGGTTGTCTTTACCATGAATCTGGACTTGGAATACGACCTGGTGTATACCCGTTGCATAGAAACCAACAGTGGATTAATCTTTTTAGATGATTCCGTCGGCTTCTGCGACTGACAGGGAATTGAACCAACTACCCTGCTAACCGATTGACAAATTCAGACGGCGTGTACTGGTAAAACTCTTTGAAGGCTCGGGAAAAATACTGCGGACTCTCAAAGCCCACCTGATAGGCCGTCTGCGCCACCGGGTAGCCCTGCCGCAACAACTCGGCTGCCCGTTTCAGCCGGTACTGCCGGATCACATCCCCGGCCGATAACTCGATCAGCGTTGTCAGCTTGCGGTGCAGCGTCCGCCGACTCATCGCCAGACCTTCGGCCAGTTGATCCACACCAAAGGTGGAGTCATCCAGGTGAGCGTCCAGCAAACCATACACCTGCTGCAGGAAAGGGTCCTGCACCGCTTCGGGCTGTAGTGGCTCCTCGACCGCCGAGAGCTGACCGGCGTAATACCGGCGCAGCTTCTGCTGATGGGCTACGATGTTGCGCACCCGCATCTGAAGCTCTCCTACATGGAAAGGCTTGGTCAGGTACTCGTCGGCTCCGTACTGAAAGCCTTCCAGGCGGCTCTCCTGCGAGGAGCGGGCCGTCAGCAGCACCACCGCCACATGGTTAGTGGCCGGGTGGGTCTTGAGCTGCCGGCAGAGCGCATAGCCATCCATGACCGGCATCATGATGTCACTGATGACCAGGTCGGGGATCTCCTGCTGGGCCAGTTGCCAGCCCTCCTCCCCGTTGGCGGCCGTGATGACCCGGAACTCGGCAGAGAGGGTCTGGGCCATAAACTCCCGCAGTTCGGTATTGTCCTCGGCCAGCAGTACCACCGGCTTACCCGGTTCGGTTAACGCGTTACTGGTTACTGGTTCATGGGGCAGTACCGGACTGCCATTCATCGGCTCTGGTGCGGTAACGGCGGCTGGTGCAGGCAATTCCTGAGCCGGCCGAACGGGCATAATCAGTTCTACCTGAGTACCCTGATTGACCTGGCTGCGGACGGTAATGGAGCCACCCAGCAGATCGGTGAGTTCTTTGACCAAAGCCAGCCCGATGCCGGTACCCTCGTAGGTGCGGGTGCGGGAATCGTCGGCCTGGTAGAAGCGGTCGAAGATGTGGGGCAGCTTATCAGGGGCTATCCCGATGCCCGTGTCGCTGATGGTTAGCCGGACACTGGTTTCTGTATCGGCTCGCAAACTGACCATAACCGTACCCTGCTCGGGGGTGAACTTAAGGGCGTTGGCCAGCAGATTACTGATAATGCGTTCCCACTTGCCGGCATCAAAGATGTAGTCACCGGGCAGGTCATCAACAGCAAACGTCAGGGTAAGCTGCCGTTGCAGGGCCATGGGCCGGAAGGTCTCGACAAGCTGGCCGACAAATTCGGATAGATTACCCTGTCTCTCAGAGACTGCCATTTTGCCCGCTTCCAGCTTGGAGAGATCCAGTAACTGATTAATCAGGTTCAGCAGTTGCTTCGCGTTGCGTTGGATCGTTGTCAGCAATCCCTGTTTGGCCGGGAGCGTTTCTCCTTCCAGGAGGGTTTCCGTCGGAGCCATGATGAGCGATAAGGGGGTGCGGAACTCATGGGTGATGTTGGAGAAGAAACGCGTCTTCAACTCATCCATCGCTCGCAACTGCTCGGCCTCCCGCCGTTTAAAGGCCATCTCCTGCTGCTGCCTGCCCTGCTCTACCCGATACCGGATGAAGGCCAGCACCAGCCCACCGAAAGCCAGGGCATACAAGGCATAGGCCCACCAGGTCTGCCACCAGGGCGGCAGCACCACCACCTGCACCGATACACCTTTCTGGTTCCACACCCCATCGGCATTGGCCGCCTTGACCCGGAACGTGTAGGTGCCCGGAGCCAGAGCCATATACCGCACCTGCCGGGCCGTACCCAGGGCTACCCAGTCTTTATCATAAGGCTCCAGCCGAACAGCATAGCGGCACTCAGCCGGGCGGGTGTAATGCAAAGCGGCAAAGTGGAAGGTGACATCGTTCTGGTCATGGGCCAGCGTCAGCTTCTCGGCAACGGAAATATGTTTCTGCAGGGGCTCATCGGGTCCTATAGTTGCTTTCTGGTTGAAGATGTCCACCTCGGTCAGCGCCAGCCGGGGCGGCTGCGGATCATCATAGCGTTGGTCAGGGGCCAGGGTGTTGATACCGTGTTCACCCAAAAAAAACAGGGAACCGTCTGCACTCCTGAAGGAGGGGTACCGGAAAATCATCCCGCTAAGCCCATTAGCAGTGGTGTAGGTGCGGAACTGCTGGGTTTTAGGATCAAAGCGGCAGATGCCGTTGTAGGTACTCAGCCATAGCTGCCCTCGCCCATCCGCCTGGATGCTCGTAATGCTGTTGTGGGAAAGACCATCGGCTGTCGTATATTGATTGACGACACCATTGTCAGGATTATGGCGAAAGAGGCCGTTCATATTATCGCCTAACCAAAGAATACCATTGGAGTCCTCGTGGACAGACCTAATACTCACCAGATTGTTTAGCGTGTCGCGATAATGGATAAACCGGCCGGTGCGCGGCTCGAATTGATTCAGACCATTATTGGTACCGATCCAGATACGCCCCTTTTTGTCCTGATGCAGCGCCTGGACAGACCAACTTGACAAACCGTTGTACATCCATCTTTTCTTTAATCGATTCAGGCTATCGGCTTCGGCAGGCGTAATGCGCACCAGTTGAATCCCCCAAAGCTCAGGATAATATGAAGTTGGCTCTGTAGCATAGCCGGTGGCGTTTTTTCCCATGCCCGGAAATATCCGGCTTTTGTAATGCAGGTAGTAGCTACCGGCCCGCAGATGAATGGCGTCAATCTGAATCCGTTTCCTCCGTCCCCCCATCCGGGTCTGTTTATAATTCAACTCCCAGATAACGCGACCAGTAGCGTCCTCCAGCCATCCGTGCTCATTCTTCACGGACGGATAGACAGCTCCCAGTGCCGAAATAGCTACATCAGATGGCTCTTTCAGGGAAAATGTCTGTATAATTTCCGGAGTGACCTCAGAGTGCCGGATCGATGCCAGTTGGCGAACGGGTACCTGAACAGAAGCCAGTAACCGAAACAGGGCCGGATGATACGTTGTATCAGCTTTACCGTAATACGTAAATTGCTTCGTCGTTGAGTTATAGTGATCTAATCCAGTGTTTGACCCAATCCATAAGGTGCTGTCACGGGCAGCCAGCAGCGCCGTGATAACATGGTAGTGCAACCGGTTCGACCTCATCGGATCCTGCTGAAAATGGGTGAAGGTTCCCCGCCGACGATCCATAAGGTACAATCCATTGGTCGTTGCTACCCAAAACTGCCCTCTGGCATCTTCGGTTAACGCCGTGACCCGATTTACACTGTTGATATTAATATGGGTAGCCAGATCAAGCCTGTACTGGATAATTTTTCCGGTTTTCCGGTCAAAACGGTCGAGCCCTCGGGTGGTACCAATCCAGAGTACCCCAGGCTCTGAGGGAGCTTCATAGACTACACTCACCGCCGAAGTAGGGCTATTCCCCTGATCCGTAGCCCGGCTGAGCAAGGGTGTAAAGCGTGTTATTCGGCTTTGCCGGTTTAACCCTGCAAGCTGAAACCCAACGGTCGAAGCCCAGATCAGGCCAGACTTATCGACCAGAAATTTAGAAATTAACTCTCCAATTAATCCCCCCGGATAACCGGCATTCGTTTCATAGCGGGTAAACAGACCGGTCTGCGGATTGTATTCGTCCAGACCACCGACGGTCGTTGTGAACCAGATGTGTCCATTAGCTGTCTCCTCAATGGCATCAACCACCATATCGTGCGGGGTATGCTCATTGGCAGGCTCATATCGATGATGCGTGAAAATGCCAGTTCGGGGATCAAGTTGGTCGAGTCCCTTACGCGTTGATACCCAGAGGTAACCGGCACGGTCTTCATAAACCGTTCGCACCGAATCGCATAATAAACTGCGGTCGTCCCCCGGTACATGCCGGTAATGCGTGATAACCCGGTTGGCAACCGGATCTACCCGCAACAAACCATGCTTGAATGTAGGCACCCATAACGTACTCTTCCGGTCAAAGCGAGGATATTTAATGAATCGGAAGACAGAATCTGACGCAGCTATCCCCTTAGGAAAATAGGGTATAAAGCGATCGTGTGCCCGGTCATAGCGATGCAGGATCGCTTCCGCACCGTCTATTGTTGCAGTCCGGGTAACTACCCAAATGGTACCCAGGGCATCTTCCAGCAGGCAGTTTCTGATATGGCCTGTTGCCGACATGTACAGCACCTGATTATGCATCAGACTGTTGGGGTCGCCTTCCCGATGGCGGTAGTGTGTCCAGGTATCTGTGGTGGGCTCATATCGACTCAGTAACCGTTGCTCTTCGTCGGTATTCACGATGACTACCCAGATACTACCGTTTTTATCTTCATGAATAAATTGTACACTTTGGCGGGCAGCAATGGCGTCTTTCCCTTTGGGTGAATACGAAATAAAGCGTTGGGTTGACCGCTCAAAACGATATAGGCCGCCCCAACAACCTACCCAGATGTTGCCCTGGCGGTCTTCGTATAAACAGGTCACAATTCGCCCTTTCAAACTAAACGGATCACGGGGATTATTCTGAAAAACGGTCATGGTCACGCCATCGTAGCGGACCAGGCCATTTCGTGTTCCCAGCCACATAAAGCCCAGATGGTCCTGCAGGATCACATTAACGGAGTTGTCGGGCAGGCCGTCGGCGGTGGTGAGCTGCTCAAAATATACTCTAGGCTGCTGCCCAACGGCAGTGAGCCAAAAAGAGAGATACACCAGGAGAAAGGATAGCAGACGCATAAACGGCGAGAGGAAGAAGCTTCTATTTTTCTGATACCCAGTACACTACTTACAAGGTACTGATTGACAAAGAGAATTGCTAATGAACAGAGTAAGCGGTAGCCTGCTCCGTTCAGAAGGGCATTAATTTATCTTACTTGCGGGTTATGAGCTGCTGCGGAGCCGTCGGCCAGTCGGTGCCCATGAGCTGCACCAGAGCATCGCGTGAACCGTAGGAAAGTGTAACCGGCTGCTGGTACTGCCGGGTCGCGCTCTTCACCCGAATCTGGTACGTGCCCGCCGGCATGCCCGCCAGATTGATATGGTGGCGGCTAGCGGTCAGGTGGGTGATGTGTTCGTAAACGGCGGTGTGATCTTCTCCCAGCACCGTAATGGTCAATCGCTCCTGAGTCGGATTTACCAACACCAGATGCACGGAGGGTTTGGCGGCCTGGGTGTACCATTGCACTCGTCCCCCGGTCGCGTCCGGCGTATTCGTTACCTCCGGTTCAGCAGTAGCGGGTTTCGGGCGGCTGCGCCGGGTTACCGGTTCGGAGCAGGTAACAGGTATGCCGGAGACCGCAACGGCAGAAGCCACCAACTGATTGTCGACCAACCGGGCCAGCGTCTGATCCAGCCGGCGGGTATTGGCAGACGTGAGTTTAATGTACCGGTTGGGCATTGACTCCTGATACACCAGTTGGCTATCGCCATTGTAGAACCGGATCAGCGTACCCCGGATGGTATGATCGGTTTTAAGATTCCAGTACCCACGGGCGGGTTCGGCGGCTTGGGTGTAATACCCATTGTGCTGCGCCTGAGCGCTTACGGCACAGCCAATAAGGAACAATACACGGATGATAACCTGGTTTGAAAAAGAGGATAACGGTTTCATGATGGTGACCGGTTTATGTGGAAGGACTACCGGACAATATTCCTGAATTAGCCGCTAACGGATGTGTAATCCGGGGACAAAGACGTGTACTTTTGGGCCATCAGTGCTCCATCTGTATAAATCTCATCTATAGGATGCTCCAGCTCTCTGGAAAACACTGAGCATAATACCCTTATTTCAAACTTAGCAAGCCATTTGGATGCTGTTTATGCCAAATAGTGGCTTGCTGGTATTGATTGGCGACAGCCAGCACGATAGCTTCCCCAAAGCGCGGGCCAACAATTTGCAGACCAATGGGCAAGCCATCTGGCGAAAAGCCACAGGGGATGCTAATAGCCGGTAGACCAAGTCTGTTAAAAGGCGATAAGTACTCCAGGGAAAGCGCTGCTGAGCTTTTATCGGCACATTCAAAAATAGAAAGAGGAAGTGTCAGTAGTGTTGGCAACATCAACACATCAACATTCCGGAAAAGGCTGTTAGCCGAATGACGAAGTAGGGCTAACTCCTGATAACCCTGCATCAATTGAACCGGGGTAATGTCCTTGCCCCGACCAATCAGAGGTAATATTTTGGGATGGACGAGCGCACTCTGCTCTTGAACGATGGTGTTAAAAATTGCCCCCGACTCGGCAAAGAGCAGGTTAGAGAGATTCCGCGTGTTTGGCAGCACCGGTGCTGTCTGAATACTAGCCCCAAGACCACGATACACTGATACTGCTTCAGTAATCCGTTGCTGAACAATGTCCATAGTTTTCGTTTTATCCATTAACAGGCCAATCCGAAGGGCAGATTTCTTTTGATAAAGAAAAGCAGGATAATCAACCCTATTTGCTTCTGTACTGGCCGGATCAAGTGGATCAAAACCCACTGATACCTTGAGCATCAAAGCCGCATCCTGCGCCGTTCGGCAGATTAGTCCGACGTGGTCGAAGGAGTAGCTAAGCGGAAAAATACCCCGAACGCTGATTAAACCATAGGTAGGTTTAAGACCGGTAAGATTACAGATCGATGCAGGAATACGGACCGATCCGCCTGTATCGGTTCCAATTGCCGCGATACACATACCGGCGGCCAATGCGGCCGCCGATCCACCGGACGACCCACCAGCAATGTAGTCCGGATTCCAGGGATTATGCACGGGTCCGGTGAAGCCCGTCAGCGAGGTCGAACCATAGGCAAATTCTTCCATACAGGTCTTACCGATCAGTACTGCCCCGGCTTCTTTCAATCGACGAATTACCTCGGCATCTTCCGTTGGGATTCGATCTTTAAAGACAGCACTTCCTACCGTTGTCCGAATGCCTGCCGTATCGATATTATCCTTTATTCCAATCGGGATGCCATGCAAAGGTCCCTTATACTTGCCCTTCCTGATCTCGTCTTCCGCCTGTTTGGCCTGCGCCATTGCCTGTTCGTCCATTATGGTGATAAACGCATTGAGTTTGGGATTTAACAACTCAATCTGTTTTAAACAGGCCTGAGTTAGTTCCACAGGGGAGACTTTCCGGCGATGCACTAAGGTGGCGGCTTCGGCCAGGCTAAGAAACGCCAGGTCAGGTGGCGACGAATGGGCAAAGGAAGAAGGACCCATTAGCGAGAGGCCAACGGCAGCGGTGGTAGATTGACGGAGAAACTCGCGTCGGGAGGAGTAGAAAAAAGGCTTCATATAGACAGCTTTTCTTTTCAATCTCTAGGTAAGTACCTTCCCACGTAATAAGGCTCTCGTTCGGTTGGCAGACTGATGATAAACTCTGTAAACTCCCCTGTCTGTGATTCAACGGTCATAGCTCCACCATGCCCTTTGGTGACAATATCATAACTCAGCGACAGCCCCAATCCTGTACCCTGCCCTGTTGGCTTAGTGGTAAAGAAGGGTTGGTAGATTTTGGTGAGAATCTCAGGCGGTATACCCGTGCCGTTGTCCTTCACTCGCAGTTCCACCCGACCATTCTCCCGGTGCGTACTCACCTCAATCTGCGGTTGGTATCCAATTAACACCTGCTTTTGCTTTTCCTGAATGGCATAAAAGGCGTTGTTGTAGAGGTTAAACAGTACCCGACCCATATCCTGGGCCGCTATATTGACCTTACCTAGACCAGAATCCAGATTCAGTCGCAGGTCGGCGGTGAAACTGTCGTCTTTGGCTTTGAGATTTTGGTAAGCCAGCCGCAAGTACTCATCAGCAAGGGCGTTCAGATCAGCAGGTTCTTTCTGGCCACTACTGGCTTGGGAGTGTTGCAGCATGCCTTTGACAATGCTGTCGGCCCGTTTGCCGTGGTGGTTTACCTTTTCGAGGGTTTCTTTCAAGTCTTCGGCCAATTCCAGTGCATCGTCGGAGTGACCAGCCCGGACTTCATCGATCAACTCTCCGACTAGTTCGGTGCTGACCTCGGAAAGATTGTTGACGAAGTTCAACGGGTTCTGAATTTCGTGGGCGATACCCGCCGTTAGCTCCCCCAGACTGGCCATTTTCTCGCGTTGGATGAGTTGTTGCTGCGTGGTTTTCAACTCAGTGAGGGCGGTTTCGGCTTTAGCTCGCTGGTGATTAATTTCTTCTTTTTGCCGATGTAGCAGCCAATTGGCTTTTTGCTGCTGCCGATTGTTTCGATACAGAATAAAGGCAATGAGCAGTAACACGCCTAACCCCGCCAGCAACGCATATTGCCGGACCTGATTCTGATAGGCTATAGTCCGGGCTTCGATTTCGCGCTGACGTTCTTGTTCATCGGTGACCAGCTTTTGCAGTTCCTGAATCTTCTCGGCCCCATATAGGTCTTCATTAACCGATTTGGCAATTTTTACATACCTGTAAGCCTCCCTGATATTATCGCTGGATTCAAAGACTTCGGCTAACAAGTCGCTGGCCGTTAATACACCCTGGCTATAAGAAAGGCGCTGTGCCTCAGTCAGCGATGTTCTGGCGTAGTAAATGCAGGAATCCTGCCGGCCTGCCTCTCTGTAAAGTTGAGCCAGCTTCAAATCAACGTCAGCCAATGCCCGGCGGTCATGGTTCTGGATAGCTAATCGCCTGATTTTGTGAATGAGTTGAAAATCGGGCTGTTGATTTCCATACTGATTTTGGATATTAACATAAGTCGCCAGAACACCTAAACTTAAACGGGGTGACAGGGGGAATCGGGTGCTTTTTTGGTAGGCTAGCTGGCTATAATATAAGGAGGAATCTTTCTGCTCTAATTTAGAATAAAGTACAGCCAGATTCATGAATGTCGCGGCCAAACCTTCTTCGTTACGAATGGCCTCATATCTCTGTTTAGCCTGTCTGTAGTAAGCTAAAGCGTTAGCGTAATTCTTAATATCACGGTTGATGTTGGCAATGCGCATCAATGCAAACCCGGCATCCAGATCAAGATGATTATCCACGGCAATCTGTAACGATTTTAACTGAAGCTGGAGTGCCTTTGGTAAATCTCCACCTTGTCTCACCACAAGAGCGATTATCCCTAATGCTCTGGATTCTCCTTTTGCAAACTTTATTTTCTCAGCCAGCTTCAGTGCTTGCTGAGCATACTTCATAGACGTATCCGGATTGGCTATATAATAGTCAAAAGCAATGTCTGCCATAGTCAATATCCGACTAGTGTCTGGTTGGGGCTGCGTAAGCAGGCGTCTGAGACTGTCGGTTCGGGCGTTCTGAGCCGGAGCAACGAGAACAGGAAAGATCCACAAAAAGAAGAAAATCGGCAATCGTTTCATGAAGAATACAGCACCGGCAGTGGTGGGTCAAGGAAAGGATTCGTAGCAGCAGGGATAGATGCTGTCCGGCGACAATCCCCGTGTCACTAGCCGGCAGCCGTAGAGCAGGTAACCAACGCGTTACTGTCTTCTAATGTATACATTTTCAGGCAAATAAAGGCAGGCGCGTTTATTAATCGGCTACGGGTCGACTTATTTTCATTCTCCGTCATTAATTCGGGCCGAAACGTTACCATTTTGACCTGAATCACAACATAAAACTTTCATCTTCAGACAGTTGACTTGCATCAACTATTTTGTACATTGCTCTTAAAACTTGAATGTACCAATAGCATTTTTGAAATGCTTCCGGTATTGCTTCCTTATGTTTTCGAACCTTTACTCTTCATTTTATGCAACGCCGAACCTTTCTTCAAAACACCGCCCTGTGCGCCGTAGCGGTTAGCACTACCGGTTTTATCCATTTCAACGGACAGCGTTACGCCGGTGACTGCGAGACTACCACCGACATTCTTGGCCCTTTTTACCGACCCGGCGCTCCACTCCGTACCAACCTGCTCGTACCCGGCGCTCCTGGTCAGGAAGTTGTTTTGCGGGGAACCGTAAAGCACAAAGACTGTGTCACCCCTTACCAAGGTGCCAACGTGGAACTTTGGCACTGCGACGCCAATGGCCAATACGACAATGCGTCGCCCGACTTCCGCTACCGGGGCGCAACCGTCTGCGATGACCATGGAAGCTACGAGTTTCTCACCGTAATGCCGGTCCCCTACGACGATACCGGCAATGGCCAGTTCCGGCCCGCCCATTTTCATTTACTAATTTCGGCACCAGGGTATCAGAGCCTTGTTACCCAGCTCTACTTTACCGGTGATCCCTATCTGACTACGGATGTCTACGCAGCTTCGTCAAAGGCTAAACAACGGGTTCTGACCGTCAAACCAACGGCCAACAACCGAAAACTCGTATCGTTTGATGTGACTATGACCGAAAATCTACTGGCAGAACCCGCAGCTATCGACCGATTAGCAGGCACCTACCTTGATGAAAAAGATAGGAATCTGAAAACGGAATTCTTTAAACGCGACGGTCAGTTATGGCGTAAATCCGGACGTGTTGTTTACGGAATAAACTACGAGTACATCGGCAATAATACGTTTGCCCAAAGCGGCTTACCTCCCGGACTGATCCGCACCTATCTGTTTGAACCCCAGGCTGATGGTTCAGTAAAAGTAACCTCTACCAACATTGATGCGAAGGGTAATAAAGTAGTCACCGTTTCCTTCAAAAAACCATAATCCGATGAAATCTCAATGTCTGAAACTCACCGGCTTTTTATGGCTGATGGGTTTGATACCTATCAGGAAGCTTTCCCGTTGTATTATGTCACCAGTGATGATCCGCCGTTCCTGCTTATCCACGGCGATGCCGACGAGACGGTTCCGATCAAAAACTCCGAAGTCATGGAGCAGGCCCTTCGGAAAGCGGGTGTACCAGTTAAGCTGATCTCCGTTCCCGGTGGGAAGCATGGTCAGGAATTTCCTGGACCCACCTATTACATGCGGGAGATGCCACGCTGGTTCGACCAGTATTTGCTGAAAAAATAAGACACTAAACTTCAAGCAGTATAGAATAGGGTTTAAAATCACCTACTGCCCATTTCAAGCATTTACCATCATGCGACCGACTACCCTCATTCTGACGTGTATCAGCATTTTCATGCTTCAACCGCCAGCCATCGCTCAATCTCAACCTACGAATACCTACCCCGGAAACAGTTGGCAAAAAGCCGATAACAAAGCACTGGGCTGGTCGGACCAGAAACTACAGGACGCGGCTGCCTATGCGCAATCCCTGGGACCGGGTGGACTGATGGTCGTCGACGGTGGACGGGTTGTTATGGACTGTGGTGATACCGATTACCGGAGTAAAATTGCTTCGGTCCGTAAAAGCCTGCTGAGTGCGTTGTACGGGATTCACGTCAGGGCCGGCCGCATCGACTTGAATAACACCCTCGACCAGTTGGGCATCGACGACAATGCGCCTTCACTAAGTCCAACCGAAAAGCAGGCGACCATCCGGATGCTGCTACAGGCACGGTCGGGTATCTATCATAACTCGGTCGGTAATACGCCTTCAATGCAGGCCACAAGACCCGGGCGGGGGAGTCATTTACCTGGCACATTCTGGTATTATAATAACTGGGACTTCAACGCATTGGGCACCCTTTTTGAGCAGCAAACCCACACCAAAATCCCAGTTGCATTTCTTGAACAGATTGCCAGACCACTACAAATGCAGGATTTTACTATAGATGATTTTTATTATTCTCCAGGCGACGAATCTATTCATCCAGCCTATCATTTTCGGATGACCGTGCGCGACCTCGCTCGTTTTGGCTATCTCTACTTGCGAAAGGGGAAATGGCTGAACCTACAAATTATTCCCGCAGACTGGATTCTGGAAAGTACCCAACCCTATTCGGATGCGGGTGAAAGCGGTGGGTATGGATATCTGTGGTGGGTAGCCCAGAATGGTAAGCACTTTCCCGGTGTAACGCTGAAAGACGGGAGTTATAGTGCCTGGGGGGCTGGTGGTAAATTCATTGTGATCCTCCCTGACCGTGACCTGGTTGTGGTCTATTGCACTAACGTTGATTATCCCGACCATGCCGCTCAAATGGCTGCCGCCGATATTCCTAAAGGCGTAAACCGTTCCGAAATGGGTCATTTGCTGAACCTTATTTTTCAGGCAAAGCTAAAACAGTTTTGAAGCACCTATAAAGCAACCCCCAACCATGCCACTGTATACCTCATGAAAAAACTTTTCCTCTTTGTTCTGCTCAGCTACACCGTTTCGGCCCAATCACTGTCGAAGCGCGAATCAAAGAGTACTACGGAATACCATTTATACGTCGGCACCTATACGCTGAGAACCAGCGAGGGCATATACGTGTATCGGTTCAATCCGCAGATCGGCGACTTTGCCCCGGCCGGTGTAGCCAAAGGCATTAAAAATCCATCGTTTCTGGCTATTAGCCCTAATCAGCAGTTTCTGTATGCGGCCGAGGGCAAGTCCGGCGAATCGGTTCGCTCGTTTTCGATTGACCGGCAATCGGGCCAATTAACGTTGCTCAACGTCGAGTCGTCCGGTGGTTTAGGCCCAACCCACCTCATGGTTGATAAAACAGGGAAATGGCTGCTGGTTGGGAATTACACTGCGGGGAGCCTGAGCTGCCTGCCCATTCAGCAAGATGGCCGGTTGGGAAAAGCCGTGCAAACGATTCAGCATACGGGGAGTAGCCTTCACCCCGAACGGCAACGGGAACCGCACGTCCATTCGGTCAATCTGGCTCCCAATAACCGGGATTTGTTTGTACCCGATCTGGGAACGGACAAGATTATGACGTACCTGCTAAATGATCAGACCGGGCAACTAACTCCCGGCAGCCCACCCTTTACGACGGTGGAACCCAGCTCCGGTCCGCGTCACTTCGACTTCCATCCGAACGGCCGATATGCGTATGTAATTCAGGAAATGGGAGGTCTTATCACGGGTTTTCGATATAAGCCAGGTGAACTAACTCCTTTTCAGACCGTAAAAACGTTGCCTGACGATTACACGGGGCTTAATACCAGCGCCGACATCCATATTTCGCCCGACGGACGCTTTCTGTATGGCTCCAATCGAGGACACGAGAGCCTGGTTATCTATAGCATCGACTCTGAAACCGGACAGTTAACCTATGTGGGTCATCAATCTGTCAACGGCAAAACACCACGCAATTTCACCATTGATCCCACAGGCAACTATGTGCTGGTAGCTAATCAGGATACAGACAACATCACCCTTTTTAAGCGCGACCACTATACGGGCAAACTTACTCCGACCGGGAAAGAAATTAGTGTGTCGATGCCTGTTTGTTTGAAGTGGCTACCCGCTATACCCTGACCTTCTTTGAAAGGTCGTCAACATCAACAGCGGCACCCTCAACCTCGAAGGTGTTTGGCAGGTCGACAAACTGATGGCGGCTGAACTGGATAAACTCGGATTCAAAACCGAGTGGGTGTCGATGTCCGACGCGCTCAACCGGGTGGGCCATCTGGTAGCCACCTGGCAGGGCACAAGTGGATGGGCACTTACGGTCAAAGCCCGTTCCGGCCATTAGACGCAGTTAGGCAGGAGAGCGCACAGCATCGAAGAGGCCATTAACCCCAAAGAATGTCTGCTTCTGACCCAGCGGACCGCCTGTTTATTTACCGACTGACGCGGTGAGGTTATTGATCTGGCGATAGCCTCATGCTAAAAATCAGTATCTTGAGATCCGAAAATCACTACCATCAACTAATACTGTAACTGTTTAATGAGAATTTCAACCACCGCATGGGTTACCGGACTACTGACCTGTTTCATTTTATACGCTCCTAATACCAATGCTCAGGAGCTGGAACCGGGCAAAGCCGGCAACGTAGATGCCCGGTACACCAAAGAAATCGACCAACTGGCAAAAGACAAATCCATTCAGAAGGCGTTTCAGTTCATTGCCGCCCAGCAAAAGCAGAACCGTGACGAGCTGATTATGCTCACCGAAATTCCGGCTCCCCCGTTCATGGAAGACAAGCGCGGTGCCCGTTTTGCGGCCATGCTCAAAGAAGCCGGTGCCGACTCGGTCTGGACCGACAAAGTGGGCAATGTACTTGCCCTGCGCAAAGGCAAACCGGGCAAACGCACCGTGGCGCTGGATGCTCACCTAGATACGGTATTCCCGAAGGAGACCGACGTAACCGTCAAACAGAAAGGCGATACCCTATATGCACCGGGCATTGGCGATGACACGCGGGGGCTGGTAGCGGTTGTGGCCGTGTTGCGGGCGCTGGAAAACGCCGGTATCGAAACACAGGCCGATGTGTTGTTTATTGGCTCAGTTGGCGAAGAAGGCCTGGGCGACCTGCGGGGTGTAAAATACCTGTTCAGCGACCAGAGCCGAAAGATCGATTCCTGGATTTCGATTGAAGCGGGTGATATGGGGCGCGTCAGCAACATGGGACTTGGTTCCAACCGATACCGCATTACGGTCAAAGGCCCCGGTGGGCACTCGTGGGGCGCTTTCGGGTTGGCCAATCCACAACACGCCCTGGGTTCGGCTATCCATTATTTCTCGAAAGCGGCCGATAAATTCACCCGAACCGGGGCTCGCACCAGCTTCAATGTGGGCCGCATCGGCGGAGGTACATCGGTCAACTCCATTCCTTTCGAATCGTGGATGGAAGTGGATATGCGCTCCGAGATTCCGGAGAACCTGGCCCTGATCGATTCTCTCTTAAAACAATCTGTTCAGCAAGCCTTGACTGAGCATAACCAGATGCGCCGGTCGGGGCCGGCCCTTACGGTCGAGTATCAGCGAATCGGCGAGCGGCCATCCGGCGAATTACCCGAAACCCTCCCGTTAATTCAGCGGTCGATGGCTGCGGTAGCCTATTTCGGGGTAACACCCAAGACCGGACGCGGCTCTACCAACGGCAACACCCCCATCGCCAAAGGGATTCCGGCGGTTACTATTGGGCAGGGCGGCACCACCGGCGGGAATCATGCCCTCAACGAGTGGTGGTACGATAACGGAGCTTACAAAGCTATTCAGGCCGCGCTGCTCACCCTGGTGGCCGAAGCGGAGATGGCCAAAAGGTAGTCCGATAGTCCAAGTCAACGGTTTACGGCAGATTCTGACCGGAGCTGCCGTAAACCGTTGATTGCGGCAGCTTTATACTAAATATAGTCTGCTCGCCGGCCTGACTCTCCACCGTCATCTCCCCGCCATGCCCTTTCGTCACAATGTCGTAACTCAGCGATAAGCCCAAGCCCGTGCCCTGCCCCGTGGGTTTGGTGGTAAAAAAGGGTTGATAAATTTTATTGAGGATTTCCGGCGGAATACCCGTGCCGTTGTCTTTCACCCGCAGTTCCACCCGGCCATTCTCCCGGTAAGTCGTCACTTCAATCTGCGGCTGATAGCCATTGGACACTACCCTGGCTTTTTCCTGCACCGCATAGAAAGCGTTATTGTACAGATTGAGCAGTACTCGGCCTAAATCCTGCGGAGCTACATGGACGTTACCCAAGGTTGGGTCCAGATTTAGTCGCAGGTCGGCGGTAAAATTATGATCTTTGGCTTTGAGATTCTGATACGCCAGCCGCAGGTACTCATCGGCTAAAGCATTCAGATCGGTAGGCTCTTTCTGGCCGCTGCCGGCGCGAGAATGCTGCAACATACCTCTGACGATGCTGTCGGCCCGCTTGCCGTGGTGGCTAACTTTTTGTAAGGTCTCCTTCAGATCATTTGTTAACTCCAGCACATCGGCGGTATGGCCGGCTTTGGCCTCTTCTTCCAGTTCTTCCACCAGTTCCGTGCTGACTTCGGAGAGATTGTTGACGAAGTTCAACGGGTTCTGAATTTCGTGGGCGATACCGGCGGTGAGTTCACCCAAAGAAGCCATTTTTTCCCTTTGAATGAGTTGGGCCTGAGTAGCTTTCAGTTCGGTGAGAGCGGTTTCGGCTTTCTCGCGCTGACGGCTGATTTCTTCTTTCTGGCGTGAAAGCAAGCCATTGACTCTTTTCTGCTGCTTGTAGTTACGATATAAAATAAACCCAATGAACAACGATAACCCCAGCACTGCCAGCAAGCTGTATTGCCGCAACTGGTTCCGGTAAGCTACCT
Organism: Nibrella saemangeumensis; assembly: GCF_039541915.1. Lineage (NCBI taxonomy): Bacteria > Pseudomonadati > Bacteroidota > Cytophagia > Cytophagales > Spirosomataceae > Nibrella > Nibrella saemangeumensis. The sequence continues at coordinate 84,024 of NZ_BAABHD010000027.1, forward strand.
TTTGCGCTTCAATCTCATTTTTACGCTGATGATCCTGAACAAACATCTGCTGAATAGCCTGCAGGTTGCCGGCACCATACAGGCTATCTTTGTTGGTAGTTGCCATTTTGTAATACCGAAATGCTTCTTTCGTATCCCTCGGCTCGTACAGTTCCGACAGTAGTTTGCTGGCTACCATAACAATTCGTCTGTTCGAAATCCGTTGGCCTTCAGTCAGACCAAGTTTAGCGTAATAAATGCCAGAATCTGGCTGGTTTATTCGTTTATAGAACAGGCCTAAATCGGTTAATGTAAAAGCTATACCGAAGTGAAAACCTCTTTTTTGTGCTATGCTGAGTGATTTATAGGCATACTTAAAAGCTGTAGAATGATTACCCAACTTACTGTAAATACGAGCTAAATTTCGGTATACTAAGGGGTTAACCTGGTTGCTATCCTTACTCTCGACAAACATTCCATTGAAGGCCTGATTTTCGTAGTATAAGGCTGAGTCTAACTGATTTAATTCTTCGAAAGCTCTGCCTAATTGCATTTTTTCGGTAGAAATACCTGCCTTAATATGAGACTTTTCATACAGAGCTAATGATAGCTTATAATATTTTACCGTCTTTGAAAAATCATTTAAATAAGTATACAGATTGCCTATCTGATTGAATGTTAATGCCGACTCCTGGTCCATCTGATTCTCTTCAGCAACCCGCAGAGAATTTAGTGCCATTTGAAATCCTTTCGGGAGATTACCTAATTCGGCATAAGCACGAGCTAAATAGCTCATAGCGCGAATCTCACCCTTCGGGTAGTTGATTTTACGGGCCAGACTCAGGGCTTGCTCACCAAAATAGCGGGCAGAGTCTGTAGAACGGTAGCTATCACATAGCGCTATCATGATCAGCACCCGGCTAGTATCCTGATCGGCAGCAGCCAACTGATGCCTTAAACTATCTACCGTCATCATGTAGGTTTGTGCATTGGCAACGGTTTCATAAAGCAAGGCTATAGCCCAAAGAAGCGATTTCATAAATCAAGCGGGTTTAGCAACTGGCAAGGTGATGACAAACTCTGTATACGTATTTTCCTGACTTTCCACCGCCATCTCACCCCCATGCCCTTTCGTGACAATGTCATAGCTCAGTGATAAGCCTAAGCCCGTGCCCTGTCCCGTCGGCTTGGTGGTGAAGAATGGCTGATAGATTTTGGAGAGAATTTCCGGGGGAATACCCGCGCCATTATCCTTCACACGCAGTTCGACCACCCCATTCTCCCGATGCGTACTCACCTCAATTTGGGGCTGATAGCCATTGGCAGCCGCCCTGGCTTTCTCCTGAACGGCATAAAAGGCATTGTTATACAAGTTGAGCAAGACCCGGCCCAAGTCCTGAGAAGCCACGTTAACTTTTCCTAGATTAGGGTCCACGTTTAGTTTCAGTTCGGCGGTGAAGTCCTGGTCTTTGGCTCTCTGATTCTGGTAGGCCAACCGTAAATACTCGTCAGCGAGGGCGTTCAGGTCAGTAGGCTCTTTCTGGCCGTTGCTGGCCTGCGAGTGTTGCAGCATTCCCCTCACAATAGCCCCGGCCCGCTGGCCGTGGTGGCTAACTTTTTGTAAGGTTTCCTTCAAATCACCCGTCAGATCAAGGGCGTCAGCCGTATGGCCGGCCTTAATTTCCTCCGCTAATTCCTCTACCAGTTCCGTACTGACTTCGGACAGATTGTTGACGAAGTTCAGCGGATTCTGAATCTCGTGGGCGATACCGGCCGTTAGCTCACCGAGGGAGGCCATTTTCTCGCGCTGGATGAGTTGAGTTTGGGTGGCTTTGAGGTTTGTCAGAGCCGTTTCAGCCTTGTCACGTTGACGGTGAATTTCTTCTTTCTGGCGCTGCAGGAGATGATTGGCTTTCTGCTTCTGCCTATTACTGCGGTAGAGAATAAGTGCAATCAGTCCAATTACCGCCAGTCCAACCAGTAAGGAATAAAGCCTTACCTTATTTTGGTATATCTCCTGAGCCGCCAATAACACCTGCTGTCGGTGTTGCTCTCTGAGCGTCAGCAGTTGCAGCTTCTGAAACTTTTCGGGGCCATACAAACTATCACCGGCCGCAGTGGCAATTTGTAAATAATGATAAGCACTGTCGAAATTATTTCTCGATTTGTACACTGACGCCATTAATCGCGCCGTTCGGGGTATATTGGTTTTGTACACAAAGCGGCTGTTGAGGAGCGCCTGCCGGCCATACAACAGACAGGAATCCGGCTGATGAAGCCCCCAAAACAGATCAGCCAGGAAATATTGAATCTGCGACCGGTTCCGGAGATTGTTATCTTCATAGGTAAGCCGAAGCGCCTGCCGGTAATCCGGTAAGGCTGACTGCGGGTTACCGGTCAGAGCTTTAAGGCGTCCCCGATTTCTGATTACCGAACTCTTAACAACGGATTCGGGCAAGTCTTTAACCAAGGGGTAAGCCCTTCGATTGGTAAGCTGGGCCGAATCCAACAAACCCAGACGGATATACACACTCGTCATGTTGTTGAGTTGTATGCCAATATTTCGCTTCTCGCCTAAGTCTTCAAACAGCTTTAAGGCCTGCTTATAATAGGTAAGGGCATTACGATCGTCCCCCAGGTTAACATACACTACACCTATACCATTGATGGCAGAAGCCTTCTCGCTTATCTCACCGATGGCTGTGGTCAGATTGAGGGCTTTGTAAGCATATTCCATAGCTTCAGGTAGCCGCCCGTGCTCACGAAGCGCATACCCCACAGCGTTCAGGGATCGGGCTTCCCCTTTTTTAAAGCCAATCCTGCGGGCCAGGGTCAGGGCACGCTGGGCTATTTGCAGGCTTGAATCGACCGAGTATATGGTGTATGCGCTGGATAACCGCGCTAAGATCATAACACGACCTGTGTCTTGCCGGGTGTGAGCCAGCACACGTCTGAGGCTATCAATCTGGGTATTTTGCGCCGTAGCTAAGGATACAGAAAATATCCACAGACAGAGGAAAATGGGCAGGCGTTTCATAAAGAGGCAGCACCGGCAGGTAATGGGTTAAGGAAAGAGGAAGTATCGGCAGGGAAATATGCTGTCCGGCGACAATCCCTGTGTCAATTAACCGACAGCCGTAGAGTACGTTACGTAAAGCTTACTGTTACCTAATGTATACATTTTCAACTGAATATAGGCAATTACAGGTGCAGAACTTTTTTAGGAGAGTCTGCACCTGTAATTGCCTGAAGCTGAGTATGGCCAACCGCTGAATAAACGCGTTAGTTGTTTACCCTCCGGCGTTCGTCGTCGGAGCCGGTGACGCGGCTGCTGTTTACTTTTATTTTCTGATTGCCGAAGGTCCGGGTGTAGGTCAACCGCAGCAGCCGGTTATGATAACCGCGTCCTCCGGAATGAACCGAGTACCCTTGGGCCGGATTGCTGACGTCGATCACCGCGTAGTTGGTCCAGAAGACATCTTCACCCGATAGGCGCAGGGACCCTTTATGGTTGGGCAACTGCTTTTTGACCCCCAGATTCAGCACCCCAAACGGACGACGGACCATCACGCCGATCAACGTCCGGCTCTGGTAAAAGCCCGACACCTCGGCGGAGAACCCACTCGGCAGCATAAACGTCTGCGTTGACGTTAACCGTCCAAAAATCTGCTGCTGCCGGCGTGTAATCCCCTCCTGCGTAAACTGGTTAGCCTGCCGCACGCTCAACAGACTCGTCTGCATTTGCCACCACTTGGTGACCGCCAACGGAAAACTGAAGCTCACCGATAGGTTACGGGCCTGATCCAGGTTTTCCGGGCTGGTTATTTGCCGGTTCTCGGCCGGAATAACAATCGTGTTATACGAAATCGGGTGATTAAACCAGGTGTGTTCGACAGTGAGTTGGTAGTTTTTCTTAAATCGGTAACTGGCCTGAATATTTGTCGCCAGCGTGGGCAGCAGTCGTTCGTTACCACCGCCGGAGGTAGTCGGGTCAACGAAGTACAGGAAAGGAGCCAACTGACCAAACGAAGGCCGGCTGATACGCTGGCTGTACGCCAGTCGGAAACTGCTCGACGGGCTCAGCGTACGCATCCAGTACACGGTAGGAAACCAGTTGCCGTAATTCCGGTAAACCAGAGGAGTGCCTTCAATCGTCCGCAGATCAGTTTGGGTGTGTTCATACCGGAGTCCGGCCTGCACAACGTCCTTCGGTGTCAGCTTGCCGTTCAGATTGACATACCCGGCCCAGATAGTTTCGTTCATTTGCACGTGCTGGCTCAGGCTGGAATCTATCAACCAGCTATTCTCGCGCAGGTTCTCAAAACGGATCTTATTGTCGAAATGGGCAAGCGTACTTTTTGCACCCAGACTTAGTTTAAATGCTTCGTTCAGGTTTAGGCTGTAATCGGCTTTTGCTACCCAGAGCCGGATGGGTGTCCGCTTTTCATTGCGAACCAGTTCGCTGGTCGTTCTGCCTTCCTGCAAATAATCCGTATCGAACTGATAGCGGTGGGGATTATTGTTGAAAAACCGGATGAAGTCAATGTCGGCGCTGATCTCTCCTTTTTTGAGGGTATGCCGCAGGTTCACATTACCGGTATAAACCCAGGTATCGTTCAGTTCGTCATCGTCAATGTAAGTCTGGGTAAATGGTTGTCCCTCCCGTGTGACGCTGGCGGTGTTAGAACAATACTGGTTCGATTGGAAATTGTATAAGGTAAGCAGGCTGCTGAAGCTCGTACGGCGGCTCAGATTCCACTCCAGGCCGGCCTGCCCATTGTGAATCCAGTCGCGCTCGTCGCGCCGGATCGTTATGTCGGTCCGTACCGGTACCGGTTGGCTAATCAGGCGGTAGGAGTCATAGAGCCGGATCACGTGGTTCATCTGCCCGGAGTAATCGGCAAACAGGCTCAGTTTCTCCGTCCGGCGATTGATGTTTCCCGACATCCCGGCCCGCTCCCAGCGTCCATACCCAAAATTAGCCGACCACGACCCGTTCGTTCCCAAATCCGGACTGCGCTTCGTTACGATATTGATGAGTCCGGCATTGCCTTCGGCGTCGTACTGGGCGGGCGGGGTGGTAATCAGTTCAATTTTCTCGATGTTACCGGCATTCATACTGCCTAACATCTGGATGAGACTGGTCAGCGGAATGCGGGAAAGTTTCCCGTTGAGCATGACCATGACGCCCTGCTTGCCATTCATGGACAGGACTTTGTTCGACCGGTCGACGGTGACGCCCGGCGAACGTTCGAGCACATCGAGGGCCGTGCTGCCGGCCGCCATAATGCTGCTCTGCACATTGATGACCATGCGGTCGATCTGCTGCTCATACAAAGGTTTCTGGGCATTTACCGTCACTTCGTTCAGCGTTCGGGAGGCTTCGGTCAGCGTCAGCGCGGGCACGGTCACATCAGCGGCCACGTCGAACACACCGGACTTCTGCTTCTGGTAAGCCACCGAGGAAGCCGCAATCACATACCGGCCATTGGGCACATTCTCAAAACGATAGCTACCCTGTTCGGTGGTGACAGCCCCTTTGGCCAGGGAAGAGTCCTTTGCATGAAGCAGGGCGATACTCACAAACGGCAGGTCTTTGCCCGTAGGGTCTTTCACGGAGCCCTGCACCCGGTGCTGCGCAAACGTAGTCAGTGATAGCTGGCTGAGGAGGAGAAAAAAGAGGAGAGGTTTCATAAGCTAACCAATTTGAATGGTGATGCAGCCCTGTTTTCAGGCAGGACATACAGGCGGTTTGCCTATGACGAAGATTATAAACGCCTGGGAATAAGATGGTTAATATTGAGACAATTACTATCACTTTTGGGACAGGGTTCAGGAATTTAGAAAAAAAGGAGCAGTATCCCGAATTACATTCCGGGAGCTAATACCAAGGTATCCGACAGCTGGAATTACATCGCTCTGGCGACCCGGTACGGGCTACTCTGTCGCCGGCCTGACTCCGGCCATGGTATGGGAGATTATTAGGCCGGTAAGGCAATGACAAACTCGGTAAATTCACCGGTCTGTGTGTCAACCCGCATCTCTCCCCCATGCCCTTTGGTCACAATGTCATAGCTCAACGACAAACCTAATCCGGTACCCTGCCCGGTAGGTTTAGTGGTGAAGAAAGGCTGGAAAATCTTATTGACAATCTCCTCAGGTATACCTGTGCCGTTATCCTTCACCTGCAATTCTACCCGCCCATTCTCCCGATGGGTCGTCACCTCAATTTGGGGCTTGTAGGCATTCGTGCCCCGGCCGTTATGGGTCAGCTTTTGCTTTTCCTGCACCGCATAGAAAGCATTGTTGTAAAGGTTGAGCAGCACTCTGCCCATGTCCTGCGGAGTTATGTTGACTAGTCCTAGAGTAGAGTCCAGATTTAACCGTAGGTCGGCCGTGAAGCTGTCGTCTTTAGCTCTCAGGTTTTGGTAAGCTAAGCGCAGATATTCATCCGCTAAGGCATTCAGATCGGTAGGCTCTTTGGTACCTCTACTCGTTTTGGAGTGCTGGAGCATGCCTTTGACGATGCCGTCGGCCCGCTTACCGTGGTGATTCACTTTTTCCAGGGTTTCCCGCAGGTCACCCGTCAGGTCAAGCGCATCCTGGGTATGGCCGGCTTTAATTTCCTCCTCCAGTTCCTCCACCAGTTCTGTACTCACTTCGGAGAGATTATTAACGAAGTTTAAAGGATTCTGAATCTCGTGGGCGATACCGGCAGTTAGTTCTCCGAGTGAAGCCATCTTTTCGCGTTGAATCAATTGGGCCTGAGTGGCTTTGAGGGTTGTCAGAGTTTGTTCGACTTTGGCCTTTTGTTCACCGAGGAGTTTATTGGCCTGGTGTTTCTGCCGGTTGTTCCGATAGAGGAAAAAGGCAACCAGCAGCACTACGGCTAACCCGGCTGCAAACGCAGATCGTTCAATCCGGTTTTGATAGGCCATTGCCTGAGCCTGTATTTCGCGTTGCCTGTTTTGCTCATTGATTATTATTTGCTCAACGGCATGAACGTTGGCCTTGCCGAACAGACTGTCCTGGGCTCCGATCATCATTTGCTGATACCCAAAGGCCTGTTCAAAGTTCCGACGCTGCCGGAAGTACTCGGCAAGCAACGTACTAGCGTGTAATACGCCCTCAGTGAAGCCAATCTCATTGGCTTCGTCCAACGCTTTCCGGGCGTAGTAAAAGCAGGAGTCCGGTTGGTGATGCTGTCGGTATAGATAAGCTATGTTTATGTAAATCTGACTACTGTTACGGTGGTCTTGCTGTCTGATCGAGGCTTGAATTCCCTTTCGGAAATAGTACAGCGCTTTATCAGACTGTTTTTTTTTGACGTAACACCGTCCCAGCACATTTAGTACCAGCTGAAGTGCCGTTGTTTGTGAAGACCTAAGCCGAGTTATAGTCCGGTAAGCCGAGTCGGCATAAGCCAAAGCCGAATCTGGCTGATTTAGCTGGATAAAATTGTAAGCGATGTTGCTTTGTGCAATCGCTATATCATGTTCATTCCGTTTCGCTCTAAAAATTCGGAGAGCCTGATAATAGTATTGGCGAGCTTGTTGGTGATTTCCTAACGCATTATTAATTGACCCAAGCCGGTTCAGGGGCCAATCCATCTCGTCGGGCAGGTTGTTTTCCTGGGCCAATTTCAGTGCATCAAACTGGTATTGCAACGCTTTGGGCAGGTTGCCCTGGTCCTGAATGATGCGCCCCAAATTGGTTAAAGCACGAACTTCGCCTTTTACAAAGCCAATTTTACGAGACAGTGTGAGCGCCTGTTGGGCAAAATATAGTCCAGAATCGGGCGACACCACCCGGTAGCTATTTCCTAATTGGGCCAGCACCCAAACTTGACCGGTATCGGTCCGGGTTTGGGCAAGCAACTGTCGTAAACTGTCAATGCGCGGTGTTTGGGCAAAAGCTATATGGCCAAATAACACGATCAAAAGCAGGAGCCGTTTCATAATCCGTTGGAGGTAGGTAAGGTGACAACAAACTCCGTATACGTATTTTCCTGACTATCCACTATCATCTCTCCGCCATGCCCTTTGGTGACAATATCATAGCTGAGAGACAAGCCCAGTCCCGTACCCTGCCCGGTGGGTTTGGTAGTGAAAAACGGCTGATAGATCTTATTGAGAATCTCCGAGGGTATACCCGTGCCATTGTCCTTCACTCGCAATTCGACCCGCCCATTCTCCCGATGGGTAGTCACCTCAATCTGGGGCTGAAAGCCGTCCATGGACTTTCGGGCCTGCTCCTGCGTGGCATAAAAAGCATTGTTGTAGAGGTTAAGCAGCACTCTCCCCATGTCCTGAGGAGCCACGTTGATTAACCCCAGATTAGGGTCAAGTGATAACCGCAGATCAGCCGTGAAGCTGTCATCTTTGGCTTTTAGATTCTGGTAGGCCAGCCGTAAATACTCATTAGCTAAGGCGTTCAGATCGGTAGGCTCTTTGGTACCACTACTCGTTTTAGAGTGCTGGAGCATACCTTTTACGATGCCGTCGGCTCGCTTGCCGTGGTGGTTCACTTTTTCCAGGGTTTCCTGTAGATCGTCGGCTAATTCTAACACATCTTCGATATGGCCAGCTTTTGCCTCCTCCTTCAGTTCTCCGACCAGCTCAGTGCTTACCTCCGAGAGGTTGTTGACGAAGTTCAATGGATTCTGAATTTCGTGGGCGATACCAGCCGTCAGTTCGCCTAAAGAGGCCATTTTCTCGCGTTGGATGAGTTGCGCTTGCGTAGTTTTGAGTTCGATAAGAGTGCGCTGAATCTCTCCGTTCTTTTGCTGGAGAAGTTCATTGGCCCTATGTTTCTGACGGTTGTTGCGCCACAGTATCAAAGCTAGTAAGACCAAAACGCCCAGCCCGGTCAGTACAGCGTAAAATCGCACCTGATTCTGGTACTCTTTTTGGGCTAGGATTAACTCCTGTTGACGCTGTTTTTCAGCGATAGCCAGTAATTGGAGTTGCTGAATTTTCCTGGGGCCGAACAAACTATCGCTGGAGGCTCTGGCTATTTCCAGATAATGAAAGGCGCTATCAAGATTGTTTTTGTCTTTATAGAGCCTGGCCAAAAAATAAGTGATAGACGGAGTTACTAAATTATTGGCCTGCTTACTATTGATAAGCGCCAGATGGGCATAATACAGGCTGGAATCGGCCCGGTGAAGCTTATTGAAAAGTTCAGCCATTGCCAGTAGAAGAGTTGTGCGGTTCCGCCTATCATTAAGGACATAGGTTATCTGCAAAGCCTGTCTGTACAACTGGAGAGCCCGGCTGTTGTTACCTGTAAAAGTCTCAAGACGTCCAGAATTCCTCAGTATACTAGATCTGGCAACCAAATAAGTAAACCTGTCAACTGATTTAGGAAAATGATTACTCAGCCAGTCTGCCTTTTGGTGAACGATACGAGCCGAATCGGGTAAATTCAGAGCGAGAAATGGTCTAACCATATTCCCGTATTCTCTCATAAGCCCATACGTATCACCATGATATTCAGACAGTTGTCTCGACTGCTCAAAGTAACTAAGCGCCTGCTGGTTTTCACTCAGAGCACTATAAATTATTCCAATAACATTCAGTGATTCTACTTCCAGTTGCCAGTCACGAGTATCGCGGGCGATGGTGAGGGCTTTAAGGGCATAATCAAGGGCTTGAGGTAGATTCCCAAGATCCCTTAATGTACCACTATAGTTTCTTAAAACCCTCCCGACTCCTTTAGCAAAACGTATCCTGCGGGCAAGTTGAAGGGCTTGCTCAGCTAGTTTCAAGCTGGAGTCTGTCGAATATATATGATAACCATAGACCAATTCAGCCAGTATCAGTACCCGGCTGGTGTCCTGGCGGGTTTGAGCCAGCAGACGCTTCAGGCTGTCCAGATGCGCATTTTGACCTAACGCAACGGGCAGGCACAAAACCCACAATAGTAGAGTGGCAAACAAGCGGTTCATAACAGATTGGAGGTGGGTAAGGTGACAACAAACTCCGTATACGTATTTTCCTGACTATCCACTATCATCTCTCCGCCATGCCCTTTGGTGACAATATCATAGCTGAGAGACAAGCCCAGTCCCGTACCCTGTCCCGTCGGCTTGGTGGTGAAGAATGGCTGATAGATTTTGGAGAGAATCTCCGGGGGAATACCCGCGCCATTATCCTTCACCCGCAGTTCCACCCGCCCATTCTCCCGATGGGTAATCACCTCAATTTGGGGCTTGTAGGCATTCGTGCCCCGGCCGTTATGGGTCAGCTTTTGCTTTTCCTGCACCGCATAGAAAGCATTATTATATAGGTTCAGTAGCACCCGTCCTATATCCTGAGCCGCAACATTGACTTTGCCCAAACTGGGGTCCAGATTTAACCGCAGGTCGGCCGTGAAGCTGTCGTCTTTTGCTCTCAGGTTCTGGTAGGCGAGCCGCAGGTATTCATCCGCTAAGGTATTGAGGTCGGTGGGTTCTTTCTGCCCACTGCTGACGCGGCTGTGCTGCAACATACCTTTGACGATGCTATCGGCCCGCTTGCCGTGGTGATTCACTTTTTCCAGGGTTTCCTTTAAATCGGCCGTTAAGGCTAAAACGTCCTCGGTATGACCAGCTTTGGTCTCTTCTTCCAACTCCTCTACCAGTTCCGTACTGACCTCCGAAAGGTTAGTGACGAAGTTGAGCGGATTCTGAATTTCATGGGCAATGCCAGCGGTCAGTTCTCCTAAGGAGGCCATTTTCTCGCGTTGGATAAGTTGCGCTTGAGTAGCCCTCAGGTCGGAAAGTGCGGTTTCGGCTTTGTGGCGTTGGAGGTTGATCTCCTCTTTTTGCCGTAAGAGCAACCGGTTGGCTTTTTGCTGCTGACGGTTGGTGAGGTACAGGATAAACGCAATCAGCAAGACGACTACCAGACCTGCCAGTAGGGTATAGATCTGTACTCGATTCTTAAACTTTTCCTGGGTTGCCACCAATTCCTGCTGCTGCTGTTGTTCGTCGAGCAGGAGTAATTGTAGCTGCTGAAACTTTTTAGGCCCATATAAACTATCGTTGGCGGCTCTGGCTATGTCCTGGTAGTACAGAGCACTGTCGGCATTAGGGATAAACTTAAACAGCTGTGACAGTAGATTGCCTGCTTTTAAAACATTGGCTTTGTAGTTTAATTTTTGGCTATTACCCAGGGCAAGGCGGGCATAATGCAGACTGGAGTCGCGTTGGTGAGTCTGGTTGAACACCTCTGCCATATACAACTGAGTCGTAGACTGAATACGAATTTCATTAACCAATAAGGACAGGCGCAACGCTTGCCGATAAAAGCCAATAGCCTCTGCATAATACCCTATTAAGGCAGCAAGTCGTCCCGAATAATTTAAGTTTGTACACTTTAGTGCGTTGTTTTTTGGGAATTGACTGAGCAATTGATGTGCCTGCTTATTGACAATCCTGGCGGAATCCAGTAAAGAAAGGCTTATGTAGGCGTTAGTCATATTAGTCAACACAACAGCAACGCGCATTTTATCAGAAATAGCTTCATGAATTTGCCTGGCTTGGTTATAGTAGCCAAGCGCTTTGCGACTTTCTCCCAAATCGAAGTAAATAAGGCCAATCTGGTTTAGCCGCTGTCCTTCTTCTGAAGGGTCATGTATAGTTCTGGCGATGATCAGCCCTTTATAAGCATACGCCAACGCTTGCGGCAGGTCACCGCGTATCCTTGATACGTTAACCATACGGCCTAAAGCCTGTCCTTCACCTTTCATAAAGTTGCTGCTGTGTGACAGTTTCAATGCCTGCTGAGCCAGATTCATAGAGGAGTCAGGAGAAAAGAAGCTATAAGCATTAGCCAGTTTAACCAACAGCAACACCCGGCTGGTATCCTGGCGAGCCTGAGCCAGCAAACCTTTAAGGCTGTCGATTTCGGCGGGATCAAAGTTCTGCCCCAGAGTAAAGGATACAGAAAGTATCCATAGAAAGAGGAAAACAGATAAACGTTTCATGAGGAGACAGCACCGGCAGGTGACGGGTTCAGGAAAGAGGAAGTAGCCGAAGGGATTCATGCTTCCCGGCGACAATCCCCATGTCATTAGCCGGCAACCGTAGAGCGATAACCAAAGACGTAACTACCACCTAATGTATACATTTTCAGAGAAATAAAAGCAAAAGCACTTACTATTCGGTTCCTGTTCAGACGCTGTTCAACCGAGGAGGATTTGTACACCAGCGCGTGAGCCGGCATAAAAAAGTCAGGTCGCCTTCCTGAGAAAATACGCGCCGGCCTTGTAAGTTTATAGAGCGTTATTGTAAACTCACCGGCGTAACGATTGAATCACCCAAATTCTATGCGCAAACGCTTTACCCCTGCCCTGTTTTTACTGTTCACAATTATTGGTACATCAGGCTGGTATATGGCTCTGGCACAGCACTCCTTTGTGGGTGTCACCAAAGGAGACAAAAAACTGACCCGCCAGATCCAGGAACTCCTGAAAGGTTTCAACGGCGATGTGGGTGTGTATGTGCGCAACCTGAAAACAAACCGGGTCGTTATGGTAAATGCCGATACGGTGTTCCCTACTGCCAGCACCATCAAGATTCCTATTATGTGCGGAGTGTTCGACAAAATTCACCAGGGCGAACTCTCCTACCAGCAGGAACTGGTGTACCGCGACTCGCTTCATTACGACGACGGCATTGTCGGCTCACTGAAAGACGGGGCCAAAATCCCGCTTAGTTACGTAGTGATGCTAATGGAAACTATTAGCGACAATACCGGTAGTCTCTGGTTGCAGGCACTGGCCGGCGGAGGAGCGACCATTAACAACTGGCTGGCAGCAAACGGCTTTCCGCAGACGCGGGTCAACTCCCGCACGCCCGGCCGCGAAGCCAACCGCTCGCGCTACGGCTGGGGCCAAACCACACCCCGCGAACTGGGCGAACTGCTGGTGATGATCCGGCGGGGACGGGCCGTCAGCCCCGACGCCAGCGACCGGATGTATCGCAACCTGGGCCGGCAGTTCTGGGATGGCGAAGGCCTGTCGCAATTACCGCCGGACATTAAGGTAGCGGCTAAAAACGGAGCGGTGAATCAGTCAAAGTCGGAGGTCGTGCTGGTACATGCTCCCCACGGCGAGTACGTGTATTGCCTGATGACCAAAAACCAGAAAGATGAACGCTGGGTCCGCGATAATGAAGGGTATGTGCTCCTGCGAAAACTGGCGACCCTGCTCTGGAGCTACTACGAACCCTCCAGCCAGTGGAAACCGGCCGAAGGGTACGAGAAATGGTGGTAAACGGGGGCTGATACCCTCAGTGCTGCATACCGCTTGTTTTGCCCTTACCTAACTGGTCCAGCGCGGCCCGGAAGCCTTTGGCCAGATCAGTCGCCGGTCCCCGGCCATAGTAGTGCAGAAAGATGGTTCGGGGCTGTTCGCCCAGCATATGGTGGTGCAGGGCTACTATCTCCAGATTATGCTGTCGCAACGCCTTCACAACATTGTTAACCTCCCCGTCGAGCATGGCGATATCGCCCGCAATGTGCGCGTCGCTTTGCTTACCGGCAAATGACGCCCATGAATTCAGTCCAATGGCTGCCGTCATCTCGGCTCCCATGGCGACAATCTGTACGTCGTCGCGCCCAACGGTATACTTATACGTCGGTCCGTTGACAACCCCTTTGTACTTGACCACACCATCCAGAGCAGCTAAATCGAATAAGTCTGAACCCGTTGAGGCCGGGGCACCGGCGGTAGCGCCCCCACTGGCCTGGTTTGCCGGAAATAGTTTGGTGTTGCGGATGGCTTTTGCATACTTCTCCGCCAATGCGGCTGTGTCGCCCATGCCGTGCAGGTGCATGTAGAAGATGCGCGGCTGCTCGTAAAAAAAGTGGTTGTGAATAGCCCCGACCTCCAGCCCGGCTGCGTGGGTAGCGTCGATGAGCGGATTCACCTCAGCCTCCAGCAGTACCGTATCACTCATCATAACGGTCTGTTTGCCGTCGAGCGTTTTCTTGAAGGCCACCCAGCCCCCAAAACCGAACGGAATCGGTACCGGATTATTCTTAACGGTAACGGTCAGGTCATTGCGGGGCAGCGGTACCGAGTAGGTAGACTGCGCTTCGTTATAAGTTCCCTTCCTGCCTAATGCCGTGGCAATGGCATCCTGTTCCTGCGTCGTTAAAGGCGGTGTTTTCAAGGGCATCCCCATCTGACCGACCGGTGCGCCACAAAAAGGAATGGCACCGGCTACCCCCGCTGTTTTCAAAAAATTTCTCCGTCTCATAAAAGGGTTTGTTTCGATAACGTTAATCAGCCCCAAGCTAGCTATTTAGAAAACAATACCAAACTGGAAGCCCAGGGTTACCGAAGCAGCCCGGTTGTTGCCAAACCGGGCCGGAATGGGCACCGCGACAAAGTAACTGTTGGTCTTCGTACGCTTCACAATCTTGTTGAGGACCGGCGTTACCCCATACCGGCCGGAGGTTTCGAACGCCAGCCGGCCGGCGAAGGTAAAATCATGGCCTAAATTGACCAACACGCCCGGATGGAACAGCACGTTGGTCACCCGGCCAGTTCCGTTTTCGGCCCGGATAGTAGGTACTATTTCTACCGAAAAGCCCAGTTGCTGCGTCTTCCAGATGTTCATTCCGATGGGGAAACCCACTACATAATGGCTGCTGAAGTTGGTTTCACTCCGGTTTCGCTCGACAGTCACCAGCGGATGCAGAACGCCCAGGTAACCGGCCATACGGGGATAGACGTGAGCCGGGAGTGTAGTAACCGGGGAGGTAGGGGCTGGGGTGGTCTGCGCCAGCGTACGGGATGTGGTCAGAGCGGAGAGTAAAGCAGCAAGGAAAAATACAGCTTTACAAGAAATCCTTCTTAGTTGGTAAAAGCCAGACATAGGTGCTAATTGTGTTATAACCGCAAGAATACCGCCCACTGAAACCGGAAAATAGAACGCATTTAACCTTTTGCATCCGCTTTACCTTTTTGCCGTTTTTTTCGGTATTCGGACGGGTTCTGGTTCATCAGCTTCTTGAAAATCCGGGTAAAATGGCTCTGGTCCGAAAAACCGGTCAGGTACGCTATTTCGGAAAGCGTGTAAGACGTTGTCTCCAGCAACTGAACGGCTTTCTCAATCCGGAGCTTCCGGATGTACTCACCAAACGACAGGTTGTCGAAGTAGCGGGAGAACACTCTGGATACGTAGGCCGGATTGACCGCTAAACTATCGGACAGGTCGGTCAAGCTCAGCGACAGGTTCGTATCAATCTGGTCCTGAATGAGTTCCTTCAGCTCACTCACCCAGGCCGGTGTTCTGCGTTTTTCGGCCGATTGCTGATAGGTATGGAGCACTTCCAGCAACAGCCGTTCGGTTGGGCTTTGGGTGTGCTTTTCCTGCTGTAGGTACCGGGCCCAACTGTACAGCGCATCGTAGAGGAGCATGCCCCGCTCCAGCAGTTCATGGTCGTTGCGGATGTTAAACGCCAGTCCCGCCGAGATGGCCCACAGTCCGGCAGCCTGGGGAGCCAGCGCATGCGTGTCGGTATCTGCCCCGCGTACAATGGGAGCCAGCACGTGCAGCGCCGGATCTGTAAGCGCATGTTTCTGCAACAGATAATCGAAGGTGCAACGGTCTTCGTAATGGGTATATTCTACCCCCGGCACATCAAACGGAATGGCATCCAGCTCCTTTGCCTGGGGAATAACCTCCTTATCGGAGACAAAGAAAAACTCGGCTGCCGGATCAATAAACCGCCTGATGAGCCAGGGGCAGGCAATTCGGTCAATCTTGGGGCGTTCGCGGGTAATCCATTTCATAGGTTTTCGGCCGACTGCCCAAAATTAAAAGTGTATCCCGGATTTAGAATGAGTACCGCAGCGTTACCCCATACGTTCTAGGGTCGCCCAACACCCCGGCGTAATGACCGGCATTGCCGGCCGCCGGCAGCAGTTGCTCAAAATAATCCTTATCCAGCAAGTTACGTCCCCAGAACAAAAGCGACACCCCGTTTGAGGCCCGGAATCCCAGCCGGGCATTCACCAACGCATAGCCGTCTATGTTCAAATACGCCGAGGGCGACGGACTCGATGAGAACGAAGAGCGGTAGTAGTTATCAATGGCCAGGAAGAACCGGCCCTCCTCATTCAGAAACTTGCCGTAACCGCTGATCTCTCCCCCCAGTGAGCCAACCCATTTGGAGATACCCGGCAAAGCACCGCCCGAGATGTCCTTAAACGCCGACTCACCACCCGTTTCTTCCAGAGGCACCGGTGCGTTTTTAAATGAGATGTATTTGCCGTCGGTATAAGCTACTGCCCCATAGAGGGTTAAAAAGTTATGCACCCGGAGGTTTCCGTCCACCTCAACACCCACCACCCGTACACGCTCGGCATTGGCCAGGTAGCCCCGGTTTACCCCCACCTCGGCCGTCTGTACCTGCGTCTGGTAATCCCGGATGTCGGTGGTATGGAACACCACATTCAGCGTCGATTGCGGTGTCGGGCTGGTCTTCACCCCCACCTCATAATGCGTAACGTACTCCGGCTTAATCCGCGCCAGTTCGGTCATCACCCGGCCATTGGCTGTAGGCAGTCCACCCAGGTTGACCCCAACCGGCTTATAGCTATTCGAATACGTGGCAAAGGCATTGAAGCGTTTGGCGGCTTTGTAAGACAGCGTGAGTTGACCCGACAGGTTACTTTCGTCGACATCAGCCGCAAACGCCTGGTTGGTATAGACCGCATTCTTCAGCGCAATCAAGGCCGGATCGGTGGTTTGCAAACCGCCGTAAGTCTGCCGGTTAAAGTCGACCTTCTTCTGGTCATAGTTGTACCGAAGACCGGGCAGCAGGTGCAACCGGCTGGTAATGGCCCAGTCGACCTGGCTGAACACTGCCGCCCCGAAGGACTGCAGCCGGGAGGTAGTCCGGATACCGTAGCCGTCGAAAAGGCCCGGTGTCTTCCACAGCGCACTGGTCGAACTCTGCGAGAAGCGCCACTGGGTTGCCCCCGACTCTTCGGTGTGAACGGGGTCGGTTTTGAGGTCCTGCCCAATCAGAAAGACGCCCACAACCCCGCTTAGGCGCGAAGACAGATTACCGGCGTAGCGAACCTCCTGAGTCCATTGCTGGTGCCGGGAGGTAGCTGCCGATCTGGAGAGTACCGGCAGGCCGGTAAAGTCGCGGTCATTGGAGGGGTCCCAGTTCCAGTACCGCCAGGCGCTGGTCGAGGTCAGCGTACCCGGTCCTACTTTGGCGTCGACGTTGAGCGACACGCCACCGAGCTGGTTACCCGAGCGCCACGGTGTGTCATGGTCGATAAGGCGGTCGAAAGGATTCTGGCTGGGTAGCTGATAGCCTAAATCGGCAATGATCTGGTTGAACTGCCGGTAAGCCGGACGTTTGGTGGGGGCCACACCCGCCACTACCTGAGCAAAGCCATCCGGCTTCTGATCCGACACATCACCGGCCAGCGTAATCCGAATCTGGTCGGTAGGGGTAAATAACAACTGACCACGGAAACCCAGGTTATTGAGAGTGTTGACGTACTTCTCCGTTCTGACGTTGTAGAGCAACCCGTTGCGGTGCGTGCCTGAGAAGGAAATCCGACCGGCCAGGTTTTTACCCAGAGGACCGGTAAGGGCACTCCGGGCTTGAATGTAGCCATAGTTGCCATAGCTGACCTCGAAGGTACCGCCCGACTGAAAACTCGGTGCGCGGGTGGTAATGTTGAAGGCCCCGGCCGTGGTGTTCTTGCCGAAAAGGGTACCCTGTGGGCCACGCAGCACCTCAATCTGCTCAATATCGATGAAATCGAGCGTGGTAGCCGCTGGCCGGGCGAAGTACACGCCGTCGACGTAAAAGCCGACACCGGGGTCAATACCGTCGTTGGTCAGGCCGAAGGTCGAGCCCAGCCCCCGAATATTGAGCGTCGTGTTGCGGGGGTTGGAGGAATAGAGCTGCACGGTGGGCACCAGTTCCTTCATACGATTTACGTTGAAGGCCCCGGCATCCTCTACCAGCGGCCCCTTAATCACGGAAATAGGAATGGGTACCTCCTGCGCCGACTCCTGCCTGCGCCGGGAGGTGATGACTACTTCCGAGAGTACTTCGGAGCTCTCCTCCAGCTTGATTTCCACAAACTCTTCGCTGACGAGGACTTCTTTGGTTTTGTAACCAAGGTGCGAAACCAGCACGGTAAACGGCAGTTTCTGGCCGGTAATCAATCCGAACTGGCCGTTTTGGTTAGTGGGCGCACCGTTGGTTGTGCCTTTGATAGCAACAGTAGCCCCCACCAGCTTTTTGCCGGTCCGGTTGTCGATAACCCGTCCGGAGACGGTGGCGTTGATCACGGGGTTGTTCTGAGCGGCCAACAAGAAGGAGATGAACAGGAAGCTGGCCAGAAAAGCTGCCCGCGTGAGTACAATTTTTTTCATTACTTTGTATTGGTTTTGTGAAAGATGAGGCCGGCCCGACGCGTCGGTGCCCGTGCCTTGTTTAAAACCAGCCGCTACGGCGGTCCGACGGAACGGTTGCCGCCGTTCCGTCATTTTTATGGGTACTGTACCAGTTGCCGCTGGTACAGTACCGTAATCAACAAATTGATTTTAATACGCTTACTGAATTTCATTCACGCTAACTACCCCACGAACGGCCAGCAGCCGCCGGGTAATCCCGGAAAGTTGCCGGTTATCAGACGAGCGCACCGTCAATTGTCCGCTGACCCGTACGCCGTCACTCTCAAAACGCAGTTCCGCCAGGCGGCAGGTTTCATCCTGCGGTACAGCCTCCGCTACATCGCTTACAAACGCCAGCCGCTCGAAGCCGATGACCTGAAAGACCGTCTGGAGCCAGTCTTCGGTAGGGTGGGTTGCTTTCATCGGGAAGGTTTGTTGATGGTTTGGTTACTGCGTTACCAGCACTCGCCGGGCTGCGTCAACAACCGCTTCGGTCGGGATAGTTTTGTCAAAATCCTCGTCCAGGAAATGGTACGTAATCTGACGCTCCCCACCAATCACGTAGAGTGCCGGGGTAAAGACATCCTCCGAAATACCTGATACCCGGTCCCAGATGGGATTCGCTTCGGAATACACCCCGAACTGACGGGCCACCGTAAAGCCCGCGTCGTAAACGACCTGGAAGTTCAACTGCGGGAACTGAAGCAGCAGCGAGTTTACCGGTTCATTGGAAAAAACGAGCAGACTAGTTCCCTCCGCCCGCAGTTGCTCCGCGAGTTCGATGAGTTGCAGCAAATAGGGGCGGGCGTAGCGTCCCCAGCACGGGCAGTAAAAACTGACCACCAGCGGCTGCTCGTCGGTTGGTTCAGCCACCTGTACGGGCGGGTGCCCATTGGCAGCAAACGCAGCAAAGCTGGCGAAAGGGGCTTTCTCGCCCGTTATGAGCGGACGGACATGCGGGGCCGACTGCCGGTCTATCGAGACGACTGAACGGATGTCGCCTAATTCGTTTTCAAATTCAAGAATCATAAGACTAACTGGTTTACGTGTTCATTAGTATTAATATATTATCTATAGAATATATAGATTAATACATTAACTTAAAATTTATGGGTACCATAAGCAGCCGATGGCTACTTAGTTGAGTTGATTTATTTCCTGACGAAGGGAAAACGGGAGACCTGAGGAGGTCGGGAAATTACATACAACAACAGAAAACCGCCGACATTCGGTGGAACGAAGCAGGATTCATGCCGATACGTCCGGGCGATGAATGAAGTTGCTGCGCGATTTTCATGGGTACTAATGAGTTGGTGTACTACTCCGGTTGATTGATGGGCAAAGGTGAATACACAATTTTAGTTTTCCAAATTATTTTGAAAAAATTGATTATCAGCCATTTAACTAATAGTCTATCTAGTTTAAGGACTAATAAATTGTAAAAAGTGAAAATTTCTCTTGACTCTCCCCTTACGTCATAGCCTACCTTTCGCCCGTCAACCAACAAATTACCTGACAATGAGACAATACACGGTCCGGCAACTGGCAAAACTGGCGGGCGTGAGTGTGCGCACACTCCACCACTACGACGAGTTGGGCCTGCTGAAACCTTCCATTCGTACGGAAGCGAAGTACCGACTCTACGGCCCAAAAGAGCTCATCCGACTGCAGCAGATTCTCTTTTATAAGGAGCTGGACTTTGCACTTGTCGACATCAGGCAAATTCTGGAAGACCCGAACTTCGACGTGCTGACGGCCCTGCACAGCCACAAGCAGGCCCTACAGGCACGAAGAGACCGGTTATCCGAATTGTTGGTGACAATTGACAAAACAATTTCAACCTTAAACGGAGAACAAACTATGTTAACTGACGACGAACTGTACCAGGGTTTCTCTAAGGAGCAAGCCAACGCGTACCGGCAGGAGGCTGCCGAAAAATACGGCCGTGAAGTGGTCGAAGAATCGGAAAATAAGCTGCGTGGGATGAGCAAGGAGGCATTTGCACGGCTGGGTGCCGAAAGTAAGGAAGTAGCCCTGAAAATAGCCAACCTGATGCACCTGGAACCAACCGACCCGGCCGTGCAGCAGCTAATAGCCCGACATTACGCCATTATCCGGCAGTTCTGGGGCGACTCGGTCGGTCAAAACGGCTCCATCGCTGACGCCTACAAAGGGCTGGCGCAGACGTACGTTTACGACCTTCGTTATACGGCAAGCTACACGGGTGAAGAGAATCCGGCTTACGCGGCTTTCATCAGCAAAGCAATGATTCACTTCGCTGACACGCAACTAAAATAACAGAACTGGATTACAGGAGAATTGGGTATTGGCTCAGTTCTCCTACTTTATAGGGTTATACATCGTCATTAAATTTTGCAATTATACCGTTGCCGGTTTGTTACGTATGCATTCTTTATGTACTTTTGACATAAAGAACCTAACCATGCGTTTACCTCGTCTATTTCTCGCTCTTTTTCTGCCTCTCCTTCCTCTGGTTGCCTTCAGCGCCAAAGTTGATACGCTCGATGTGCCGAGTGCCGCGATGAAGCGTAACCTGCGTGCGGCTGTGGTCCTGCCGGAGTCGTATGCGAAGAGTAAAGCCAACTATCCCGTACTATACCTGCTGCACGGAGGTGGTGATCAGTTCAGCGACTGGCTGAAAAAGACACCCGACAAGTTGCTGCTGCACAAACTGGCCGACCAGAATAACCTCATCATCGTCACCCCCGAAGGCGACCGACTCGGCGGATACCTGGACAGTCCGGTTCAGAAAGACAACCTGTTTGAAACCTACATCGCCAAAGAAGTCGTCGAGAAAATTGATAACACCTACCGGACCATACGCGACCGCAAAGGGCGGGTCATTACCGGCCTGAGTATGGGTGGCCACGGAGCCATGTACTTGGCGGCCCGCCATCCGGAGCTGTACTGTGCAGCCGGCACCATGAGTGGCGTGATGGACCTGAATTACAAAACCTGGCGCATCGACCCAACCTTTGAAACGAGGATTCAGCCGGGATTTGCCCGTATCCTGGGCACGCTGGGTTCAACACCCGATTACTACGCGGCTAACTCGGTGGTCAATATGGTCGACAAGATTAAAGCCAACGGCCAAAAACTGATTATCGACTGTGGCGTCGATGACTTCCTGATTGAGCCGAACCGTGAACTGCACCGGCGGCTGGTCTACAGCAAAGTTGAACACGATTATACCGAACGGCCCGGTGGTCATACCTGGGATTACTGGCAGAACTCCCTGCCCTACCATGTGTTATTTTTTACCAATATCCTGAAAGCTAACGGCGCTGCTGTTCAATAATCCAATGCTCAGATTACCCGTGAAAACCCTACCCTTACTGCTTGGCTGCCTGCTGTCGCTGTCTGCAATGGCAGCCAAAGTTGATACCCTGGATGTGCCAAGCGCCAGCATGAACCGCACCCTGAAGGCCGCCGTGGTACTACCGGAACGGTATAAGAAAGCCATACAACCCCTTCCGGTATTATACCTGCTGCACGGCGGGTCGGGCAGTTTTCGGGATTGGCTCACCAAAACGCCCAACAAAACGCTCTTGCACCGGCTGGCCGATCAATATAACCTGATCATTGTAATGCCCGATGGTGACCCGACCAGCTATTATTTCGATAGCCCACTGGTT
Organism: Nibrella saemangeumensis; assembly: GCF_039541915.1. Classification (NCBI taxonomy): domain Bacteria; kingdom Pseudomonadati; phylum Bacteroidota; class Cytophagia; order Cytophagales; family Spirosomataceae; genus Nibrella; species Nibrella saemangeumensis. Next base: position 106,086 of record NZ_BAABHD010000027.1, read on the forward strand.
AAGACCAGCCAGTTCGAGACCTTCATCTCGAAAGAACTAATCGACAAAGTTGATAATACCTACCGTACCATTCGGGAGAAGAAAGGGCGCGTAATCGCGGGTTTGTCCATGGGTGGACATGGGGCTATGTTTATTTCGTCGCGCCATCCGGAGTTGTTTGCAGCCGCCGGGAGCATGAGCGGAGTAATGAATATCAATACCGCTACCTGGAAAGTACCCGCCGATTTTGCCAAGTCCCGATCAGAGAACTTTGCCAAGCTATTGGGGCCACCCAAAGAAGGCGAGGCACCTTATCCGGGTTACACGATGGTCACGCTCGCTGACCAGCTGAAAGCCAATAACCTGCCCATTATCCTGGATATTGGCGTAGATGATTTTCTCATCGAAACCAACCGTGACCTGCACCGCAGACTGCTTGAAAACAAGACCCCCCACGATTACATCGAACGTCCCGGCGGCCACACTTGGGAATATTGGGAGAATGCCTTACCTTATCAGGTGCTGTTTTTCAGCAAGATTCTTAAAGCAAACGGAGTTACTATACCCTAATCTGGCTTATGAAAACGACACTTTCCTTGTTTAGCCTCGCTTTGCTGTTGTTCGTGGGCGTTGTGGCATTTGCACCCGCAACCGGTGATCTGGATACCGTAAACGTTACGGGTGGCCGTATCTCCGGCACCACCAGCAAAGACGGCAATGTGCAGATTTTCAAAGGCATTCCCTTTGCCGCTCCGCCCGTTGGCAACCTGCGCTGGAAAGCTCCCCAGCCCGTAATTCCCTGGTCGGGTGTTCGTAAAGCTGATACTTATGGGCCAAGCCCGATGCAGAATTCACCGTCTCCCTTCGGTCCCTGGAGTGCAGAATACCTGATTCCGAAAGAGCCGATTAGCGAAGACTGCCTGTATCTGAACGTGTGGACGGGGGCGAAATCCGCTAAAGAAAAACGCCCGGTCCTGGTCTGGTTGTACGGGGGTGGTTTCAACAGCGGAGGCACCGCCGTACCTATTTACGATGGCGAAGCGACCGCTAAAAAGGGAATTATTTATGTCAGTACGAATTACCGCGTAGGGCCGTTCGGCTTTTTCTCTCATCCGGAACTGAGCAAAGAATCTGGCCATAACGCATCAGGTAATTACGGACTGATGGACCAGATTGCCGCTCTCCAATGGGTGAAGCAAAATATCGCCCAGTTTGGTGGTGACCCCAACAACGTCACCATTGCCGGGCAGTCGGCCGGTTCCATGGCTGTTAGTTGCCTGGTGGCGTCTCCGCTGGCGAAAGGCCTGTTCAACAAAGCCATTGCCCAAAGCGGAGCCGGTTTTGGCCGACGCTACCTGCCGCTTCAGCAGGCCGAGGAAAGCGGCCTGAAAACTATGCAGACGCTGGGAGCCGCGTCGCTGGCGGAGCTACGCGCTAAACCCGCCGGGGAAATTCTAAAAAAAGCCCAGGGCCGTGGTGTTGTCATCGACGGCTACGTCCTGCCTCAGCCCATCGCCGATATTTTTGCGGCCGGTAAACAAAACAACGTAGCGCTACTTACCGGCTGGAATCAGGATGAAGGCCTTAGCGGTGCGCCTAAAAGCGCGGAAGAGTTCCGGAAGCAACTGGAGCAGCAATACGGTAAAGACGCGCAGAACCTGATGCTTTACTACCCCGCCAATTCCGATGCCGAAGCGGCCAAATCGCAGAATTATCTGTCGCGGGATATGACCTTTGGTGCGCAGAACTACACCTGGGCCAATGTCGCCAGCAGCAAGGGTGGCAAGGTGTACGTGTACCGCTTCACCCGCGTGCTGCCTGCCACCGGTGAATACGCCAAATACGGGGCTTTCCACACCGGCGAAGTCGCTTACGCCTACGATAACCTCAAATTCATTGACCATACCCTGCGGCCATTGGATGCCGCCGACACCGAACTGGCCCGTCATATTTCTACGTACTGGGCAAACTTTATCAAAACCGGTGACCCAAACGGGAACGGTCTGCCGCCGTGGCCGGCGTACTCAGCCCAGGACAAGCGGGTGATGATGCTGGGCGATATGATAAATGCCAAGCCGTTACCGGATGCAGTTGCACTTGATTTCCTCTCCGGATTACTGAGTAAGGGACAGCCTACCCAAACAAAATAACAATTAATAACCAGTACCTAACCTCAATTTATCAGTTGATGCATACCAAGTCCATGTTATTTTCGCTGGCCGTGCTTGCACTGCCGCTGCTTTCTGTTGCCCAGGCCCCCAAGTCAGCCACCACCCCCATCGTGGCCGGCAAAGACATCGCCGTTGTTTCTACCGAATCCGGCAAAGTGCGCGGCTACATCCACAATGGTACCTATACGTTCAAAGGCATTCCCTACGCGAAAGCAGAACGGTTCCTGGCACCAACCAAGCCGGATTCGTGGACGGGCGTCAGGAGTTCAATGACCTATGGTCCGGTTTGCCCGACGGATCCTACCACCACCGTTAATGATGTAATTGAGTTTTCGTTTCAGCTGTCAAAGCCTTAATGTCTGGAGTCCTCAGTTAACAGACGCCAAGAAACGTCCTGTGATGGTCTGGCTCCACGGGGGTGGGTTCACGGCGGGTTCATCGGTTGAGCTACCGTCATACGATGGCGAAAACCTGACTAAAAAGGGCGATGTGGTCGTTGTTACGGTGAACCACCGCCTGAACGTACTGGGCTATCTGGATCTATCGGCGTTCGGAGAGAAGTACAGGAACTCGGCCAACGCCGGTCTGATGGATCTGGTCATGGCCCTACAATGGGTGAAGCAGAACATCACCCAGTTTGGTGGTGATCCAAACAACGTAACCATTTTCGGCCAGTCGGGCGGGGGCGGTAAAGTAACCAGCCTGATGAATGCGCCTTCGGCGAAGGGTCTGTTCCACAAAGCCATTGTGCAGAGTGGCAGTTACATCACCAGCTTTACCGAGAAAAAACTGGCTCAAAAAGTCGGCGCAGCCCTTCTGGAAGAATTGAAGCTGCAACCCAATCAGGTTGACTCCCTGCAGAAGATCTCCTATGAGCGCCTGAACGCAGCTAGCAAAAAGGCGCTGCGCAAAGTGAGTGAGAGCCTGAAAGGAGAAGGTCGGCCCGCCTTTGGTATAGGCTGGGGGCCTGTTCTTGACGGCAACTTCCTGCCTTACCAGCCTTCAGAGCCGGCTGCCATTGAATTATCAAAGAATATTCCGCTGCTGGTGGGCACGACTAAGACCGAATTTGGCCCGTTCAATCCGGCTAATCGCGCAAATACTATGGAGGAAGTCAAAACCAGTCTGCAAAAGCGTTACAGCGACAAGGCCGATTCGTATATGGCGGCCGTTAAAAAAGCCTATCCGGAAACGTCGAAGCCCTCCGACTACCTGGATGTAGAGATTGGCTTCCGGGCGGGTGCTATTCGGCAGGCGAACCAGAAAGCGGCCGTTGCCGGAGCGGCTCCGGTGTATATGTACCTCTTTACATGGAGTTCACCGGTAAACGACGGTATGTATAAGTCGATGCACTGCATGGAAATTCCGTTTGTGTTTAACAATATCAGCCGTTGTGAAGAAATGACCGGGGGCGGACCCGAAGCCCACGCCCTGGCAGATAAAATGAGCCTGGCCTGGATAAATTTTGCTAAAACCGGTGACCCTAACCATAAGGGCTTACCTAAATGGCCGCAGTACAATGCCGGGAACGGTTCCGCTATGATATTCGACACTGCAAGCCAGGTAAAAAATCACCACGACAAAGAACTGATTGACATTGCGACCGGCAAACCTGTAGTGGCCTCAGCTGCTACCCGATAACTACCTTATTTTATGAAATTTCTGACAATTGTTTTTGCCTTTGTTTCCATAGCCGTTACCAGTTGGGCCCAATCCCGTCCGCAGGCATCGGTTAGTGTCAGCCAACCGCCGGTAAAAGAGCGTTTCATCAAAGTCAGTGATATTGTCTGGGCCTCACCCAAAGGACAAAACCTGACGATGGACATCTACACCCCGAACACGGGCAAAGCCAGTTACCCGGTGATTGTTATGTTCCACGGTGGGGCCTGGCTCATCAATAACAAGAGCATCATGGAAGAAGCATCGGCGTATCTGGCCAATAATTCAGACTATGTCGTTTGCAATGTAAATTACCGGCTGCTGCCCGACCAGAATAATACCGTGAAACTAAACGAGGTTGTGGAGGATGTTTTTGGAGCCGTACTGTGGGTAAAAGACAATATCGCCAGATACAAAGGTAATCCCGGTCAGGTTATTGTGACGGGCGACAGCGCGGGTGGACACCTGGCGACAATGATTGCTACCCAGGGCAATAACCTGGAGTCTGACGGCTTTGCCGGGCCTACGCTGGGCTTTACACCAACCTATCTGCCTAAGGGAAAAACAGCCGAACAGGTAGCCAAAGAAAACGGTCTGGCTGTACAGGCTGCTATCATCAGCTACGGCGCTTTCGATCTGTATGGCAGTGCCCTGGGTGGTTTTGAAAAAGACTCCAACTTTTTCTGGGCGATGGCTAAGGCTAAGTCCAGAGGTTTGTTTGGCGATGGCATCAACGCAACCGATAATCCCGCTCCGTACAAGCAGGTATCACCGCTGTATAACATACCCAAAGCCAGCGAGCGCAAACTGCCACCGCTGTTATTTACCGTGGGATCGAAAGACAATCTGACCACCCCGGCTTCCATTGAAGCGTATATTGCCAAACTAAAAGAAGCAGGGCATACGGAGATTGAGTATTGGGTGCATGAAGGCCGGCCTCATGCTTATCTGGATTCAGGGTCGAATGAGTTCTTAGGAATAAGTTTTAAGAAAGACGCGCCCCAGGCTCTCGACAAAATGATTGCCTTCCTGAACAAAATCTTTTACCAGGGTTGACGTTTCAACCGGCAGGAAAGCGGTTTGGTGGATGAAATATGAACGGTAGATGGGTACGGTTACAGGCGATGTTGTAACTTGTTCACCTAAACAACGACCTTGATTTTCATCCACCAACTCCTCTTTCGCTATGAAACGTTTCTACCGCCTTTGTCTGTTGCTGAGCCTTGTTCTGTTTGCTCAGCACTCGTTTAGCCAGGCACCGCTATCGGCTAGCCTTAAACAGATAGCCACTCAGCTAAAACCGGTCCATGGCTCGTCTCAATCCTTTGAGCAAAGCATGACGTTCGACGCGGCCCGTCCGTATCTGATCAGTGCTTCCGTCAAAGAAACGGATAAAAAAGGCCAGGCTACAGTCAGCGAGTACACCTTTAATCTGGCCGACATAGACCCAGGTAGCATCAACTTTGAAGCGAAGAAAGAGTTGATGACCCTGACGCTGAAGACCCGCTCCAAAATGGCGTTTATTGGCCTGAAAGAAAATGGCACCCAGAAAAATAACACCGCTCAACTGGTTTTATACGGAACCGACGCCGACAATGCCCGCGCCTTAGTCGAACTGTTCCGTAAAGCCGTACCGCAGGCCGACGCTCAGTTTCTGGCGGATATAAAGCTGCCCGAAACATATGAAACCCTGGTAAAATGGATTAGCAGTAATCTGGATTCGGCACCCGGTGGTTCCGATGGCCTACAGCAATCCACCGAGTTGGATAAAGCAAACCCACTGTTGATGAAACTGGTACAAAAGCGTTCCGAAAAGGGAAAATCAATTGAGCAACTGTATCAGTTCAACGCAGCGGACCTGAGCCCGCAGCGCGTTACTCTGGATGTAGATGGTTCGGTGATCCTTGTGAAGCTGGAAAATAAAGACCGCTTTATCCGGTCGCAGAAAAACGGGCAATGGGAAAAGAATACAGACGTGGCAGAAGTGCGGTGCCTGACTGCCGACAAGGCACGGCGGATGCAGATGGCCTGGCAGAAATTACTGCCGCTAGCAAGTAAGCAGCTCGATGCCCAACGCGCAAAATATATTCAGTACGCGTCGCTGAACGATGGCCTGAAGCGGGTAGCGGCCGCCGTGCAACCAGCCGACGATGGTACGGAACATATTGAGCAGCAGCTCACTCCCACTTGCCTGTCCACTCTTAGCCGGAAACTGTCGGGGCGTAAGTCACTCGGCCAGACGTACCGCTTCTACTGGAGCGACCTTGATGGTCAGAATGCCAGAGTTCGTTCCGACGGTAACGCCTTTGTACTTGCTGTGCCAACCAAAGACAAAGGCAAGTGGATCACTACGACCCAGAACGGGCAGCGCGGCAGTTACGAAAACACAGTAGAAATCAGAAGCAACGATCTGGAAACGATTCGATTTGTGCCGGCGCTGCTGGCGAAACTGACGTCTGAATGCCAGAAAGCAACAGCCGCTTCGCTACCAGCCGGGAGAATGACCTGGGTAACGGATAAAATAAATGCTGTTCAGGACCCGAAAGGACAAATGACGTACCAGTTTCAGAAGGTAGACAACTGCAACTATACCTATACCGCCCGTCAGAATGGAGGTAAGAAAAGCACTGAACTCCGCTGGGACATCAACCTGGCCGATCTCAACCCATTAGGGGTGAAAATTAATGTTTCAGGCAGTGAACTGGCCATAGACCTGGCGACGAACGGCAAAGACAAATTGATTAAAGCCTATAAAGACGGGCAGCCCACCAGTTATGCCAACCAATTAAGTCTGCTGATCAATGACCTCGAAGTTGCCCGCCCGATGGCCGATATTTGGCAGCAGAGTATTGCGGGATGCCGCCGGTAACCAGTCCGATTTCCTAAACCTAACCTATGCTCTCTTTTTTCGGCTTTGCCACGATTGTTGTTTTTCTGACACTGATTTTCACCAAGCGGCTATCGGTCCTTACGGCACTGGTGATGGTACCTCTGGTGATGGGCTTACTGGCCGGCTTCACGCCAACTGAATTAGGAGAAATGATTCTGGCCGGAATCAAACAGGTAGCCCCTACGGGTATTCTGCTGATGTTTGCCGTGCTGTACTTCGCCACCATGCTCGACGCCGGCTTGTTTGACCCCATCATTGCCAGCATCATCCGCTCTGTAAAAGGCGACCCGCTGAAGGTAATCATCGGTACCGCCATTCTGACGATGATCGTTCACCTCGATGGAGACGGAACGGCTACATTCATGATTGTGATGTCGGCGTTTCTCCCGATCTACCGGCAACTAAAAATCAATCGGTTGATCTTGCCGGGCATTGTGGCGCTCAGTGTCGGACCGCTTCATCTGGTCCCTTGGTCCGGTACATCGGCGCGGGCCATCTCAACGCTGAAGACGGACGCTACCCAACTATTCAACCCGAATATTCCGGCTATCCTGGCAGGTATTGGCTGGGTGCTGGTGGTAGCCTACTGGTTTGGCCTGAAAGAACGGAAACGTTTAGGCGTTGCCGACCTGCAATACGTCCATCACGAAAGCCTGACCGATGAGCAGCGGGCGTTTCGTCGCCCAAAACTCTTCTGGGTAAATGCTGTGCTGACGGTGGGGCTGATTGTTACGCTGATGAAAGGCTGGTTTCCGGCTCCGGCCTTGTTTGTGGTGGCTGGCGTAGTGGCGCTCGTGATCAATTACCCCAGACTGGCCGACCAGCAGAAAGTGTTGCGGAGTCACGGTAACAATATTTTTATGGTATCGAGCATGATCTTCGCGGCCGGAGTGTTCTCGGGTATCCTGACCGGCTCCAGGATGATTGACGCCATGGCCACATCGCTGGTGTCGTTGATTCCGCAGCAGCACGCGGCCTGGCTACCGACGCTCACCGCCATTACCAGTATGCCGTCCAGCCTGCTGTTTACGCCTGATGCCTATTATTTTGGGGTAGTGCCCATTCTTAGCAGCACAGCTACCCAATTTGGCATTGATCCGCTGGAGATCGGTCGGGCGGCTCTGCTGGGACAAATGACCGTCGGCTTTCCGGTGAGTCCGCTCACAGCGTCTACCTTTCTGCTGGTCGGTCTGGCCGAAGTAGACTTGGGCGACCACCAGAAGTTTATTCTGAAATACGCTTTCGGTACCACGCTGGTGATGACGCTGGCTGCACTCTTAACCGGGTCGATTCATTTATGAAAGAACACGTACGCATCGGCTGCGGGGCCGGATTCTCCGGCGACCGGCTTGAACCGGCCGTCATTTTGGTGCAACAAGGCCAGTTAGACTACCTGGTGCTGGAATGTCTGGCCGAGCGAACCATTGCGCTGGCCCAAAAGCGGAAGCGACAGGACCCCACGCAAGGTTACGATCCGCTGCTGGAGCGCCGGATGGAAAGTCTGTTACCCCATCTGCTGGAGAAAAAGGTGCGCCTGATTACCAACATGGGAGCCGCTAACCCTTTAGCAGCCGCCGAAAAAGTTCTGGCCATAGCCCGCAGACAAAAGGTATCGGTAACCGTAGCGGTAGTAACGGGCGACGATGTACGTAGCCAACTAACGGGTGACGAACCATCGCTGGAAACGGGGAAACCCCTGAGCGATTCAGGAACGTTGATTTCAGCCAACGCTTACCTTGGTACAGATGCTATTCTACCCGCTCTGGCTACTGATGCCGACATCATCATTACAGGCCGCGTAGCCGACCCTTCTCTTTTTGTAGCTCCACTGGTGCATGAGTTCGGTTGGTCGATGGATAACACCAATCAGATTGGGCAGGGAACCGTAATTGGACATCTGCTGGAATGCGCCGGCCAATTGACCGGTGGCTACTTTGCCGACCCTGGCCGAAAGGATGTACCGGATATGGCTCACCTGGGGCATCCGTTTGCTGATGTTTCGCCGGATGGCATGGCCGTTTTCAGCAAAGTGGATGGCACAGGTGGCGTAGTTAGTGCCGCAACGGCCAAAGAACAACTCCTGTATGAAGTAATGGACCCCGGCCGCTACATCACCCCCGATGTAATTGCCGACTTTACGCAGGTACGGTTAGCAGAAACTGGCCCTAATCAGGTCAGGGCTACAGGGGGTCGCGGGCAAACCCGCCCCGATACCCTGAAGGTTAGTGTGGGCTATGACGCAGGGTTCATCGGCGAAGGGGAAATATCTTATGCCGGTTCCAACGCATTGGGCCGGGCAAAACTGGCGGGTGACATTATTCAGGAGCGACTACAAGACCGTTTTCCTGACCTTCGCGTTGATTACATCGGCAGCACTTCCGTGCACCGAACAAGCTTCGGCCATTATCCCGACCCGTACGAAATCAGGCTGCGGGTAGCCGGCCGGGCCGCTACCGCCAAAGATGCAGCCCTGGTGGGCGAAGAGGTGGAAGCCCTCTACACCAATGGTCCGGCCGGTGGCGGAGGAGCCCGGAAATATGTGCATGAAATTGTGGGTATCATCTCAACCCTCATCGACCGAAACAAGATTACCTCCAACGTTACTGTACTACATACATGAAAACCAAGCTACATGACGTCGCCCACAGCCGGGCTGGCGACAAAGGCAATACATTAACGCTTTCGCTTATACCCTACAAACCTGACGATTACACGCTGCTGTGTGACCAAGTAACGGCCGAGGCAGTAAAAAACCATTTGCGGGACATTGTAGCCGGCGAAGTCACCCGCTATGATTTGCCCAACCTGCCTGCCCTTCAGTTTGTGTGTCAGCGGGCACTGACGGGTGGCGTCACGACCTCGCTCACTATGGATACGCACGGCAAAAGCCTGAGTTATGCCTTGCTGGAGATGACGATCGACATCTAATTCTTCCCTGCTTTAGAGGAAATCGGGTTTTGGCCGGTTAGTGAAGTAGTCATTGACATCTTTATAGCCATCAGGTACCGTTCGAGGTTGGGTGTGGATGCTGATGCCATGCTGTGTAAATGTCCCGGAAAATTCGATGGCGGCCTTTTTACCAGCGTCATCGTTGTCAAAATAGAAAAAGACTTCTACCCGCCTAAAGAGTTTAGCCCATTCGCGTTTGAACATGGTTACACTGCCCAGGCTCACAGCATGAAGGCCCAGCTGAGTCAGCGTCATACAGTCGAAGGCCCCCTCAGTTACGTATACCCTGTTTCTCGGCCCAAGTTTAGGCAGAATATCCTGGTTGAACAACTCAACGGGCACTCCGCTCAGAAACTGGTACCGGGAAATAGTGTCGGCGGGAGCGCCAATGACCCGTGCCTGCAAAAAGACAATACGGCCGTTGCGGTAATAGGGTATAATAATGGGGTGACGGTAAAAGATCAGATTACCCCGCTCATTATAAAGGCCACTCTCCTGTAAATCCAGCAAGCTAAAGGTATTGCGGAGATGTGCGTGCACGGTCTCATAATCCGTCACCACAAAGATCCGGAAATCGCGGAGGGTCTTTTCAGTAAAGCCCCGGCTCTGCAGATAGTCTATTGCATCAAGACCAATCTGGTGAGCGGGCTGCCGGTCGCAGATGCGCTGAAATTCTTCGTAGATGTCGCTGTGGTATGACCGGTAGACATAAGTACCAGCATTGGGTGTCGCTATCTTCTTCGCTCTGACGCGCTCCGGGGCTACCTTCTGCAACCCTTTCTGCTTATACCCACCGATCTGGTACCCTGGCAGGTAATTAGCGGCCAGTTCATGCATAGCGGTGCGGTATTCCTGTTTTGAAATATCGGCGTAAAAGCTCACGACATCGCCATGCTTCCCGCAGCCGAAGCAATGAAATGTGTTGGTCTGGGGGTACAGCACCAGTGAAGCCGTGTTCTCGTCGTGAAAGGGACAAAGAATTTTGCGATTGAACTGCAATTGGTAGCCCAGGTCGGTGGCTACCTGTATAATGCTGATGTCGCGAACTTGCGCCAGAAGGTCCATGCAATAAGTCTCCGTTTGTAAATGCGCCAATCTATAACCCCTTACAGATTTTGTTGGTTATTGACTCATGAGCACCGCAGACGCTTTCCAAGATACAACGATTGCCGGCATGAAAAAAACAATTCACAGACTTATGCTTACCGGGTTGGCCATGCTTTGCAGTACCGCTTTTGCCCTGGCACAGTCTGTTTTGAAAGCAAATCTGATCAGCCCCTTCTTCCGAACGGCCAATGTATCTTTCGAAAAAGTAATAAAACAGGACCGAAGTCTGCAGGTTGGCTTTTACTACACCGGACTGCGGTATAAAAACACCCGCTTTAACGGCTATGGCGTTACGCCCGAATACCGCATGTACCTGTCCGTTGACCGGAAAGATGCCCCCCAGGGATTTTACCTGGCCCCTTTTCTCCGGTACCAGCAATTCAGCCTGACTCAGGTAGACACCCGTGTTGGCGGCTCATTAACTACCTACGGAGGTGGCGTAACAGCCGGTTACCAGGCTTTATTCAGCGACCGCATCACCCTCGACGCTTTTCTGGGCCCCTCTTACAATAATGGTCGTGTCCGGGCTGATGCCGGTCTTGTGCAGTCACCATTCGCTATCAGTATTTTTACGGGTTTTCTGGTACGGGGCGGCTTAAATATAGGCATAAAGCTGTAATTGTATTCTTTAAAGAGACTCTCATTTTTTACAACGATACTTATTCTATTACTCCTGCAAACTATGCTTACAGGGAGTGATATTTACCGATTACTAAATCAGGATTCCATTTGCCAGTTCCTTCTTGTATTTGTCTTTTTCCCAGATGATCTTTGTCGCAGAATTTATCATATACTAAATATCCACATCATGAAAAAGCTAATGAGATCTGCACTACTGGCCGCAGGTGTATTGGGTAGTGTGTATACTGCCAACGCACAAAGCCAGACTGTTATAAAAGCTAACATCTTCAGCCCGCTTGTTCGCACCGGTAACTTTGCCGTTGAACGTGCCCTTAGCGAAAACCACAGCTTCCAGGTTGGCTTCTACTTCACCGGCTTCAAAGTCGATGACACCCGTTTTAACGGAATTGGGGTAACACCGGAATATCGATTCTATCTATCTGAGTCCAAAGATGCGCCAGCCGGCTTCTACGTCGCCCCTTTCCTACGGTATCAGAACTTCAAGCTTACCAGCGTCAACAATAGCGCAGAGGGTTCTTTATCTACCTTCGGCGGGGGTGTTACAGCCGGTTATCAGGTGCTGCTGAAAGATCGGATAGCGTTCGACTTCTTCCTGGGCCCATCCTATAACGCAGGTTCTGCCAAATCCAAAGACGGGTCAACAGAGTCTTTCTCCACCGGCCTTTTCAGTGGATTTGGTCTGCGCACCGGTATCACCTTTGGGATTGCTTTTTAAAACTATTTCAGCCAAAAAGAAAGTCGCTGCCCCAGTGGGGCAGCGACTTTCTTTTTGGCTGAAATAGAAACCGGCTTAGTGCATAAACTCCAGCCGGATCTCATTCAACTGGTGACGAATCGACGCATCGACCTGCCTGTCACCAATTCGGAGAATATACCCGCCAATCAGTTTAGGGTCAATCTTTTCCTCCAGTTGTACGGTTTTACCGGTAGTTTTTGCCACCATCTCCGTAAACTTCCGGCGCAACTCTTCTGTGAGCGGTACTGTCGTAACGACCTGAGCTTTCTGGATACCCTTTAATTCGTTATACAACCGGATAAATTCGTCAGCGATGGCATCGATGATCGACTCCCGGTGTTTACGGGTGATGATCTCAAAAATTGCCATCGTCATCGGGTTCAGGCGATTGGCGAAAATTGCCTTCAGCACGGCGTACTTCTTATCCTTCCGGACGATTGGGTTCTTAAACATCAGCAGTAACTGGCGATTTTGGGCCAGCGTCTGCCGGAAGAACTGCATATCTTTATGGATCTCTTCCGTCAGCCCTTTTTCTTTGGCTAAGTCGATCAGCGACTTGGCATAACGGAACGCTACCGATGATTCAGATGCCATTTTAATTCAGATTGGATTCGGCTACGAGATTTTGAACAAGCTGCTCCTGGGAAGATTTGTCCCTCAATTCTTTGCGAAGTACCTTCTCGGCGATGTCAAGGGACAGGGCGACCACTTCTTTCTTCACCTGCGCCATCATAGCCTGCCGTTCCGTCTGCATAGCTTCCCGAGCCTGCTCCAGCATCCGCTGTCCTTCGGCCTGTGCTTTTACCTGAGCGTCGGCCACCATTCTATCGGCAGTTTCTTTGGCTCCGCGCAGGATGGTATCCCGCTCAACACGAGCCTGCGCCAGTAACTTCTCATTATCTGACTTCAACTGCGCCATTTCGGTCCGCGTCTTCTCAGCCAGATCAAGGGCGCTCTGGATGTTGTCTTCCCGCTCTCTCAGACTTTGAGCGATGGGCTTCCAGGCAAATTTGGTAAGCACAAACAACAGAATCAGGAAAACAACTAACTGCCAGAATAAAAGACCAATATCCGGGGTAAGTAAGTCCATGGAGGTATAAAAATGATAAGTGTATGCTAAATCAGTTGATTCAATCTTTTGCTACTAGCCCACCCTCGCAGGCTGGGTTTGGATGGGCCCGTCAGCCGACTAATCCGGTCTGACGGGCGTTCTCCGATTTTTTGGGCTTCCCGGCCAGTGCCTAATGCAACCGACCAGCCCGTAACGTTTTACCGACTCATTTCCTGATTACAGGTTGAACGAGATCAGCAGACAGATTACCGCTGCAAACAGGGCCACGGCTTCGATAAGAGCCGCGATGATCAGCATGGCAGTCTGGATACGGCCAGCCGCTTCCGGCTGACGGGCGATACCTTCCATGGCACTACCACCGATACGGCCGATACCCAGACCAGCACCGATCGCTGCCAAACCCGCACCGATACCGGCGCCCATTACTGCCAGACCTACGCCGTTATCGGCCGCCTGCAACAAGATTGATAGCAACATTGCTAACATGATAAACAGATTTATTTAGGTGAAACAAAAGATTGCATTATTAATGATGCGGCTCCAGACCAGCTTCCAGGCCTGAACCGCCACCGTGGTGGTGCTCTTCAATGGCGCTGCCGATATACATCGACGTCAGCAGCGTAAAGATGAACGCCTGCAGGAACGCGACCAGTAATTCGATCAGGTTCATGAAAATCGTAAACGGCGTTACGATCAGACTGACGCCCCAGCCCGTGCCAGGTCCACCCAGGTTACGGGCAATAAAAATCAGGCCCAGCAAACTCAGGATGATAATGTGACCCGCCGTAATGTTGGCAAACAACCGGACCATCAGCGAGAAAGGCTTCATCAGAACGCCTACTATCTCTACCGGAATCATGATCGGCAGCAGTGCGATGGGTACCCCCGTTGGTTTAACAAGGTGCATCCAGTAATCTTTATTGGCGCTGAAATTGACAATCAACGCGGTGATGACTGCCAGGGAAAGGGTAATGGCAATGTTGCCGGTTACGTTGGCACCACCGGGCAGCAGACCCAGCAGGTTATTGACCAGGATAAAAAAGAACAGCGTGAGCAGATAAGGCAGGTACCGTTCGTATTTCGGACCCAGGTTCGGCCGGGCAATTTCGTCCCGCACAAATAGGATGATCGGCTCCAGGAACGACTGCAGGCCTTTCGGCGCGCGTCCCTTGTTTTTCTCATATCCGTTCCGGACCGAGAAGAACACCAGCAGCAGGATCAGCGCACTCAGCAGCAGCGACGCTACGTTCTTGGTAATCGAGAAATCGTAGACTTTTACGCTTTCATCAGCCTTACCATCGGTACCGGCGCGGTAGATGTGACCATGATCCTGGATGTACCCATTGTGCGCATTATCACCATGGAAATTGGCCGAAGAAAATACCTCCACACCCCGGTCCTGGGTATACAGAATAACCGGCAGCGGGATGATCAGGCCGTGAGCGAGTTCCCATTCGTGGGCGTCTTTAATGTGGTGCATAATCATCTCACCAACATTGAAATCTTTGCCTTCGGCGCCTTCTTCGTGGGGGTCTTCGGCCTGTACCGCAGCAAACGTGCTCATAACCAGGGCAGAAGCGAGGAGAAACTTATGAAACAACGAGCGAATCATATGAAATTGGGGTGCGGTCTTACAAATCGCGTCGCAAGTTACGACTCAAACCGTATATTTCAAAACCCGTGTAACATATATATAGTACAAGAAAGGTAACGACAAAGAGCTGTTTCTGCTCCACCTGCCGGTATAAGTAGAAGGCAACAAAGGCAATACTGAGCAACAGCCGCACTACGATAGATGCCATGTAAAACTGGACGAATTTCTCGCGTTTGTTCTGAAAACCAGTCTCCATCAGCCGGTGCAGCAGGAACGAAACACTCAGAAAAAAGAGAAGGATTATCTTCCAGGCCGGATGCACCCACCGGGCCTGCATAAAATATTCGGCTGCGAAAAATACAATTGCCAGGACCGCCGTAAACAGGACACTTCGCCACATAGGGTCAGGGCTGTTTGGGTAGTTGGCGGATAAACAGATACAGCGATGCACCGATGGAGGTAAGCGACAGGATGATGGTCCAGATCGGATTTTCATTACCCTGCCATTCGTCCAGCTTCATTCCGCCCCAGACACCCAGGCCAATGGTACCAAGCATCTGAAAGGCGATACTGCTGTAACGGGCGTACATCGACGTTTTGTCGCGGGCATCATCAAACTTATCTTTATAGTTTTTATTCTCCTGATTACTAGGTTCCTCAGCCATGCAACGAAGGGATTATCTGGTAGTTTTCCGTAAAAATCACTAATTTAGCATAATTTCAATACGGGATGCCGGGCCAAAAACGTTTATGTTAAGGCGTTGCGAAGGTACTGCCCCAGCGGTAGGTTACCAAGCCGTAGCGGCACAATCCATCCGAACCAATGCGAGGTACAATGAATAAACGGGCAGGCCAAATGCTGGCGATGGCACTAGTCATGGCAGGCGTCTGCAATGGCTTGCTCTCCTGTTCGCAATACAGTAACAAGCCCATCAGTAAAGCTTATCATAACCTGACGGCCCATTATAATGCCTACGTTATTGCCAGGGACCGGCTGAAGGAAGCAGAAACGATCCTCTTTAAAACCCGGCAGGAAAATTACAACCAGATTCTCCCAATCTATCTGCCCCTTGATTCCACGGTCAGCCAACCAGTGAAAGCCCAGCTGGATGACGCTATCAAGAAAGCCTCAATGATCGCGGAGCGGCACCAGAACAGCAAATGGCTCGACGACGGCTTTGTCATCATTGGTAAAGCCCGGCTCCATAAGCAGCAGCTTGATGACGCCATGGAGGTATTCAAATACGTCAATACCCGAGGCACCGATGAAAACGATAAACACCAGGCCCTGATTGGTCTGATGCGAGCTTATGTCGAGACCGGCGATTACGGAAACGGTCTGAACGTGGCCGAATACCTGCGGGCGCAGCCGCTTACCAAAGCCAATACCCGCGACTATTACCTGACCAAAGCCTACCTCCATCAGAAGAAAGGCGAATACGCTGTGGCTGCGGCCATCCTGGACGCTACCTTCCCGATGCTGAAGAAAGGCGAAAGCACCGCCCGGCTCCACCTGATTGCGGGTCAGCTCTACGATGTAATCGGACAATCCGCTAAAGCCTCGGAGCATTTTGCCTCCGTACTGCAATCCCGGCCTACTTACGACCAGTCGTTCTACGCCAATATCTACCTGGTGCAAAGTCAGGGCCTGACCAGCGACGGCAAACGGGCCGCTCAGGCAACGAATACGTTTAACCGAATGCTGGAAGACCGCAAAAACGCCGACTTACAGGATAAGATTTATTACACAATGGGCCTGGTGGAAGCCCGTCGGGGGAATTACGACAAGGCCGTTGACTACTACCGCAAGTCGATCCAGACGACTACCACCAACACCGCCCAGATCCCCTATACCTACCTGGAACTGGGAAAGTTGTATTTTGAGCATAAGAATGACTACGTCCGGGCGCGAATGTATTACGACAGCAGCCTGGCGCTGCTACCGGCGCAGGCTCCGCAATTTGCCGAGGTTGCCAACCGGAAGAAGGTGCTGGACGAGTATGTCGACTATTACACGACCATTCAGACACAGGACAGCCTTCAGCGCCTGGCCCAGATGAATCCGGCTGCCCTGGATAAATTCCTCGATAACGTCATTGCCCAGCGCGAGCAGCAAAGTCGCACGCAGGCCGCCCTGGCCCAACAGGCGGCCAACCGTCCGTCGAATGCCAACAACGCGCTGGCCACCACGTCCGATCTGCAACCGAATGAGCGGTGGTATCTGTACAATCCGGTGCGGCTCTCGCAGGGCCGTCAGGAGTTTACGCAGCGCTGGGGTAATCGGCCGCTGGAAGACAACTGGCGCCGGAGTACTAAAGAAGCATCAGCAGCCCTGGCTGGTGATAATAACCCCCTCACGGGTGCAAATCCCGCCAATGCGGTTAACCCAGTTCCGGCTATAACGGCCAATCCCGCCACCGATGGAGTCGCCGGAGGACAGGGCGCGGCTGCCAGAACACAGCGAGATGCCTTATACGCGCAGATTCCGCTCACGCGGGAAGCGATGGAGCAATCGAAGTTCCGAATGGAAAACGCGTACTATGGCTTGGGAAAACTCTACAAGTTTCAACTAAACCAGCCGGCCGACGCCATCAGCACGTTTGAGCAGATGCTGACCCGCTTCCCGAATTCAGGCTACAAACCCGAAGTGTATTACCTGCTTCACCTGTCCAATGAACAGGCTGGCCGGACATCAGGCTGGAAAGAAAAACTGCTGGCCGAGTTCCCGAATTCATCGTACGCCCGGCTGGCGGGTCGCTCGGCGGAGGGTACCCCATCGGCTAATTCGGAGATAAAGGCGCAGCAGGTGTATACCGATGCGTACGCGCAGTACAAAGCCGGAAATTATCCGGAATCGCTTTCGCAGGTTCAGAGCGCCCTGGCTACCTTTGCCGGTAGCCATGTAGAAGATAAGTTGGCGCTGTTGCGCGTAATGCTGATTGGCCGCGTAGACGGTGCTGATGCGTACCGGCAGGCGCTGTCGGAGTTTATTCGTGATTACCCGGCCAGTTCGCTGGTGCCTCATGTAAAGGAGTTGCAGGCGGCCGCCGACGGGCCAACCGCCAAGCGGAGATAAGCCGAAAAAACGTTTTTGTATACGAAGCGGTAAACACGGCCGGCTGCTTACCGGCGGCCAAACGGTTACCCAACTATAAACTTGATCGTAAAGAATGATTCAACTACAGCCTGGTCTGTACCGGAATGTCATCCGAAGTCTCTGGAGAGTTACCCTGGTTGCTATTACCCTGCTAATTTTTTATGTGGTGGCTGTCAGTTACAACTTTTTGTACCTGTTTGGCGGCATGCCGAGCCTGAAAGCCCTCGAAAACCCCCAAAGTGAATTAGCCTCGGAAGTCTACACCGAAGACGGACAGCTCTTGGGAAAGTATTACCTGGAAAACCGGACGCCGGTGGAAATTACGCAGGTATCGCCCAACGTCATCTCTGCCCTGATTGCCACCGAAGATGCCCGGTTTGTGAAGCATTCCGGCATCGACCCCCGCTCGGTGTTCCGGGCGGCTTTTGGTTTTATGCTGGGCAGCAGTGGTTCCGGGGGTGGAAGTACCCTGACGCAGCAGGTAGCCAAAAACCTGTTCGAAACCCGTAGCGAGAAGTACAGGGGTGTCCTTGGCAATATTCCATTGATACGGACCGTCATTGCCAAAACGAAGGAGTGGATTCTGTCGGTCCAGCTTGAACGCAACTACACCAAACAGGAAATCATGATGATGTACCTAAACACGGTGTCGTTTGGCAACAACACATTCGGTATTAAGACAGCAGCTAAAACCTACTTTAACAAAGAACCCTGGAAACTGGATATTGAAGAAGCTGCCCTGCTGGTAGGGATGCTGCAAAATCCGTCTAGGTTTAACCCGCGACTGTATGAAGAGCGGGCCCTGCAACGCCGTAACGTAGTGCTGGGCCAGATGCGCAAATACAAGTTTCTCAACGACGAGCAGTTTGCACTCTTCCGGCAGAAGCCCATCAAGCTGGATTTCAGCATTGAAAACCATAATACGGGTATGGCGGCTTACTTCCGGGCGGTTATCAAGGATGATCTGATCAAGTGGGTGGATGAATACAACGAGAACAACCCGAACGCCGAATTGGACCTCAACACCAGTGGACTGAAAATCTATACCACGATCGACTCCCGTCTGCAGGCCTACGCCGAGGCTGCGGTGATGGAACACATGCGGACGCAACAGCGCCTGTTTTACGAGCATTGGCGCGGCCGCAATCCATGGGTATTCAAAGACAAAAACGGCAACTGGAAAGAACTACCGAATTTTATTGAGCAGGTAGCCCGCCGGACCCCCCGGTATGCGCAACTGAAGAAAGAGTTTGGCAAGGATGAACAGGCTATCTGGCGGGAGATGCGAAAGCGTAACAAAATGAAAGTATTTGTTTACGGGGGCCCGCGTAATGAGAAAGATACGACCATGAGCTCTCTGGACTCAATCCGGTACTATAAGCGTTTGCTGAGTACTGGATTTTTGTCGATGGACCCCAACACCGGCTATGTGAAGGCCTGGGTAGGTGGTGTAAACTTCAAGCACATGAAGTTTGACCACGTTCGTCAGGGACGCCGGCAGCCCGGCTCTACCTTTAAGCCATTCCTGTACCTGGCCGCATTGGATAAGAACTTTATGACCCCCTGTGACCGCCTGACCGACCAACCGGTTACCTTCGCGCATGGGGAGGATAATAACGGCGGCCCATCCTGGACTCCCCAAAACTCAACCGGTCGATATAGCTACCGGGATTTGTCATTGAGGGAGGCTTTAGGGCAGTCTATTAACTCCATTAGTGCGCAGTTGATCAAGAAGACAAAGGCCCGGTCCGTTGTTGAATACGCTCGTAAATTAGGTATCGAAAGCGACCTGCCGGAGAACCCGACGCTAAGCCTGGGAACGGGTGAAGTTTCCGTCTATGAAATGGTAGCGGCCTACTGTGCTTTTGTCAACGGCGGGCATCGGGTAAAACCGCTGACGATTCTGCGCATCACCGACAAGAACGGAAACATCCTGAAAACCTTTTCGCTGGAAGCCAATCAGGTCATCAGCGCCGATAAGGCTTACGAAATGCTGTATCTGATGCGTGGTGCGGTCGAAGAAGGTAATGGCACAGCCGCCCGGCTCCGCTTTATGTATAAACTCCTGGAAGGCGGTAACCAGATTGCGGCCAAAACGGGCACTACCTCAAGCTACTCCGATGGCTGGTTTATGGGTATGACCCAACACCTGGTATCGGGTCTGTGGGTCGGTGGCGATGATCGCAGTATCCACTTCCGGAGCATCGAGTTTGGTCAGGGAGCCCGCCTGGCCATGCCGGCCTGGGCGCTGTACATGAAGAAGGTGTACGCCGATCCCAGTCTGCCACGTTATAAACCGGAGCCTTTCCGCAAACCCAACAATTTTCAGATTGATTGCGGAGGCTACTACATCGATTCAACCCAAAAATATACGCCACCTAAGGTGGTGCCGACGGAAGAAGAGGAAATTTTAAACTAGTAGGCTGTACTCAGTAGGCAGTTGGCAGATTGGGTTGAGCTAACCTCTTTGTTTGCCTATTGCTAACTGCACACTGCCTACTGCACACTGCCCACTATGAAACTCCTCCTCGCTCCCGATAAATTTCGTGGCTCCCTGACCGCCCGGCAGGTATGCGATGCTATGACCGAAGGCATCCGGCTGGTTAAGCCTGACGCAGAAATAGTAGCGCTACCACTAGCCGACGGTGGAGAAGGAACGGCTGAGGTACTGACCGACGCGACAAACGGCCACTGGCATACCGTTCCGGTGCTTGATCCGCTCGGCCGGAGTATTCAGGCTGGGTTCGGTGTTTCGGCCGATGGGCAAACGGCGTTCGTTGAAATGGCGCAGGCGTCGGGCTTAAGACTGCTGGACCGGTCTGAGTACAACCCGATGCAGACCAGTACATTCGGTACGGGGCAGCTGATTCAGCAGGCGGTGGCGATGGGTGTCCAACATATCGTGCTGGGTATCGGCGGCAGCGCGACAAATGACGCGGGCATCGGGCTGGCCGCAGCGCTGGGATGGCAATTCCTCGATCAGCATGGACAAACGCTTACTCCTTGCGGTGCTGCTTTACAGCAGATTCGATCCATTAAAGCACCCATATCGTCTCTCTTACCCGACAATTTGACGGTGTCGGTCGCCTGCGATGTCACCAATCCGCTATACGGGCCTAATGGAGCAGCCGCCATCTATGGACCGCAAAAAGGGGCATCTCCGGCAATCGTAGCTGAGTTGGATGCCGGTCTGCACCACTTCGCGGAGGTAATAAAGCAGCAGTTTGGCACAGACCTGGCGCAGGTCCCCGGCGCCGGCGCTGCGGGAGGCTTAGGGGCCGGCGCCTTATTTTTCCTGAATGCTGAACTGAAAGAAGGTGTTCGCCTGATCATGCACGAGGTACAGTTTGACCAGCATCTCGCCGGCTCCCACCTGGTGCTGACCGGTGAGGGAAAAACCGACCGGCAAACGCTTCAGGGTAAACTGCTGAAAGGCATAGCCGACCGGGCCAACGCATCTGGTATACCCGTGGTAGCTTTGTGCGGTACGCTGGAACTAACACCCGAGGAAGTGGCCGCCACCGGGCTGACAGCCGCTTTTTCTATCCTGAACCGGCCTCAACTGCTGGATGAGGCCCTTCAGCATGCCTACACCGATGTACGACAGGCAACCTTTCACATCTGCCGCTTGTTTTTACAACGGTAACCTGCCCAGCTACTCGTTTCTGGTAGTTACTAGCCGCTTATGTCTGAAGCATTCGACTATAAAAAGGAATTAGCCAAATTACCCGAAGAACCCGGCGTTTACCGGTACTTCAGTGCCGAGGGAGAAGTTATTTACGTCGGTAAAGCCAAAAACCTGAAAAACCGGGTTAGCAGCTACTTTACCAAATCCAGTCAGCACGACCGAAAAACGCTGCGGCTGGTCAGCCAGATCCGTAAGATTGAGTTCACCATTGTGCACACCGAGTTCGACGCGCTGCTGCTGGAGAACCAGCTCATTAAACGCTATCAGCCAAAGTACAACATTCTGCTGCGCGACGATAAAACCTACCCGTTTATCTGTGTTACCAACGAACGTTTTCCCAGGGTAATCACCACCCGACGCATCGATCGCAAGATGGGAACATTCTACGGCCCTTTCGCCAACCTGAGGCCAATGTATACAGTGCTGGAGATGTTCAGCCAACTGTTTACTATCCGCACCTGCAACTATAACCTGAGCCCGGAGAATGTTGAAGCCGGCAAGTTTAAAGTTTGTCTGGAATACCATATCGGCAACTGCAAAGGCCCCTGCGAAGCCCGGCAATCAGAAGAAGACTATAATAAGGATATTGAACAGGTGCACTCCATTTTGAAAGGACACCTGGGACCGGTACAGAATTACTTTAAAGGCAAAATGGTAGAGGCTGCCCAGGAACTGGCCTTTGAGCAGGCCCAGCAGTATAAAGAGAAGCTTGATGTGCTGCAGCGCTTCCAGAGCAAATCAACGGTCGTTAATCCCAAGATCGCCGATGCTGATGTCTTTACCATCGCGTCGGATGAATCGGCGGCTTATATCAATTTCATGAAGGTGGTCAACGGCACCATTATTCAAACCCATACTGTAGAAGTAAAAAAGAAGTTGGATGAAACTGATGCCGACCTGTTGGCCATGCTGATTATTGAGTTCCGGGAGCAGTACGGCAGCGACGCCAGGGAGATTATTACCAATATCCCGCTTGATATGGATCTGAAGGCGGAAATCACGCTGCCCCAGATTGGTGATAAGAAGAAACTGCTGGATATGTCGATGAAAAACGTGCTGTACTTTCGACGCGAACGGGCTGAGCAAGCTAACGCCGAGGCTACTGCCAACGCCAGTAAAAAAGACCGGGTGCTGATCCGGCTCAAGCAGGATCTCCAGTTGAAGAATATTCCCCGCCGGATCGAGTGTTTTGATAACTCAAATATTCAGGGCACGAATCCGGTCTCGGCGATGGTCTGCTTTATTGATGGCAAACCGTCCAACAAAGACTATCGCCATTTCTCGATCAAAACCGTTATCGGACCAAATGATTTTGCCAGCATGCATGAGGTAGTTACCCGCCGGTACACACGCGTTCTGGAAGAAAACTCAGATCTGCCTGATCTAATCGTGATCGATGGCGGTAAAGGGCAACTTAGTGCCGCCTGTGATGCGCTGAAAGAACTAGACCTATACGGCAAAATCCCTATCATCGGCATTGCTAAGCGGCTAGAGGAAATTTACTTTCCAGAGGATAGTTTGCCGCTGTATATCGACAAAAAATCAGAGTCCCTCAAATTAATCCAGCGTATCCGCGACGAAGCACACCGCTTTGCTATTACCTACCACCGCGATAAACGAAGCCGCAACAGCCTGATTAGCGAACTGGAAAACATTGAAGGCATTGGTAAGGTGACAGCCACTAAATTGCTAAAGTACTTTAAAGGGGTCAGAAAGATCCGCGAAGCGCCGTTGGAAGAAATAGCCGAAGTGGTCGGCAGCGACAAGGCTCAGAAGATCAAGCAATACTTTGAAACGCTTGCCGCTCTATAAGCATTCGTTGTAAAACAGACTATCGGCGGCAAATTGATTATAAATAAAAAAGGCAGCTTTAGGCTGCCTTTTTTATTTATTTTATGCTGTTAGTATTCCCACAGGCCATGCTCCATCTCCATCAGATCATGTTCAATCTGATAAGAACGAAGCAACCCTTCTTTGTCGCCAAACATCCCAATCAGGTCTCTGTCTTCAGGGTTGGATACTTTCGTAATCCGGCCGTAGAACAACCGCAGGTCAAAAGCATCAGCCAGGTTTCTGTGCTGTGCCTGGTTCTGCGGGTTATACCAGATAAACTTCTTCGGGTCGCTGCGGAACAGTTTTTCCAGATCCTTGTATTTAAAAGAAGCAACCGGAACTTCCAGACCAGCTGGGTTCTTGTCAGCAGGCAGATACAGCGTTACGGTCTGGACATCATACACTAGCCGTGAACGCTTGCGATCAAAAATCCAGTCTTCCTTGATTTCCAGAATATTCAGGTCACGGGCAAAATACTCATCACCCTGAATAGCAGGAGCCTTAGCTACTGTATCTACTTTAGGCTGCTCAACCGGTTGGGTCGTCTTGGCACCCTTTTTACCTTTAGCGTTCTTGGCAGTTGCCGTCGACTTTTTAGGTGCCGGAGTTCCCCAGCCGTCATCTACCGGACCTGTGGTAGCCTTCTTCAATGAAGGTGTACCCCAACCGTCATCAACGGGCGGTTTTTTAGCTGCATTCTTATCCTTCGGTGCGTCGCCCCAACCATCATTGGCTTTGGCACCTTCCTGACCAAAACCAGCCGCGATTTCTTCCGCCGACAGACCACCACCCGTATTAGGCATGATGATTTTCTGCTGGAATTTCTCCGGCGTCATTTTGGTCTTCACCGAATCATTTTCGTAAGCATCCAGCAGACCCGCTTTCACGGCTTCCATCAGATACTTCGATAATTCATTATTCTTCGAAAACATCGATTGATTCTGCTTCTCCTTCAGGTCGATCCGACGCCAAAGAGTCTTCTTCATCATGATGTCCTGATCGTTGATCGGCCGAACCGACAGATCGTTCGCGCTACTGGTAGGCTTCTCCTGCGCCATCACACTCCCACCGGCCATAGCCAGCAACGCAGCGGCTACGGCACCTACAGAAAACCGCAATGTTTTCGTCTGCTTCATTGTCAATTCAGTCTCTTTATTCGTGCAATGTATTAACGAATCTGTTGCCTGTTTAGTGCAACTTAGTTCAATGGAATGTTAACAATCGGACGGCCCATCGGCACATCACTGATTTCACCCCGGAAGTTGCGACGCTGTACACCTTCAATCTCCACTACATAGCGGTCACCTGGCTGGGCTTCGGCAGCTAAGCTTCCCAAAGAGCCTCCACCGGAACCTAACGTAACGGGGTTACCCACCCGCCGTGAACCACGGGCCAGAGAGACCGTAACGCTGGATACCCGGAAGTTGGCATCATCCGGTGAGTAGTTGCGGAAACTTTCGTCGGCGATCGCCTGTACCCGAACACTACGGACGGCAGACGCCGGCATACCCCGGCGCTCATCTATTTTAGAGCCACCAGCATAGACTTCCAGCGTCGGCCGTGGTACGCGGTTTACACGGAAGCGCTCGGTACCTAACAGGTTTCCACCGTTGCTGATATTCAACGCTACCTGAGCAGAGCTCGGCACAATAGTAATTTTGCCCCGCTCACCGCCCGATAAAACATCAGCGCCATTAGCCGAAAAGTTTGGGTTCCACAAAGCGCCTAACTGCGGGCTCTGAATACTCAACTTGTTGGCACAGCCCAGGTATAACGGCGGCATTGTTCCGGTTTCGATCTGGTAAGACGGCTTAGCCACAAAGTACTCCTGCTGCAGCGGTACCGTTTTAACCTCACCATTTGGCGCCTGGTACGAGATAGAGCCTGTCAGCACCCGACGTGCCAGACCGTTCTTATCATAAGCGCCACCCTGTGCGGTAAACTCAATAAGACCACGTCCATCCTGCACCCGCACGGCCCCACCGTTCAGGCTCATCCGGGGAGTAACCCCTGATGATGAAGCCGCCAAGAACATTTCACCTTTTACTTTTGTCCCGGCAACAACGACCTTTGACTCCATGCTCAGCATGGCCATAATCTTGTCGAACTTAACGTCCTGCGCACCTACTTTAGACGCCAAAACATCAAGCACTTCACCTTCCATCCGGCGAATGTCCATCTGCCGCTGGCTCAATACGGCCAACGCAGCCGGAACCGGCGTCTGCGCAAAGTTCAATTCGGCAAAGTCCTTGTTACGCTGCTCCGGAGCCCGACTAGCGATGGGGTCATCCTTCGCGTCCAGCGCCAACGGCGTAAACTTAGCGGTAGAATACTTTGATAACTGCTCAACGTACTGGTTAAGCTTGTTTTTCATCTCGTACGCTACGCCATTTTTGTTGCCACCGATCATAATGATGGCTACTTTATCTTCTTCGTTCGGGTTTTTGATATTACCCTGTTCGTCGAGACCGCCACCAGCTTCGGTAATGAGCCGCTGTTTTACGGCATCAATTTCGCTGACAACGCCTGAGGTTAACTGACGAACTTCTTCGGCTTGTTTAACAATTGCGAGGTCAGCTGCCCGGTTTCCGGACTTCTCAACTGTACCTTTAATGTTTTGTAAGGTGGCCTGGTTTACCCGGTTAGCGGCCCCCGTAGACGTCTCCAAACTATTGTTGAGCAGGATGAATTTCTCCAGCAAAGCCGAGCTGACCTGCAAGGCCAGCATCGCGGTCAATACCAGATACATCATCCCGATCATTTTCTGACGGGGTGTCTCTTTTGCGCCTGCCATAAATTATGGTACTTGTTACTTTTTAAGGTAGTTTCAGAATTATTTCAGATTTCAAGTTTCAGGTTTCATGTCCGGATTAGCCTACTAGCCCAACCCTGGAACATGAAACTTGAAACCTGAAGCAAATAGAAGATTACTGTCCACGCATGGCAGTCAGCATGCTGCCGTATACGTTGTTCAGAGAAGCCAGATTGCTGGTCAGTTTGGCCATTTCATTCTTGAACTGCTGCGCGTCACGGCTGGCATCGGCCATATTTTCCATCGCGGTTGTCAGGTTTCCGTAGAACGCATTCATGGCCTTCAGGTGCTTATTGGTATCCTGAAGCTCCAGTTCGTACACGGCGTTCAGCGCACCCATGCTCTGAGTAACCTTCTGGAACTGGGTCCGGTAATCTTTGGCATCCGTGGTTGCATCAGCCATCGAGGTCATTGCCGTAATAGCCACACCATACGACTTGTTCATGTCATTGATAGACTGAGCAGCCGTCTTTACATTGCGGGCGTACTCATTGGTAGCTACAGTAGCATCGGTAATATCATTCATCTTGGCAACTGTATCACTCAGGCTCCGGAAGCCGGTACCCAGGCGCTCAAAAATATCCGGCGTTACTTTCGCATCGGCCAGCATTTTATCCAGCCCGACCGTCAGGCCGTTGCTCTGACCGTTAGCCTTGGCACGTGAAGGCAGTTCGCCCTGATAATCGTCGGCCAGTTCAGGGTATACACGGGACCAGTCCGGCTCTCGTTGAGCAGGCTGGGCAAAGGTTTGAAGAGCATAAAGGGCAAAAATGGCAGCCTCAACCATAAGACCAATGGTTAACATGGTTCCACCACCTTCCCAGTGTTGTATTTTAAAAAGAGCGCCTAATACAACGACAGCCGCTCCTAAGCTATACGCAGTTGGCAAAAATTTGTCAAAGAAAAAACTTGAACCGTTACTCTTAGCCATGTTACAAAAATTGAATTGGGATGTATTGAATTGTATTTTAGATTAAGTTACTAGCGACGCTTAGCGTTAGTCCGAACGCCCCGGTTGCGGGCAGATGCTGTCCGGCCCTCCAGGTTATCCATCACACACCGGAAACCAATGTAAGAGCGCTTCTGATTTTCGTACTCGTAGTAACGCGTACCGGTTTCCAGATAGTAAGCAATATCTTTCCAGGATCCACCACGCACCACTTTACGCGGCTCATCGGGATTCTGGTTATCCGGGTTCATATCCCAAACAATGGCATTTGAGTTTTCGGCAAAGGCATCGCGGCACCACTCAGCTACGTTACCTGCCATGTTATACAGACCATAATCGTTTGGATTGTAGGCATTGGCCGGGGCCGTATACGGATAGCCATCGGCGTCGAAGTTACCCCGCTGTGGTTTGAAGTTAGCCAGGTAACAGCCCTTGCCGTTGGCTACATAGGGATTACCCCACGGGTATTTGGCACCAGGCTTACCACCACGGGCAGCCCACTCCCACTCGGCTTCCGACGGCAACCGGAAACGGGGTGACAGCACCATACTTTCTTTGGTCCGGTAGTCATTATACAGATTCGTACGCCATTGGCAGAAGTGCTGGGCCGATTGCCAGCTGACGCCTACAACCGGATAGCTATCAAATGCCGGGTGAGCAAAGTAATACTCCAGCATCGGGTCACCATTGTGGTAGGTAAAGTCATTTTTCCACACGGTGGTATCCGGATAATACTTGGCAATGATTTCCTCCTCACCCATCACTGACACCGAATCAGCCATCAGGGCATTCACGTACTGCCGGTACTCATGGTTGGTAATTTCCGTATCGTCCATATAGAACGAACTGATGGTTACCCGGCGGTTCATGTTGATCTGAGTGGCCGCCACATCTTCGTCGGCCTGACCCATGATAAATGAACCCGAAGGAACCAGCACCATACCATACGGTGTCGTTTGCTTATAGCCTTTTCGGGCCGTAGCGGTAAGTTCACCATTGGTAATTCCCACATCACCACCTTTTCCTTTACCGCCACCAAACTTGGACTTCAAAAACCCGCAACCCTGCATGAGCAGAACCGTAGCCGCGACCAATAACACACGAGTTGCGTAAATAGTATAACCGTTGTACTTCATAATTGTAGTGTACATTAAGAACCTGTGCAAGACCAGTCTAAAAACGAAAATCCGTTGGGTTATTGTATGATTACTTTTTTTTTGGTTAAAAACGTAACAAGGCCATTCAAAAGTATGCGTTCGCCGACTACGGTTGCTTAGTTTTGACGAGTTAGTATCCCCAAAAATACAACGTTATCTGCAAACTGCCTAACAATAAGGCAGCCAAATTGTTAAGCGCATAAAATCACTTCTAAGTAGCCTTCTGTTTTTTAATTGTTTATTAATACCGGAAACGAGGAGTACGAATAATCGGCTTCCGGCGGGGGTCCGGTGCCGGTAACGAATAGCTAAGCAGAACCTCGTGAGACGTCGGACTTTTCACATCCTGACCGCCAACGGTAAAATCAAACGCATACCCAAAACGTAACGCGTTGTTTCGCAGCATACTAAGCCCTATGGTTGCAATCAGCGCGTCCTGCTGGCGATACGACAGGCCGGCCCAGTAGCGGTTTTCGTAGGTAGCAATTACGCTTCCCTCAACCGATACGGTATTCAGGTCGGTCTTCACCAGCAGCGAGGGTTGTACATCCAGGTCGTAGCCGATGCCCAGCCGGTACCCACCGGTCAGGTAAGCGGTACGGACCTGCGGATTAGTACCCCGCTCGGTGCCCAGCCGGTATCCGGCCTGATTGATATGCATCATACTAACGCCAAACCAATAGTCTGTCGTATTATAATAAACGCCGGCTCCCAGATCTGGCTGCGTCTCGGCAATCCGGCCGGTTTGAATCAGCGGATCACCACCTTCACGCGGCCGTAGCCGCCCATAGTCAATTGCCTTACTGTATACCCCACCCTGAACACCCAGCGACAGCGTCCCGTTTTTCAGCGCCATCCGGTACGCATACGACACCTGCAATGCCTGATTGGTCATCGGGCCGAGCCGGTCGTTCATTACGTAGAGGCCCACTCCGCTCTTGATGCGTGCCAGGGGCATGTTAAAGGAAAACAACTGCGTACTCGGTGACCCGCCATCGTCGAAGGTAGGCTGATACCCCGCCCACTGCGTCCGGTGCATGAGCTGAAAGCGCGTGACGCCTTCGGAGCCGGCTGCGGCCGGGTTGTAGTACAGCGGGTTGAACATATACATACTAAACTGAGGATCCTGCTGCCCAAAAGCAGCGCGGCCCGTCAGAAGTACGAACAGAAAAAACGCAGAACAGTAAAGCTTACAAATCATATGGAGCCGAAGCGAATGGTGCTAGTCGTATTTTTTTTTGCCTTGGCCGGCATTTTATCAAGTAAACGCCGGATATGCAAAATTATTGAGACAAAAAAAGAGGCTGGACGTCACGCCCAGCCTCTACATAACCTGTCCGTTCAAAGATTGTTGGCTTTTTTGATGTACAGCTCCAGCGCCCCCGTCATGGACGGTGCGTTGGGTAACGGAGCCTGAATATCAAGGATTAACCCGCCATCGGTAACCGCTTTGGCCGTCGTTGGCCCAAAAGCCGCGATCCGGATCCCGTTCTGCTTAAAATCCGGAAAGTTGTTGAACAACGATGTCACTCCCGACGGGCTGAAAAAAGCGATAATGTCGAAATTATGAATAGTCAGATCAGATACATCTGACGAAACCGTTTCGTACATCACTGCTTCGGTAAAATGCAATCCACTGGTGTCCATAAATTCCGGAATATCATTGCGCCGGATATTGGAACATGGAAACAGAAACTTCTCATTCTTATGCTTTTTGATCAGATCAAATAATTCCGAAGCTGTTTTAGTTCCCGAAAAAATCTTCCGTTTCCGAATCACAATATACTTCTGCAGGTAATTGGCGGTTTGCTCAGAAATACAGAAATATTTCATATCAGCCGGCACCTCAATGCGGGCTTCCTGACAAATGCGAAAGAAATGGTCGATGGCATTCCGGCTGGTGAAAATAATTGCCGTATGATCGAGAATATTGACTTTTTGCTTACGGAAATCTTTAAACGATACGCCGTCGATCTGGATAAAAGGTCGGAACTCGATAGTTAGATTGTACTTACTGGCTAAGTCGAAGTAGGGAGAATTTACGTCGGCCGGTCTGGACTGGGAAATCAGGATATTGGAAACTTTGGTCATCCGCTCCTGCGCATTCTGCGTGCTTGTTTCGTTCATTGAATAAACCTCGTTTAAGGGTCGAAGCTGAACCCGGTTGCCTTACAGCGCGAACCGTACACCGATTATCAGCGGGATCAATTCAATGATGCAAAGGTACGAAAATAAATAGAGATTTTTAATGGAAGTTACATTTGTGATAACCAGATACAGCAGGGCAAGCCGGGTCAGGTAGAATGTAACAAACGGAATCATCAGGTAGGCATTGAGCCAGGAAATGTCAGGCACATTGTAAGTAATGATGGTCAGCAGAAGGACAATGGCGGTAAAGAATAAAAGTGATGATTGTAAAGCCTTGAAATAGTGAATATTAGTGATTCCTTCCAGACGATACAGATTCCCCAGCGCATAAAGCACGAAATATTTACTGAGCAATAAAGCAAAAGCAACCGCACTAATCAGGAAGAAATCGGCAATAAGTTCAGGCAGTTGCTGGCCCGCTAACAACAGCGACCGCGACGAAAAAAGATTGATATTACGGCTCTGCACAAACATCACCAGAAAAGCCGAAACAAAGCTGAGATTCAGCAGAAACAGCATAGTAATCCGGCTCAACGGCTTATTGATCAGAAAGGTTTCTTCCCTGACCCGCAGCGAGAGCAGATCCCGAAGGCTGTAAAAACGCAGGAACGCCCGCCGGTTAAAACTATACAAAAAGGCGTGGGTGGCCAGTAAAAAAACCAGACATAAGCCGAAAAAATCATCGTAAACGGATGAAGGTCGTGGACGGATATTCAGTCCCTCATCGCTGAGCACGACCGGATTTTCCGTCGCCGATTTGGGGTAACCGAGGAAGAGTTGCTTGCCCTCAATACCGGGCGATCCGTAAATAGTCAGAAATATCTCCGGCTGGTGATAAATCTGATAGAGACTATCAATGTTGAGAACCTGCCACTGATTAGCTGGCAGCTTGCGCTTGAGTGCCGCGTTAATAAAAAGATAGGCGTCTTGCTGAGCAGACAGCAGAATACTATAGTTCCGGTTGCTCTCCAGATCAATAAATACACTGGTTGCCGGTATGGTGCTATGCTGCTCGTTCAGAAAAGGTACATAGGTTTTAAACGACTCATCGTACACCAGGTAATCGTCGCGGAAGTCGTAGACCGGATAGAAGCTTCGGTCGGGGCCGATACCCTCCTGCGTCTGTGCCAGCAAAGACGGTGTGAGGCCAACCCAGGCCAGTACGATAATCCAGAAAATTTTTACTCCAGCAGGCATACGAAAAAGCCGGAACGAACACACCGTTCCGGCTATCACAAAATTATATAAAACTTCGAAAAGTCTCCCCGATTCCAGCCACTACCCAGTTTCTCTGCCCGATCAAACCTGGGTCAGACCGCCGTTTCAACCAGGGTGGCAAAACCGGCTCCACATTGATTTATGCCTGGCCCAGCGCCTTCAGCATGGTTTCACCGATCAGCGCCGGCGATTCGACGACGTGAATACCGCACTCGCGCATA
Organism: Nibrella saemangeumensis; assembly: GCF_039541915.1. Taxonomy (NCBI): domain Bacteria; kingdom Pseudomonadati; phylum Bacteroidota; class Cytophagia; order Cytophagales; family Spirosomataceae; genus Nibrella; species Nibrella saemangeumensis. Next base: position 138,008 of record NZ_BAABHD010000027.1, read on the forward strand.
ATGGCCATCTTAGCCGCAGCGGTATCATCGGCTCCGCCGATAATAGCACCGGCATGGCCCATCCGGCGACCTTTCGGAGCAGTCTGACCAGCAATGAACCCGACGACCGGCTTTTTATTACCATTCTCTTTAATCCAGCGGGCGGCTTCTGCTTCCATCCCACCACCAATTTCGCCGATCATGACAATACCTTCCGTTTCAGGGTCACTCATCAGCAGTTCAACGGCCTCACGGGTAGTCGTACCAATAATGGGGTCACCACCGATACCGATAGCCGTAGTCTGACCCAGACCGGCTTTGCTCAGCTGGTCAACGGCTTCGTAGGTCAACGTACCGGATTTTGAAACGATACCAATTGTACCTTTCTTGAAAATAAAGCCGGGCATGATGCCTACTTTACACTCTTCGGCGGTCATGACACCGGGGCAGTTGGGGCCGATCAGGCGGACATCTCTACCCTGCAGGTAATTCTTCACGGCCACCATATCCTTGGTTGGAATACCTTCTGTAATGCAGACGATCACCCGAATACCGGCGTCGGCAGCTTCCATAATCGCATCTCCGGCAAAAGCGGGGGGTACAAATATGATGGATACATCGGCCCCGGTTTGCTCCACAGCATCACGAACGGTGTTGAAAACCGGTCGGTCGAGATGCGTCTGACCACCTTTTCCGGGCGTTACCCCGCCGACTACATTGGTACCGTATTCCAGCATCTGCTGCGCGTGGAAGCTCCCCTCGGAGCCGGTAAATCCCTGAACTATGACCTTTGAGTTGCGATTGACTAAAACACTCATGACAGTTGGTAGATCGTTGGCGATAATTCTTCGCTGAAGAAGGATATTGTAAAACTGGCGTAAAAGTAGAGCGAAACTGCCAAAGTACAAAAGTATTATCCGGACTTGCGCACCAACCGGGGATCGTATTTGGTTATAACTATTGTTGGTCGCCTGTCATATAGTATAGCGTTCCGGCGGTTTTCTTTTACTGGTAAAACCCTAACTGAAGAAATGATTTTTTCCCATGTTTTGTCTGAAGCGGTCCTGGCCGGTACCGGTTTCGGCGTTTTCTGGCATTATTATCAGCGCATGGCCCGGTATAACCGACTCCTGTGGGGCTTCTTCTTACTGACGATTTCGCTGGCTGCCGTGGCCGGTCTGTTGTGGTTTGCCGGTTACCATCCCATCGAACAAATTTATCATTCCCTGATTACCCTGGCCGGAAGCCTGGGGATTGTCAGCGTCGTGACGGCGGTATGGGCGTTGCTTAATAACCTCACCGTTGGCGTCCTTAGCTTTGCCATAACCCTGATTCTGGGCCTGGTCCTTTTTATTGTGCTGCGCCTGCCGCCAATCAGCGATTTTGCGCCTGTGGTTACGGCCCTGTCTATCCTGATTGTCATGCTGATGGCGGTTTATGGCCTGATGCGACGAGATCCCCGCTCTGTCTGGATTATTTTTGCCGTCATGCTGATGGGCCTGTCCACCAAAGCGCCCTCGTTCTACCGATACATCCATCCTACCGATTTTTACCATTATACGGTAGCCCTGTCGCTGCTTTGTTTTGGGAAGGCCGCCGAGATGTAGAGAGTTTAAAACCTCCGCCTGGCATAACCAGTTATTAGCAGGTCAACGTATGACTTGCTTTTTATTTTTATATGGATTTACTGGAACTGGCCAGCGACCCGGTGAAGGCGGCAAAGGCTGTTAAACTGGTTTATGTGAACGATATCATGCCCGGCATCAGTCGCCGGCAGGAAAGGGACCGCTTTGTTTATCTGGATAGAGAGGGCCAGGAAATAGACGATGAAGAAACACTGGCCCGCATCCGGAAGATGGCCCTGCCGCCAGCCTGGACCAACGTATGGATCTGTGCCAAACCAAACGGCCACCTGCAGGCCACGGGCACCGATACAAAAGGCCGGAAGCAATACCGCTACCATGCCGACTGGAACGCGATCCGCAGTGAAACCAAGTTCTTTCGCATGATCTCCTTCGGCGAAAAACTACCGCTACTCCGCACCCGTATTGTAAAAGACCTGAAGCAACGTGAACTGACCCGCGACAAGGTAATTGCCATTGCATTAAGCGTGATGGAGCAGACACTGATCCGGGTAGGAAATGCGGCCTACGAAAAAGAATACGGATCGTACGGCCTGACTACCCTGAAAGACCGGCACGTAAAGACCGAGGGCAGCGCCATGCGCTTTGCGTTTAAAGGAAAGAAAGGTATCTACCACGATATAACCTTGGAAGACCGCCGGCTGGCTAAACTCGTGAAGGCCTGCCGCGACATACCCGGCCGTGAACTCTTTCAGTATTATGACGAAGACGGGGAGCGCCGGAGCCTAGACTCCGGCATGGTAAACGAATACCTGAAGGAAACCATGGGCGAGGATTTCTCGGCAAAGGACTTTCGGACCTGGGCGGGCACCGTTAACGCGCTGCGGCTGCTGGTCGACCTTGAACCCTGTGATACGGAGAAAGAATTAAAGAAGAACGTTAATTCGGTATTGGATGAGGTATCGCACCGGCTGGGCAATACCCGCACCATCTGCCGGAAGCACTATGTTCACCCCCAGATTCTGGAAGCGTATGAATGTCAGGATCTGAACCCCTACATCCGCAACAAAAACCGCTACCGGCAGACGAGCGCTCATGGCCTTGATGGTACGGAAAAACTACTCCTGCAATTCCTGAAAGACCAAGTAAAAAAAGTGGTAAAATCACCGGCTGTTCGCAAAGCAGCCGCGTAAGTGAAGCCTTACCCCAACGATAAATTACGTAACCTTTTCCGGTACACCGAGGGGGCCTCTCCCATTACCAGCCGGAACGAGTGGTAAAAATGGGAGAAGTTGGGAAACCCTGCCTCAAGGGCCACCTGTGAGATACTCATGGTGCTTTCCAACAGCAGCCGGCACGCATAGGCGATCCGCACTTCGGTCAGCACCTGCGTAAAGGTCTTCCGGGTCTGGGCTTTGAAAAAGCGGCAGAAGGCAGCCTCGTTCATACAGGCTATCTGAGCGACATCGGCAAGTGCGATGGGATCACTGATATGCCGGTGAATGTAATCCAGCACCCTCGTCAAACGGTCCCCCTCCTCAGATAAACCCTGCCCGCCGTACTTCTTTTTCGACAACGGGCGCACATCCGCCTGACCAGCTAAATTTTGGAAAATTAGGAGCCAGAGCGCCAACCGTTCGGGACCCTTTGCGCTTACTAATCGCTCCAGCAATGGCTGCACTTCCTTAATGGCTTTTTTTCCAAACGACAGGCCATGCCGGGCCCGCTCAAACAGCTGTTGGATGGATGTCATCTCGGGCAGTTTCAAAAACTCCTTCCCAAATACATCCGGCCTGAACCGAAGGATAATAGCCTGCGCCACCTCGTGCTGCGGATTGTCGTAATAAGGCTGATGATTCCGCCAGAAATGAGGTACCTGCGACCCAAGTAAGATCAGGTCGCCCGGTTCAAAGACTTCAATGCTGTCGCCTACAAAGCGAAGGCCCTGGCTCCCGATCACCATCGTCAGCTCCAGTTCGGGATGGTAGTGCCAGGGATTGTTGAAAAAGCTGGCTTTCTCCCAACGAATGTGAAACGAATGATCTTGCCCGGCTTCAACCGGCAAAAGGACAGGGGCAGCCTTCATATAGTGTCTAATTTGCTGATACCCGACATGACAGGCAAATATAGTACATACTATGGCAAACCCAATGCAAGTAAAACAGCAGGTAGCATCGGAACTTTGCAAGCAAATCTTAGAAAGTTTCAATATATTTACTAAGCCCCTCCTATCCTCCCTACCCGTATGCTCGATCGGATGCTAATTTCCTGTCTGCTGTTCGTCACTGTGACCGCACCGTCGGCCCGGTCACAGACAGACCTGAATCAATTAACCCGCCAGGAACAGCGCGAGGGTTGGCAACTTCTGTTCGACGGAAAGACGACCCAGGGCTGGCGCGGAACGTACGCAGAGACATTTCCCGCCCGGGGCTGGCTTGTCAGGGATGGCGAATTGCGGGGTGAGCTAACGGAAGGAGCCGAGTCGGGCGATGCCGGCGATATCGTCACCCTGAAAAAGTACCGCCACTTCGATCTTCGCTTTGAGTGGAAGCTGGGACCGGGAGGCAACAGCGGGGTAAAATACTTTATAGAAGAGCGGCTACCCAAACCGCAGCGGGGTTCGCAGGTGGGCTACGAATACCAGCTTATCGACGATGCCAACTACATCTACAATGGCGAACACCTGCCCGCCGACCTGAAAACGGCGTCGATTTACGATGTAGTGCCAGCCCGGAAACCAGACGTTCAGACCGGTGTCTGGCACCAATCGCGCATTAGGGTGCAGGAGAACCGCATCCAACACTGGCTCGACGGCGTGAAAGTGCTGGACGTTGACCGCCGGTCGGAGGCCTTCCGCCGGGGCGTAGCCGACAGCAAGTATAAAGATTATGCAGGCTTTGCTGATATACCCGAGGGCCATATTCTCCTGCAGGATCATGGCCACAATATTGCTTTCCGAAACCTAAAGATTAAAGAACTCCCTTAGCTTTCATGCAACGACGACAATTTCTTACCCAGGCCTCTCAGGCCGCAGCGGTACTCGCACTGCCTACCCTGGTACCGGCGTCGGTGCTGGGCAAACAGGCCCCTTCAAACCGAATTACCGTCGCCCTGATAGGCACCGGCCGTCAGCTCATGGGTGTCAATCTGCCGCAGTTGCTGGCCTTACCCGATGTGCAGGTAGTTGCCGTTTGTGACGTAGACAGCTGGCGTATGAACGGAGCCAAACAGGCGGTGGAGGCCCACTACGCCCAGCTTACCAAATCCGGGCAGTACAAAGGCTGTCTGGCGGTGAGTGATTTTCGGGAACTGCTGCAACGGCGGGACATCGATGCCGTGATGGTGTCTACTCCTGACCACTGGCACGTGCCGATGGGGGTAATGGCCGCCCGGGCCGGAAAACACCTGTGCATTGAAAAACCGCTGAGCTTAAGCGTAGCGCAGGGTCGGCTGCTGACGCAGGTGGTGGAGAAGCAGCGGATTATTGCCAGGGTCGATAGTGAGTTTCGCTCCCTCCGGCCGTACAACCAGGCAGTGGAATGGGTGCGGAACGGGGCCATTGGCACCCTTAAGAAAATAGAGATCGGCCTGCCGTCGGACCCGGAGCCGGTTCGGGTGGTACCCGATATGCCTGTTCCTAAAGAGCTGAATTACGAAGCCTGGCTGGGGCCCGCGCTGGTAGTACCCTATACCGAAGCCAGGGTGCACAAGCCCTTCGATGTAAAAGGGCGACCCGGCTGGATGCGCATCAGCACATACGCCCAGGGGATGATTGCGAACTGGGGAGCCCACCTGTTCGACATTGCTCAGTGGGCCAACAACAGCGAGTACACGGGTCCCGTCGAGGTAGAAGGGAAAGGTAAATTCCCGCGCGGGCTGTGGGACACGATGATAAACTTCACGGTCCGCTACCGCTACGCCAACGGCGTTGAAATGACGGCCCAGCAGCAACCCGATTACCATCCTTTCATCCGGTTTGAAGGCACCGAGGGCTGGCTATTGCTGGATGGCTACCCCCCCAAGGTATCCGCCAGTAATCAGGCCCTGCTCGCCCGCCAGCCAAAAGCAGGTGAACTAAACCTGGGCGGTACCTTAGGCGACAAAGCCGACTTCATTGAGGGTATTAAAAACAACCGGCAAACGCTTGAGCCCATTGAAGTCGGGCACCGGACCATCACCATCAGCCAGCTTGGCCTGATTGCCTGCCAGGTGGGTGAAAAGCTCAACTGGAATCCCGAAAAAGAACAATTTACCGGCAATAACGCAGCAAATGCCCTGCTGGCGGCACCGCTGCTCCGGGAACCCTGGCGCATCAACGAAAAGGTATGATCGTACGCATCTGGATACTGGCAATCAGCCTGATTAGCTATCCCCTGCTGGCTCAGCAGAACGCCAGGCTGGTGAGAAATCCCTTCTTTACCCTGCACAACGGTATTCGGGGCGATTCGATTTATAACACGCCGGCCAGACAAGTCAAACTTGCCAAAGAGCTTGGCTACGACGGCATGGAGATCAACCAATTGGAGAGTTTCCCGGCGTTCAAAGCCGAAATGGACCGCCAGGGGCTGCCGGTAACCTGTGTTTACTTTAAAGTAGACCTGGACGAACCAACGCTGGACGTCCGCCTGCCGGAGTATATCCGGTCGCTCCGCAACAGCGGCACCATCCTGCTGCCGTATGTCATCAGCAGTAAAAAGACGTATGCCCCATCGGATACCAAAGGTGACTCCGTAGCCGTCCGGCGCTGAGTGAACTGACCGATCTGGCTCAGGCTAACGGATTACAGGTAGCCTTGTACCCCCATATCTGGTTCTGGCTGGAACAGGTGCCCCATGCTCTGGCGCTGGTCCGGCAGATCAACCGGCCACAACTGGGTCTGGCTTTCAACCTGCCGCATTACCTGGCATTGACCAACCGGGAGGAGCAGCGTGCGCTGACCAGCCTACTCACCGAGTGCAAGCCTTATCTGAAGCTGATGACGATTTGCGGAGCTACGCCCACCGATGAAACTGACTCCAGGAAAATTTGGAACTACCTGATCCAGCCCCTGGGTCAGGGTAGTTTTGACACCTTCGGGCTGGTGCAATTTGCTATCCGGGAGGTTGGTTTTAACGGTCCAATAGGACTGCAGAGCTATAACCTGAAAGGAAACAAACCGAATAATATGCGCCGGTCTTTAGCGGTATGGAATACCTGGAAGCAAAAACTGGAAGCCCAGCCTTAATCAACTCATCTACCACTCCGATTTGACAGCATACGCGTATGACGTTTACAACTGAACACCTGGAAGCTTATCACCGCGATGGCTACGTGATTGTCCGCAACCTGTTTTCACGGGAAGAAGTAGACCTGCTGTACGCCCTGGCCGTAAACGATCAGGTCCTGCGCCAAAAGACCTACGCCCGCGTTGATGCCAGTGGCCTCCAGACCCGACTGGCCCTGTGGTATACCCTCGACAATAGCCTCTACAGCAAATTTGCCCGCTCGGCTCGCATCGTTTCGGCCGTAGAGCAGATTCTGGGCGGAAAAGCCGCGCACTACCATTCCAAACTGATGCAAAAGGAACCCCGAACGGGTGGGGCCTGGGAGTGGCACCAGGATTACGGCTATTGGTACAAGAACAACGGCTTCCTGTTTCCCGACATGCTGTCGGTGCTGACAGCCTTAACGCCGGCTACGCAGGAAAATGGTTGCCTGCAAATGATCAAAGGTTCTAACAAAATGGGGCGGATAGAGCACGGCTTCTCTGGTGAGCAGGTAGGGGCCGACATGGAGAAGGTGGATGAAGCCCTGAAGATAATGCCGCTGGAATACCTGGAAATGGGCCCCGGTGATACGGCCTTTTTCCACTGCAACACGCTGCATGCTTCGGCGGCCAATCTGTCGGATAAACCCCGCTGGTCAATTATTACCGCATACAATCTGGCAACCAATAAACCTTATAAAGACATCCACGAAAGCAGTTATACCCCCATTGAAGCCTACACGGGCAACCTGCTGACCGAGGCAGCCGCCGGCATTTCTCAGGAAGCCGACTTCCTGGTCAAGTGACATTATTATGTTAGGGATAAATCAGTTTAGTCCCCCGGCATTGCCGGGGGATTTTCTTTAAGTATGCGACAGGGATTTTATTCTTTAGTAGAAAGCTGGGGATCTTTTTCAGAATTTCTGGGAGCTATCAGCCAGTTAGCCGCGGAGTAACCCGCTTTACTTCATGTTCCGAAACCTTCTCTATTTCGTTTTGCCGGCAACGGTGACGTTCCTGCTGATCAGTAGCCAACCTGATCAGCATGCCCCCGTGGCTGCGACCGCTTCCGCTAAATCGACCCCGGCCGACCCTGGGCATGATTGGCCGGAGTACAATGGCGGCCCCGACCGGAATCACTTCTCTCCGCTTACTCAGATCGACACCGGCAATGTCTCAAAACTAACGGTAGCGTGGGTATACGCATCAGGTGGTGCTGATACGGTCAGAAATACCACCCAGATTCAATGCAATCCGATTGTGATTGATGGAGTACTCTACGGCGTATCGGCCGGTTCCCAGGCCTTTGCCCTGAATGCCGGTACCGGGCAGGAATTATGGAGAACAGCCTTCACCGAAGAAACCTTCAGCATGACCAGCCGAGGGTTAACGCACTGGACCAATGGCCGGGAAAGTCGTATATTCTTTGCCTACGGCTCCCACCTCTACGCGCTGAACGCCCGTACCGGCAAACCGATAACTTCGTTTGGAACTGGCGGGAAAATAGACCTGAAAGAAGGCCTGAACCGCCCCGGTGCCGACGACTACGTCATCTCAAATACCCCCGGTGTCATTTTCAAAAACTTCATTATTATGGGTACCCGCGTCAGCGAGAACGCGGCGGCTCTGCCGGGCGATATTCGGGCCTATGACGTCAGGACCGGCCGTCTGGCCTGGACGTTTCGGACGGTACCCCGTCCTGGTGAGTATGGCTATAACACCTGGCCCAAAGATGGATATAAAAATGTAGGGGCGGCTAACAACTGGATGGGAATGGCTATCGACCGGAAACGGGGCATCGTTTATGTACCAACGGGATCGGCCGCGTCTGATTTTTACGGAGGCAATCGTCACGGAGCCAACCTGTTTGCCAACTGCCTGCTGGCGCTGGATGCCGCCACCGGCAAGCGGCTGTGGCACTACCAGACCGTTCACCACGACATCTGGGACCGTGACATTCCGGCTCCGCCCAATTTGTTTACCGTTACCCATAACGGCCCCGACGGTCGGCCCCGGCAGATTGATGCGGTGTCGGTACTGAGTAAGCAGGGCTTTCTGTTTGTCTTCGACCGGGTAACGGGTAAGCCGCTATTCCCCATTGAAGAAAGACCCGTCCCGGCTTCGGACATCCCCGGCGAGCAGGCCTGGCCAACACAACCCATTCCGCTGAAACCCGCCCCCTTTACCCGGCAACGTTTTACCGAACAGGACCTTAGCCCCTATTTGTCCGATAAAGACAGAGAAGAAATACTGGCCGAAGTACGAAAGGCAAGAACAGGGCAGCCGTTCCTTCCCCTGGGGCGGGAGCGTACCATCTTCTTTCCGGGTACCAGCGGAGGTCCGCAGTGGGGCGGTGCAGCCGTAGATGAGAACAGTATTCTGTATGTACCGGCCAAGGAAAACCCCGTGTATACCTCCCTTAAGGAATCGCCTGTCCAGGAGGCTGTCGGGCGCTCACTTACCGGTAAAAAACTCTATGAAGTGAACTGCGGGTCATGCCACGGCACTACCCGGGAAGGCAGCCACGACGGTACTTATCCGTCCCTCGTGAACGTATCCGCCCGCCAGAATGAGCCAGCGGTCCACCAGCTATTGGTAAAAGGACGCGGCATGATGCCAGCGTTCACCCACCTGAAAGAAGCCGAGCGGAAAGCTATCGTCGATTTCCTGTTCGGGAGAGAATCAGCCGTTGTGGCAGACGCCCGTCCGGTCCACACAACGGTGCCCTATTCCGCAACGGGCTACAACCGTTGGTACGACTCCAAAGGTTATCCCATAAGCCGGCCGCCCTGGGGTACCATGACAGCCATCAATATGCATACTGGCGCACACCTCTGGCAGGTAACCCTGGGCGAATACCCGGAGTTAACGGCAAAAGGGATTCCTCCGACCGGTACCGATAACTACGGCGGGGCAGTAGTTACCAGGGGGGGCCTGCTTTTCATTGCGGCCTCCCGCGATGAAAAAATTCGGGCTATAGACCGCAGGACCGGCAAGACCCTCTGGCAGGCCCCCCTGCCCGCTGCAGGTTACGCGACACCGAGTACCTATTTTGCCAATGGCAGGCAGTACCTGGTCATCGCCTGTGGGGGCGGCAAACTCAAAACAAAATCAGGCCATAAATACGTGGCCTTTGCCCTACCCTGATTTTTACCCTGCAAGTATCCCGGAAGCCCGCAACCAGTTAACTATTCGCATAAAACAACCATTGATGAAGACGTTTTTATTGATTTCCTTTCTGTTCGGAGCAATGGTTCCGGCCTTTTCTCAAGTGCCGGCACCCGTCCGTCAACCCGCTAATTCACCAAAGAACAAAAACATGTCGGGCAATCCGGTCTTTCCCGGCTGGTATGCCGACCCCGAGGGTATCGTTTTTGGAAAAACGTATTGGATATATCCCACTTACTCGGCTCCATATGAGCAGCAGGTCTTCATGGATGCCTTTTCATCGCCCGATCTGGTTACGTGGACAAAGCACAGCCGCATAATCGACACGACAGCCATCAAGTGGGCGAAGCGGGCAATGTGGGCCCCGGCGGTAGTCGAAAAAGGCGGAAAATATTACCTGTTCTTCGGGGCTAACGATATTCAGAACGACAAAGAGATGGGCGGCATTGGGGTAGCCGTGGCCGATAAACCAGCCGGCCCCTTTAAAGATCACCTGGGCAAACCGCTGATCGCGCAGTTTCACAATGGTGCCCAGCCCATCGACCAGTTTGTGTTTAAAGACAAAGACGGCCAGTACTATATGATTTACGGTGGGTGGCGCCACTGCAACATCGCCAAATTAAAAGACGATTTCACCGGTTTTACGCCCATGGCCGATGGCACCACGTTTAAAGAAATTACACCGAAAGGTTACGTAGAAGGGCCATTTATGTTTATTCGCAACGGCAAATACTACTTCATGTGGTCTGAAGGTGGGTGGGGCGGTCCTAACTATTCGGTGGCCTATGCCGTGGCCGATTCTCCTTTTGGGCCTTTTGAGCGTGTAGGCAAGATTCTGCAGCAGGACCCGACCGTAGCGACCGGGGCCGGGCACCATTCGGTGATTCAGGTTCCAGGCAAGGACGAGTGGTATATCGTTTACCACCGTCGGCCGCTGACGGAAACCAAAGCCAATCATCGCGAAACCTGCATCGACGAACTCCGGTTTGACGAAAATGGAGCCATTTTGCCGGTTAAAATCACGGTTGAGGGCGTACCAAAAAGACCCCTTCGTTAATACAGTAAACAAAAAGTGGGGCCATCCGGCCCCCTTTTTTGTTTAGAATGCGCTGCCTCTACCGGACATTCTGCACAATGGTGCTGCTCAGACGGAGGAGTTCAATTTCGGCGGCTTTGGCGTTAAACAGGGCGTCTATAAGCCGGGTCTGGGCGGCCACGGCGTTGCGCTGCACATCCCGGAATTCAACGGCCGTAGAGTTGCCAACCCGGTAGCGTTCGTAGGCGATATCGACGTTCTGAATCGCAATCTGGTAGTTCTGTACTTCCAGATTTACCAGCTTCAGGCTGTTCTGGTACTGGTTAAACGTCTGATCGAGTTGCGATTGAAGCTGGAGCCGCTGATCGGCTTCCTGGTACTCGGTGACCATGGAGTTGATCTTGGCATTCTGGATCAGTCGTCGCTGATTTAAACCATTGAAAATGGGTACCGAAATCCGGATACCATACGTCAGCACATCATTACGTGCCTGCCGGATCCCGAAGCCTGCTTCGTTGTTCTGGGCAATAAAGTTATAAGTAGCCAGCAGATCCACCTGCGGCAACTGCTGTGCCTGCAGCAGGCGTATGTCATGGTAGGCTACCCGACGGTTCAGCGCAGCGACTACCAGTTGCGGATTGTTGGCGAGAACAGACTGCCGGAGGTTCTCCAGCGCCAGGTCTGTGCGCACAAGAATGGTATCCCGCACCGCAAACTCAGTGTTCGGGTCGCGCACCAGCAGGGTATTCAGCAGGATTTTTGAATTACGGACGGCCTGTTCCTGCGCAATGTAAGCGGCACTATCGGCATTGTAGTCGACCTGCGCACTCAGAAAATCCACCCTAGAGCGGGTTCCTACTTCATAATTCGCCTTGGCCAGTTCGAGTCGATCGCCGGATATGTCGAGCGCCTGTCGGAATGCCAACAGCCGCTGCAACTGCCGGATCACGTCGTAATACGCCGTGGTGATATCGGCAACGGTTGCTTCAACATTGGCGCGGGTATTGGCTTCACCCAGTCGCACCAGTTCATTCAGCCGGTCATAGGCGATAAACATACCCAGTCCATTGAAGATGGTCCACTGGACAGACGGCCCAACGGTCAGGTTGTTGTTGTTTACCCCGTAAATCCGCTGCGGGGGTTGCAGGGCATTAAAAAATTCCTGCCGCAGATTCTGGTTAACGTAGTTCCGTTGGAGGTTAGCCGTCACCAGCGGAAAAAAGCCGGCGTTGCCGTAGGTATTGTTGTTGTTGGCGATCCGCTCCTGAGCGCGGGAAATCCGGATCGAATAGTTTTTTTCCAGGGCCGACGAAATTGCCTCCGGCAGGGTAAGCTGTTCTCCCTGCTGCACCAGCGTCGTTTGCTTAACCGCCCTTTGGGCTGGATTTCTTAGTTGCTGGGCAACAAGAGCATATGGAGAGACAAGTAGAAAGAGAATTAAAGAGAAGCGCATCCGTGCAATATAGTTGTAGTTAACGGGCAAATTTACACTTTATCTGACCACGCCTACAAATAAGAAGCAAGAGAGAATTATATACTTGAATTTTTTGATGATATCAGGCGGATCTTTACCCGACAAATACCGGCTTTCGATTTTTGTGCGCCGGTTCGTAAATGATCCGCAAAAACGAACTAAGCCGCTGATCCTGCCGACTAAACGGTATACCCGCCACAATCCCGATCAGCAGATTATCGGAAACACCTAACCGGAGTTGCGGCCGGGCTACCCCGTTTACCTTATTGTGCGCAATATTTTTGTTAAACTCGATTCCCAGAAAGTTACGTGTTCCAGGAATCATCAGGTGAAAATTGGTATTGATTTCGTAAGATCTATGCCATTCTCTCCTACCGAACAGCCGCTCAAATCGGGGGCCCGTGTACACCAGCGTGTGAAAATTGTTCCCCCACCGTTTGGCGGCAACGAAGAAAGGATTGAACTCATTACCCATCAGCACCGGCTCGGCGCGCAGGCGCGCAAGGTCAGTAAACTTCAGCTCATTGATGTAGCCAAGGGCCAGCGTCGTTTTCATCCGCTCCGATACCAGAAATGACCACTGAATGGCCGTTTTCAAACTCTCAATACGGTCGGAGGGCCTGCTTTGGTTCGGCTCGTTCAGCGTGTACAGCGTAATGGGGATCTCTACCTCGAACCCTACCCGGTTTATCGGGGCAAACTCGTACTCAATCAGGGCCTGGTACGTATCAAACCGGAGGTTGTCGATCAATCCCAAACCGATGTTCCATTCACGTTCGCCTTTTCGGGCTCCCAGATCCCGGATCAGGTCAACGTAAAGCGGCTCGGCATGCAGAACCTTGTCGGGCTCCTTGCGGTCTTCTACCTCATAAATATACCGGCTGTCCAGCTCCTCATTGGTGACCTTGAGGGAATCAGCCGAAACCTGAGAAAACACCTGAATTGAACTACCTGCTACCAGAAAAAACAGAAGGACAAACTTCTTCATAACGCTACTAAATTCGATGATGTGCTTCCTATTTGGAACGGTCGGTTGTCCGGCAGATTGCCCAACGGGACTAAAATTGACGGTTTCCCTCGCAACTTTTGCTTACTTTTAGCCCACTTCAAGAAACCCACAATGAAACAAACTCACTACCTGCTACTTGTACTAACCACCTTATTTTTCAGTTGTTCAACCAGAAAAAAAGCGGACCTGATCGTCCGCAATGCCACCGTTTATACGGTCGACTCTGCCTTCAGCACCGCCCAGGCGTTTGCCCTTCAGGACGGAAAGTTTCTGGCCGTCGGCTCCAATACGGATATCCAGAAGCAGTACGAATCGGATAGCGTGGTAGACCTCGGCGGCAAACCTGTATACCCCGGCTTCTACGACCCCCATGCGCATTTTATGAACCTCGGGCAGGTGCTTTACCAGGCCGATCTGGTGGGAGCCACTTCATACGATGAAGTGATTCAGCGGCTGAAAGAGTATCACCGGCAGCATCCCGACGCCATGTGGATCATTGGCCGGGGCTGGGATCAGAACGACTGGCCGGAAAAGCGCTTCCCAACCAAAGTAAAACTGGATGCTGCTTTTCCAAATATCCCGGTGGCCCTGACACGGGTAGATGGCCACGCCCTGCTGGTCAACACCAAAGCCATGCGGCTAGCACAGCTCACCAGCGGCTCCCGGGTAGCCGGCGGAGAAGTGGTGCTGGAAAACGGACAACCCACCGGCGTGCTGGTGGACAACGCCATGCAACTGGTCCGGCGGGTGATTCCCCAACCCGACGCAGCCGACAAGGAGCGTATGCTGCTGGCCGCCCAGAAGGCTTGTCTGGCACAGGGTTTAACTACCGTATCGGACGCCGGCCTGAACCGCCCAGACATTGAACTGATCGAACGCCTGCAGAAAGAAGGTAAGCTGAAAATCCGGGATTATGTCATGATCAGTCTCGGTGAACCTAACCTCGACTACTACCTGAAGCGGGGCCCGTTTCAGACCGACCGGCTGACGGTCCGCTCGTTTAAACTCTACGCCGACGGGGCGCTGGGCTCACGCGGGGCCTGCCTGCGGGCACCCTACAGCGACCGGCCCGACACACAGGGTTTTCTGCTGCTGAGCCCCAAAGAATTGGAGCGAGTTCTGACCTTGCTGGCCGACAGTAAGTTTCAGGCCAACACCCACTGCATCGGCGACTCAGCCAACCACCTCATTCTGGATCTGTATGGCAAGTTGCTGCAAAAGCAGAACGACCGGCGCTGGCGCATTGAACACGCCCAGGTGGTAACGCCCGATGATTTCTGGAAATTTAATCGCTATTCAGTCATTCCATCGGTGCAGCCTACCCACGCTACCTCCGATATGTACTGGGCCGCCGACCGGCTGGGCAGCGCCCGCGTGAAAGGAGCCTACGCCTTTAAAGACCTGATGAAGCAGAACGGCTATATCACCTTCGGCAGCGATTTTCCGGTTGAAGCGGTAAACCCGCTCTACGGTTTTCATGCTGCGGTGGCCCGCGTCGACGAAAAAGGCTTTCCGGCCGGTGGCTTCCAGATGGAGAATGCCATTGACCGAACATCTGCGTTGCGGGCCATGACCAGTTGGGCTGCTTACGCCAATTTTGAAGACCACCTGCGCGGCAGTATTCAATCCGGCAAGCAGGCCGATTTTGTGGTGATGGAGCAGGATCTTATGAAAGTACCCAATCAGCAGCTCCGCACCGCCAAGGTGCTGCAAACATGGGTTGGGGGGGAACGCTTGTTTTAGGGTATCAGGTTGTTTACCTGGCCGCCTAACCTGAAAATTGAGACAATTGTCTTACCGTTCACGAACAAGCCTGGCCTTCGTGGTAGGTTGGTTTGTAGTTTTGCGTTAAATAATCAAAATACTATCCATACCAAAAAAATAAGAGGATGAAACTAGCAGCATTACTGGCCGGCCTGCTTCTGAGCACAGCTGCCTTCGCACAATACCAGCCACTGGGGGCCATTACCTTCTGGACAGACGGTTATGTGGTAACTCTGGAGAACGATACTATTCGCGGTCAGGTCCGCGTCGGGTCAATGGTGAATGACTCCCCCATGGGCATAGTTGTTCGGACCGACGATAATAAAAAGATTAACCTGAAAGGCAGCCAGATAAAGATACTGGCGCAGAAGATCCCCGGCTATGCTTATGCCACAGGTAGTATTCCCCGCAGCCGGCAGATGGTAATTTTTGAGCGTGTCGCCAATCCGAGACGGAATAACAAAGAGATGCTGATCGAACGGCTGACCGTTCCCGGGGGCCGGATGGTCCTGTATTTTGACGCTTCCGGCTGGAAATCGAACCGTGAAATCACCTTTGGCAACTTCACGATTGAAACGCTGCCCAAAGATCTGAGTTATATCGTGCTAAAGACTGACGGTAGCACGATGGTGGTTAAGCGTGGCAACTTCGACGATGCGCACGAGACGCTGTTTGGCGACTGCGCGGAGTTTGTTAAGCGATACCCAGCCGCAACCCGCCGGGACTGGAGCCGTTTTGGCGATATGGTCGATGCCTACAACCAAAGCTGCTTTGTAGCTATAAATTAAGCCATTGACAGCAAAAGCCACAGTGCCTGTCTTCGTCGTTAAGTGAAGACAGGCACTGCCTATATGTACCCGTTAACAAATCAACCAGTTAACCAGTCAACCAACTTACCCCAGCAACTGCCGCGAGATCACCAGCTTCTGGATTTCGCTGGTGCCTTCGCCAATAGTGCATAGCTTGGCATCGCGGTAATACCGCTCTACCGGAAAATCTTTGGTAAAACCATAGCCCCCATAAATCTGCACAGCCTCATTGGCAGCTTTCACGGCCACCTCCGACGCATACAGCTTAGCCATCGCCGACTCTTTGGTAACCGGCTTACCGGCATCTTTCAAGTCGGCGGCCTGGTACGTCAGGAGCTTAGCGGCTTCAATCTCCGTAGCCAGATCGGCCAGTTTGAATTGGATAGCCTGGAACCGGGCAATGGCCTGTCCGAACTGCTGCCGCTCCTGCGAATAAGCCAATGCATGCTCGAAAGCGCCCACTGCAATCCCCAGACTCAGGGCGGCAATGGAAATCCGGCCACCGTCCAGAATCTTGAGCGACTGCACAAACCCTTCTCCTACCTCACCCAGGCGCTGGCTATCCGAAATCCGACAATCCTGAAAGATCATCTCGGCGGTTTCTGAAGCGCGCATCCCCAGTTTATCTTCCTTCTTACCGGCCGAAAAACCGGGTGTACCGCGTTCTACCACGAAAGCGGTGGCATTGCGGGAGGTATTGGGTTCACCCGTACGGGCAATCACCACGGCCACGTTGCCGCTCTTGCCGTGGGTAATAAAGTTTTTTGCGCCATTCAGCACCCAATGATCCCCATCCCGAACGGCGGTGGTCCGCATGTTACCCGCGTCGGAGCCGGTATTGGGTTCGGTCAGGCCCCAGGCCCCTATCCACTCACCGGAGGCCAGTCGGGGCAGGTATTGCTGCTTCTGATCTTCGTTACCAAACATCAGAATATGGTTAGTACACAGGGAGTTATGAGCGGCCATGGACAAGCCGATGGAGCCGTCTACTTTTGACAGTTCTACGATAGCCGTCACGTATTCGCGGTACCCCAAACCGGCACCTCCGTATTCGGCAGGCACCAATACACCCATCAGGCCCAACTCGCCTAACTGGTGAAACACATCAATAGGAAAATACTGCTCCTCGTCCCACTGACGGACGTGAGGCAGGATATGCCGGGCGGCAAAGTCGCGCACGGTCTGCGCAATTAATTCTTGGTTTTCTACAACTTCGGCAACCATAAAGTCTGGCAATGTCTTTGTAAATGATGAAGTGGTAATACAGAAATATCTGTAATATCACATAAATAACGATTTGAGACAAGCGCTTGTTATTAAGCGGGATGCCCGCAAAATGTTTACCACTCACTAAGTTTCCAGCTTCAGACCTAAAGAACCCCTTCATTTAGCATTTATTCTGATTATCAAGCATTTAACAACCCTTAATAAGCTTTAAAGAGGGTTTTTACCGAATAGATTAAACCATTAAATTAATTTCATTAGTTAGCGAATGGCCGGACAGGTATACCTTTTTCGAAAAACCTCTATTTTTGTGACCGAAGTAGCCCGGCTATTCAAATAATACAATCTCATACGAGTCAGACATTATCTCAACCTTATACATATGAAATTAGCAGTAGTTGGCACCGGCTATGTAGGTCTTGTTACAGGCACCTGCTTTGCCGAAACGGGTAATCAGGTAATATGCGTCGATATTGACGAACGTAAAGTTGAAAAGCTCAACAACCGCATTATACCGATTTACGAACCGGGTCTCGACGTCCTTTTCAATCGGAATGTAGACGAAGGCCGGCTCCGGTTTACCACCAACCTGGCTGAAGGCATAAAAGACGCCGAGGTAATCTTTCTGGCGCTGCCCACTCCTCCGGGCGAGGATGGCTCTGCCGATCTTAAATACATTCTGAAAGTGGCTGATGATTTAGGACCGCTGCTCGAAAATTACGTGGTGGTTGTCGATAAAAGCACGGTCCCGGTGGGTACCGCCGAACTGGTTCAGGATCACATCAGCCGCAATACCGACCAGGAATTTGATGTGGTATCGAATCCGGAGTTCCTGCGTGAAGGGGCCGCCGTTGAAGACTTCATGAAGCCCGACCGGGTGGTGATTGGCACCCGCTCCGAACGGGCTCAGGCAATGATGAACAAGCTGTATGCTCCATTGGTCCGGCAGGGCAACCCCATCATCTTTATGGACGAACGTTCGGCCGAAATGACCAAATATGCGGCCAACGCATTCCTGGCGACCAAGATCACGTTCATGAACGAAATTGCCAACCTGTGCGAACTGGTGGGGGCCAACGTCGATGATATTCGCCGGGGTATTGGCACGGATAGCCGGATTGGTAAGCGTTTCCTGTTTGCGGGCATCGGCTACGGCGGTAGCTGCTTCCCCAAAGACGTACAGGCCCTGGCTAAAACAGCTAAGGACTACCAGTATGATTTCAAGGTACTGAAGTCTGTGATGGCGGTTAACAACTACCAGAAGACCAAAATGATCCCCATGATCAAGGAGCATTTTGGCGGAGAACTGCGGGGTAAGTGTTTTGCCGTTTGGGGCCTGGCCTTCAAACCGTATACCGATGACATCCGGGAAGCGCCGGCGCTGGAAAATATCCGGATTCTGCTGGAAGAAGGGGCCAAAGTAACCGTTTATGACCCCGAAGCCATGGATAACGTCCGCAACGTATTCGGCAACGCTATTCATTATGCCCATACGCAATATGCTGCCCTCGACGATGCCGACGCGCTGCTGATTATGACCGAATGGCCGCTGTTCCGCACGCCCGACTTCGATAAAATGAATCTGCTGCTGAAAAACAAAGTCATTTTTGACGGACGCAACGTCTATGAACTGGACCAGATGCGTGAGATAGGCTATACCTATTACAGCGTTGGTCGCGAAACTGTAAACGCTGTCGTCACTGCCCCTGTCTCATGAAACGTATTCTGATTACCGGCGGAGCCGGCTTTCTGGGCTCGCACCTCTGCGACCGCTTTATCAAAGAAGGGTATCATGTCATTGCGATGGACAACCTCATCACCGGGGACATCCGCAATATCGAACACCTGTTCCACCTGCCCAATTTTGAGTTTTACCACCACGACGTTTCCAAGTTTATTCACGTGCCGGGTGAGTTGCACTACATCCTGCACTTTGCCTCACCAGCCAGCCCCATTGACTACCTGAAGATTCCAATTCAGACGCTGAAGGTAGGTTCACTGGGTATCCATAACTGCCTGGGACTGGCCAGGGTCAAAAGCGCACGGGTGCTGATTGCCTCCACCTCGGAAGTTTACGGTGACCCAACGGTTCATCCGCAGAACGAGGATTACTGGGGGAATGTGAATCCGGTGGGACCGCGCGGTGTGTACGACGAGGCCAAGCGGTTCCAGGAGGCTATGACCATGGCCTACCATACCTACCACGGTCTGGAAACCCGTATCGTGCGCATCTTTAATACCTATGGTCCACGGATGCGGTTAAACGATGGCCGGGTGCTGCCGGCTTTCATCGGGCAGGCGCTCCGGGGTGAAGACCTCACGATCTTTGGTGATGGCAGCCAGACGCGTTCGTTCTGCTACGTTGATGATCTGGTGGAAGGTATTTACCGGCTGCTGCTGAGTGACTACCCCTATCCGGTCAACATCGGCAACCCGTCGGAGATCACTATCAAAGAGTTTGCCGAGGAGATTATCAGGCTGACGGGAACCACGCAGAAAGTCATTTACAAGCCGCTGCCGCAGGACGATCCCAAACAGCGTCGGCCGGACATTACCCGGGCGAAAGAACTCCTGGGCTGGGAGCCGCGGGTACCCCGTGCTGAAGGCTTACGGGTCACGTATGAGTATTTCAAAAGCCTGCCGGAAGAGGAACTTTACCGGGCGGCTTACCACCGGGAATTCGTGAAACATTAGACAAAATCTAAGCTGGTATTTTCGAGTATTTTTAATACCTTTGTTGGGTAAATGCCTTGAGCATTACACCTTTAGCTGTCTGATAAAAACCTGCGGGCCATGTCGTGCGCAGGTTTTTTTATGCCTCAGCCGTACGGTCATGTATGGCATAAAAAACTGCTTTGGAGTATGTATGTGCATACCCCAAAGCAGTGCTGATTCGTTGGTGGCTTAAACAGCTATATGCGGGTAAAGTGCTCGCAACGACGGCAGTATCTGATCTTTTTCCGATACAATCGGGCTATCGATCCCCCAGTCGATATTCAGATCCGGGTCATTCCAGATCAATCCGGACTCAGCGGTTTTGTTGTACACATTCGTGCACTTATAGCTGAAGATACTGTCTTCCAGCGCCACGAATCCATGCGCAAAACCTTCCGGAATATACACCATGTTGTTAATTTTAGCGTCGAGCAGGAAGGCCTCATGCTGCCCAAACGTGGGCGAATCTTCTCGCAGATCTACGGCTACATCGAGCACCTGACCGGCAATAACCCGTACCAGTTTTCCCTGCGCGTAGGGTTCCCGTTGAAAGTGCAGTCCCCGCAAAACACCCTTTGTGGAGAAGGACTGATTGTCCTGCACAAATTCCATAGACAGCCCCAGCGAGGCAAACAAAGGTTTATTATATGATTCAAAGAAGGAGCCGCGTTCATCTTCAAACACACGCGGTATCAGTTCGATGAGTCCTTCGAGCGACGTTTGACGGACTTGCATGAAGCTTTTTTTACTTGAATAACAATGTGCCTAATCGGACAAATTTATGAAACGCTGGGGTTAGTTCTTATTTTTGACCGGAAAACCTTTTGTATAACCCCGGCAGTACTTGACAATGACCTACGAAGAACTTTATCTTCAGATTCGCCATAAACAATCCTACCTCTGCGTCGGCCTCGACACCGATATCCGCAAGATTCCGGCTCACCTCCAGAACGACCCCGATCCCGTTTTTGCCTTTAACCGCCAAATCATCGACGCCACCGCCGAATTTGCCGTAGCCTATAAGCCGAATATCGCCTTCTATGAAGCACAGGGCCCCCGCGGCTGGGAGAGTCTCCGGAAAACGCTGGCGTATATACCGAAATCCTGTTTTACCATTGCCGACGCCAAACGGGGCGACATCGGCAATACCTCCGACCTGTACGCCCGCACGTTCTTCGACCCCTCTGCCGCCGGTCTCGATTTCGACTCTATTACCGTTGCGCCCTATATGGGCCACGACTCCGTCACGCCCTTTTTGAACTACAACGGAAAGTGGGTGATTCTGCTGGCGTTGACGTCCAATCCCGGTAGCCAGGACTTTCAGGTGCAACACATTGGAAACCAGCCGCTGTTTGAGTACGTGATGCAAACCGCCCAGACCTGGGCCAGCCATGACCGGCTGATGTTTGTGGTTGGCGCTACGCAGGCAGAGCAGTTGGGACGTATCCGCCAGATAGCCCCTAACCACTTTCTGCTGGTTCCGGGCGTTGGCGCGCAGGGAGGCTCCCTGGCCGAGGTTTCCCGCTACGGCCTCAACGAACACGGCGGCCTGCTGGTCAATGCCTCCCGGAGTATTCTCTACGCATCCAGCGGCACTGACTTCGCCAGGCGCGCTGCCGGCGAAGCGCATAAGCTTCAGCGGGAAATGGCGGGCTTTTTGAGTTAAGAATTATGACGGGAACGCCCGGCGGTTAAGAGTGATGACTTGAGAATGAAGAGGGGCAGTCTGGCTGGTATTTGGGCTGAGGGAAAGTTGTAGTAGCTGGGTTACCCAACGCTGACAAATCCGTCAAAACCAAAAACTCATCACTCCTCAATGCCCGAATCTTTCCTCTATTTCCTCTGGCAGTACCAGTATTTTTCGGCATTAGGGCTGTCCACCACGGAGGGGGAGCCGGTTCAGGTGTTGCATCCGGGTTTCCGGAACCCAAACGCCGGTCCGGATTTTCTGAATGCCCGGCTGATAGTCGGTGATGTAGAGTGGGGAGGCACGGTAGAAGCTCACACAAAAACGTCGGACTGGCTGGCGCACCGGCATCAGCATGACCCGGCGTATGATAATGTCATTCTCCACCTCGTTTGGGAGAATGACCGGCCCAGGCCTCAGCAGGCTATTGCGCGAACAGACGGCACACCGATTCCAACCCTGGAGCTGAAGGACCGCACAGCTGGTGACCTCCTCCAGCGGTACCTGCAACTGGCAGATTCGGGCGAATCGATTCCCTGCGCCGGTCAGTTTCAGACGGTACATCCCCTCCGCCGGACGGCGATGCTCGACAAAGCCCTGATGCAGCGACTGGAACAGAAAGCAGGCCTGGTATACCAGATCTATGAAGCTACCGGCCAGGACTGGGAAGAAACCACCTACCGGCTGCTGGCTATCAATTTCGGCTTTCGCATCAATGCCGACCCCATGGAGCAGCTCAGCAGGGCCGTTCCGCTCAAGGTCATTCAGAAACACCGCAACACCCTGATTCAGGTAGAGGCCATGCTCTTTGGAACGGCGGGTATGCTCAGGAACCTTACCGAGCGTGATGAGTACACGGAAGCCCTGTTGCGCGAATACCGGTTTTTGTCGGCAAAGTATAACCTGGCCGATAAGGAACTTCCGGGCTATATCTGGAAGTGGTCACGGCTGCGCCCTGCCAATTTTCCTACCTTACGGCTGGCTCAGATAGTGTCCCTGCTTACCCTGCACCGGAGTTTATTCTCCGTTTTCATGGATACGACGGAAGTAGCCGATCTGCTGCGGGCCTTACAGATCCATCCCTCCGACTACTGGCGAACTCACTACCGGTTTGGCAAAGCAACCGAAAAAGCAGCGCCTATGCTGGGCTCATCCTCTGCCTCGACCCTTTTGATCAACACCGCCGTACCACTCCTGGCAGCCTACGCTCACCACCGAAACCAGCCGCACTACATCGACCGGGCGGTAGGGCTGCTGGAGCAACTACCAGCCGAGAAAAACAACATCATTACCCGGTGGACAGAACTTGATCTGCCAATAACGTCAGCGTTCGATTCGCAGGCGAGTCTCGAATTGTACAATGAATTCTGTCTCCCTAAAAAGTGCCTGAACTGCCAGATCGGTTTGGCGCTGGTAAGACCGGGAGGTATATTGGTAGACAAATAAACCCCCGGTGTCATGAGCCTAAGGCTGACAACTCCGGGGTTTTTCTTGTTTCTGGCCTTTTAGCGCCCTCCAGTCAGTATTTTGTTGGTCACCTGCTGGTTGATGGTGATATAACCGGGGTAATCAACCTGCTTATTGCCGAGCGCCAGCGTCGGCTTTAGTTTAATCGTAAGTGTCGAGGGGCTGTTATCTGGAGTCCCCGCCAGGTTGCGCACAAAGTTGATGAACGCATCGCTGGTGTTGGGATCAGTAATCAACCGGTAAGCATTTGTTCTCAACCTGACCGGCACTACGGTACGTCCTCCTCCCGGCGCTACCTCGATCCGCTGGTTCAATAAGCCATTCACCAGTTCTACATCAGCCAGCAGCACCCTATACTCCAGCTGGTTGATCGCGGCCAGACGGTTATTGGGATTGGTAATTTCGAGGTTTATAAGCGCATCGACCGGAATGTTCTGCAGCAGCAGTCCAGACGCAATCCGAGGGTACTTGAGCGGATTGAAATCCTCCAGATTGCGAATATTGCGAAACTCCCGGATGTTATAGCCGGACACATAGACGCTATCCGCCGATAAGATATTAAACTTACAATCGCCTAATGCCTTGGCTTCGGCAAGCTGTTTATTAACACTGCACTGGCTCAGCAGCAGCGGTATCGCCACCAGCACCAGTAAATACGCAATTTTTTTCATGGTCATCATAGATTTATAAGGCTAACGGAAGGCCACAGCCCACCGTTCCGTGTTGTGTCTACAACTTAGACAGGAAACCAACTGTTTGGTTTACTACCCGGCCGGCGTTTTGAGAAAGTTGCCTTAAAAGCCAAAGCCGGCGGTGATTTGCCACAGACTGGTCCGGGCCGAAAAGCGCTCGTCGGTGGTACTGGTTTTTATGCCGTAAGCGGCCAGATCAGAGAAGTTGCCCTCCCGTCGCAGATCCAGCTGTAGGCCAAAAAGGCTTAGTCCTACCCCCGCCTGGTAACCAAATACCGCCTGCTTATAGGTGTCGCCAACGGGCTGATTGGTATACTGTCGAAAAGCATCTTTGAGCGTCTGGTTGTCGGAAATTCTCAGGGAAGCCATCGGGCCGGCATTTAGCCGCAACGGCCCCAGTTTCAGACCAACCAGCACCGGAATATCAAACGTTGTCATTTTTACATCCACGCGCTGGGTAGCCAGCCCCTGGCGCACCAGATCGAATGAGCCGCCTTTCGACGATAGCAGCAGTTCGGGCTGAATGTACAGCGTACTGCCCAGACGGAGGTAGGCACCGCCAACTAAGCCAGTAATCTTCGAATCATTGTTTTGAAAAAAGTCATACACCACCTGCCCCGACCACATCACCGGCATACCACCGGCATCCAGCCGGGGGGTGCGTACCTCCAGGGTATTGAGTTGGGAAAAATTGGCTCCTACTTTCAGACCGAACGCGATTTTTTTCTGGGCCAGAGCAAAGGTTGGCAGCAGGAGTACCAGTAACAGAAGACGCTTCATAGATAATATGGTTAATATGAATAGACGCTGTAAAATAACGGAAGACTTCCCGAAAGCAGTCAGTTTTGTGTATAAACGGCCCTAAGTTTTCCTGAACTGTGTGTATTTCTCCTTAATCAGGTTTAAGAAAAGCACTAGTCCGGCACCGCTTCCCATATGGCAGGAAGGCTTTTTAGCGGGCAGTTGGTTGAGCCTGAAGAGAAACAGGCATTCCAAAACAGCACTCATTAGTGCCTACCGAGAACTGCCTGCTGGAGCCTGTCCCCTATACGTCCCAATAGCCTCCCGAATTCGCTGAATGCGGTTATCCGGATTCGGATGCGTACTGGCAAATTCAGTAGGCTGGCGGGAGCCGCCGGCAGCTTTCAGAATCTCCATTACCTCAACCATCGCTTCCGGGTTGTAGCCGGCTTCGATCATCCATTTAACGCCAAGTTGGTCAGATTCAATTTCGTCGTCGCGCCCGAATTTAAGCGTTACTAGGTTGGCCGCGTAGCGGGCAATGGCGGCACTGGCACCAGGGGCGTCGGGGTTCGAAAGCGCCACGGCAGCTGCGCCCGCCAGGCCCTGCGTAAGCTGCTGCTTAGCCATCTGTTCGGCTGAGTGACGGCCTACAACGTGGGTGATTTCGTGGGCCAGCACGCCGGCCAACTGGTCTTCGGTCTTCATGCGGCTGAGCATGGCTGCGGTGATAAAGATCTGCCCGCCGGGTATGGCAAAGGCATTGACGGTGCGCGGATCGGCCAGAACATGGAAGTCGAACTGATACGGCGAATCGCGGACGCTGGACTGCCGGACGAGCTTCTGCCCTACCGCTTTCACCTGCTGCTGCACCTGCGAAGCCGGATGCAAGCCGCCAAACTGTTTGGCCACCTGTGGGGCACTCTGGATGCCCAGCGCGATTTCCTGCTCCGGGGTCATCCGGACGTGTTGCTTCTCTCCGGTAATCGGATTTTCCTGGGTACTGGTGAAGTAGGTAAACAGCGCTACGATAGCCGCAATAATCCCAAACAAAAGCCGGGCTATGAATCTCATAAGTCGATTAGTATTAGTTGATTACCTGTTTTCATTGTTAAAACGTAAAACGTATAGGCATCATCTTAACTAAAAAGCAGCTGAATAGTCCCAGCCTGAAAGCTGGTTTTTCGGTGTCGAACCGGCCTGCTTATTCTGGGCCCGTTACGTTTGAAATCCGGGGCGGAGGTGCTAACTTGCAGCATGGAGAATTTTGTGGTGTCGGCCCGGAAGTACCGTCCGGCTACCTTTGATACGGTAGTTGGGCAGGGGCATATTACAACAACGCTGAAAAATGCCATTCGTACCAATCACCTGGCGCAGGCGTTCTTGTTTTGTGGTCCGCGGGGGGTTGGCAAAACGACCTGTGCGCGTATTCTGGCGAAAACCATCAACTGCCAGAACCTGACCGAAGACGTAGAGCCCTGCAACCAGTGCGAGTCCTGCGTCAGCTTCAACCAGAGTGCTTCCTTTAACATTCACGAACTCGACGCGGCTTCCAATAACTCCGTCGAGGACATCCGGAACCTGATCGATCAGGTGCGGTATCCGCCCCAGTCGGGCCGGTACAAAATCTACATCATTGATGAGGTGCATATGCTCTCGCAGGCCGCTTTCAACGCCTTTCTGAAGACGCTGGAGGAGCCCCCTTCGTACGCCATTTTTATTCTGGCTACCACCGAGAAGCATAAGATTCTGCCGACTATCCTGTCGCGCTGCCAGATCTTTGACTTCAACCGGATTCAGCCCAAAGATATTGCCGACCACCTGGACAACATTGCCCGGAAGGAAGACATTGGGACCGAATACGAAGCGCTGGAACTGATTGCCCAGAAAGCCGACGGTGGTCTGCGCGATGCCCTGTCGATGTTCGACCTGAACGTTACCTTCTCGGCCGACCGCACCATTCGGTACAAGGAAGTGCTGGATAACCTGCACATTCTGGATTACGATTATTACTTCCGCCTGACCGACCTACTGCTGGACGGCAACCTGCCGCAAAGCCTGCTGACGCTGGATGAGATTCTGCGCAAAGGGTTCGACGGTCATCAGTTCGTGGTCGGCCTAAACCGCCATTTCCGCGACCTGCTGGTTTGTAAGGATGCCGCCACGGTGCAACTCCTTCAGGTTACCGAAAGCGTACAGCGCAAATACCTGGAACAGGCCGCCCGCGCCCCAATGTCGTTCCTGCTCTCCGGCCTTAGCATTGGCGGACAGTGTGATCTGACCTATAAAGCCGCCAAAGATCAGCGTCTGCATACGGAGTTATGCCTGATGAAGCTGGCGAATCTGCGTAATGTGCTCAACTGGGACACCCTGCCCGAGCTACCTGTTAATGGTGAACACCATACTGGAGCTGTAAAAAAAAACGGCATACCAGCCCCTAGTGGTCAGTCTTCAGTAGGCAGTGAGCAGTGGCGGTCCGACACCGGTGGTTTGCCAGTAAGTAATGGGCCGTCTGCTGGAAGTAAACCCCTGGAATTAGAGCATCAGCCGATTACGAGTGAGCCCGTGAATGGGTACACCCCATTGGG
Source organism: Nibrella saemangeumensis (assembly GCF_039541915.1). Classification (NCBI taxonomy): domain Bacteria; kingdom Pseudomonadati; phylum Bacteroidota; class Cytophagia; order Cytophagales; family Spirosomataceae; genus Nibrella; species Nibrella saemangeumensis. The sequence continues at coordinate 165,189 of NZ_BAABHD010000027.1, forward strand.
CAACGGCAACGGGCATTCGGCTGCTTTGCCGGTCACAAACGGTACTGCCGTTGCGGCCCAACCAACGGCCACCGCCATACCACCTGCGCGTCCGGCCCTGCCGACCAGCAGCCGCTTGCGCTCTACCGTCAACCTGGCACCCAATGCCGCAGCCAACGGAAAAGCGGAGGCACCGACAGCCACGCTGGCCCCGCCCAAACCCGACAAGCCCTTTATTGTAGAGCAGCTCAAAGCCGCCTGGGCCTCGTTTGCCAAGATCCGTCAGGCACAGAACGACTCCATGAGTGAGCAGTTGATCCTGAACCGGGAGATTGCACTCGACGGTACCACCATCCACATTGTGCTGGATAACCGCCTGCAAGCCGACCTGATGAACGAAATCAAGCCGGATCTGCTGGGTTACCTGCGCGAGAACCTGCAAAACAGCAAGATTCAGGTAGAGCACCGCGTGGAAGTACTGGAAACAAAAAAAATGATCTACTCCCCCCAGGACAAATTCAATTACCTGGCTCAGAAAAACCCGGCCCTGCACGACCTCAGAAAGGCGTTGGGGTTAGAGGTGGATTATTAAAAAGACAAGACTGTTTTCGGATTCTCCTCCAGCAACAGCTTCCAATCTTTTTTGGTAAAGCCCTGCCTGTTCAGATCAGGCATCAGGCGTTTAAAGAGAACGGTATAATCGCGGCTGACGGGACCGCCATCCGGCTTGGCAGGGTCGTACCAGCCGGCATCGTGCGAGAGTAAAGTCCGGTGCAGCAATTTGTTCTCCTTCATCAGCAGCAACGTTTCGGCGTATTTGTCTACATTACCGCTATCCAGTCCATCCAGGCTCACCCAGGCCCCTTCGCGGACGGCGCGGGCGTAATGCACCATGTTCTGTCCCTGAGCATGTACCCACACAAAAGCGCTGGGGTTAACTCCCTCCTGCTTCAGAATCTCAATCTGCTCAAAAGCCGGTACATAGGGGCCGGTATGTGAGTAGATGGTGAGACCAGTGCGTTTGTGGGTGCGGGCGGCTGCCGTTACCAGTTTCCTGTGCAGGTCGGATAAGGGGCCGGGGTTTACGCTGATCTTCATGAAGCCGGGCCGGATACCAGTACTTTCGATACCGTTTTCGTACTCAGCCACCCAGCGGTCGGCGAGCTGGTCGGCGGTTTCGGTAAAGGCGTGGGGCGGCAGGAATTTATTGTCGACGGCTCCGTAATAGCCGACATTGGTAATGATCTGAATGCCGGAGCGTTCGGACAGCTCGCTGAGCAATAACGGGTCTTTGCCCAGGTAGGAGGGCGTACACTCCACCAGGGTGCGACAACCCAGCCGTTTCAGCTCCTGCAGATACGGTAGCATCCGGGCTACTACGGCAGCCCGTTTCCAGCGGTGTGGTCCGGTCTCGCTGGCCCCAATAAAATCGACCAGAATGTGCTCGTGAATCAGCGTAAGTCCCAGCTGATTGGTCCTGATGGGGCCGCGAACCGTATGCACAATGCCTGATGGTTTCAGCGCCGGCAAGATCAGACTGCCTGCGGTAGCTTTCAGAAAACAGCGCCGGGTGTATCTTTCCTTTCCCATACGTTTAACTAGCTTTTGGAATAGGCTTTGGCTTCCTGGTGAATTATCCGGTACTCAGCCATGTCAGCAGCTTTTTTATAATAAGCCTTAGCCTGGTTCCGATTACCGGCGCGGGCGGCAATGCGGGCCAGCCCGGCATAGGCGAAGGCGTGATACTCCTTTGTATTTGCTACATCAAACGGCATTCTGAGAGCTGCCTGGTAACTCTCAGCGGCTGCTTTGTCGTTTTTGGCCTCCTTTTCCAGCAACAGACCCTCAAATACCTTTACCGCCATCGGCAGTATTTTCACCGGCGACTTTCTCAACCGCTCAATATGCGGCTCAGCTTCATTGTACCGGCCGGCCAGCAACAGGGCTTCAGCATGGCGCATCCGGTACAGCGGGTTATTCGGGTACTTATCGACCAGCCATTTGGAGTAAAGAGATGCCCGGTTTGGCTGGTTTTCGTTCTTCAGAAAAATCTGGGCTAGGTAATACGAGGCTTCCGGGCGGGTGAACAGCCCCCGCTTAACCGAAGTTTCCATCTGTCGAAGACCCTGCTGCATGTTCCCACTCTGAAAAAAAAACATGAACGGTTTTACAACGGGGTGATCTTCCGGATAACGCTCCACATAATAATTATACAAACCGGTGGTGAAGTAAAACTCACCGTTTTTTTCCATCAGGTTGAAGCCATCGATCAGGTATCCATAGGCTTTTTTAGCCTCGCTGACGCCTTTTAGGAATTCCTCATCATAATGGTATTTGAGGGCCAGATAGCCGTGCGCTGTCAGGGCAAAAAACACCCCCTCGGGATCTTTCTTATCTTTGTCCAGCAGCTTTTTGGCCAACTCCAGGCTTTGCGTCAGGTATTGCGTATACTGGACGGTGGCGTTTCGGTTATCCGTTAACGGCAGATACTGCCACTGAATCTGAATGGCTTTCAGCATGGGGGCTACCGGATGTTGCGGGTAGCGGTTACGAACCTGACGGATGAACGGTTCTGCTTCGTCAAACTCGTAGTTGTAGATGTTGTCGAGCGCCGACAGAATGGTCTGCTGGATATCTTTATCCGTCAGGATTTGCCCCTGCGCCAGCGTGGGCATCCAGAGCAGCAGCCACAGCCCGAATTTTTTCATTTGCCTTAGTGTTGAAAAAAGAGGTAGTTTGATAGTCTACAGGTCGCTCGTTACTTTTGCTTTCCAATCGCTTCACCGCGGAAATCACAACCGAATGATTCATTACGAACACTTTGTGTTAGATAACGGCTTGCAGGTATATGTCCACGAAGACGCCACCACGCCCATAGCCGCTGTAAATATACTCTATAACGTTGGTTCGCGCGACGAAGACCCCAACTGCACGGGGTTTGCGCACCTGTTTGAGCACCTGATGTTCGGGGGTTCTAAACATATACCTGCCTACGACGAGCCGCTCCAGAAAGTGGGGGGTGAAAACAACGCCTTCACCAGTCCGGATATCACCAATTATTACATCACCCTGCCGGCGGCCAATCTGGAGACGGCGTTCTGGCTGGAATCGGACCGGATGCTGAGCCTGTCGTTCGACCCGCAGGTGCTCGAAGTGCAGCAGAAAGTGGTTATTGAAGAGTTCAAGCAGCGGTACCTGAACCAGCCCTACGGCGATGTCTGGCTGAAGCTCCGGCCGCTGGCGTATCAGGTGCATCCGTACCAGTGGGCCACCATAGGCAAAGATATCCGCCATATCGAAGAGGCTACGCTGGACTACGTGCGGGACTTCTTTTATAAGTTTTACCTGCCCAACAACGCCATCTTGGTGGTAGCCGGCAATGTGACGGTAGAGCAGGTGAAGCAGTTGTGCAAAAAGTGGTTTGAGCCCATACCGGCGGGTACGCCCTACGGCCGCCAGTTGCCGCAGGAGCCGCAGCAGACCGAAGCCCGGTTTCTGGAAACGAGCGCCGACGTACCGCTGAACGCCCTATACAAGGTATACCATATGCCCGGCCGGTTCGACAGCAATTTTTACACCACCGACCTGCTCAGTGATGTGCTGGGCCGGGGCAAATCGTCGCGGCTGTACCAGCGGCTGCTGAAGCAGGAGCCGATATTCAGCAACATCAATGCCCACATCACCTCCTCCCTTGACCCTGGCCTGCTGATCGTTCAGGGCACGCTGAACCAAGATGTGACGCTGGAAGAAGCCGACGCAGCCGTAGAAGCTCTGATGCAGGAGCTGATTGACCAGCCGGTTGGCGAAGACGAACTGAGCAAGGTAAAAAACCAGGCCGAAGCCACGCTGGCTTTCTCGGAAGTAGAATTGCTGAACCGCGCCATGAACCTGGCGTATGCCGCCAACGCCGGTAATGCCGACCTGGTGAATCAGGAAGCCGAAAAAATTCAGGCCGTTTCCGTGGACGATATTCAGGCCGTGGCCGGGCAGGTGCTGCGGAAAACGAATTCATCGACAATGTACTACCGCGCCGAACCACAATCATGAAAATACGCGTAGGACAGGGCTATGATGTCCACCAACTCGCCGAAGGCCGGGATTTCTGGCTCGGCGGTATAAAAATCCCCCATACCCACGGTCCTGTTGGCCATTCCGATGCCGATATTATCTGCCACGTGCTCTGCGATGCCCTGCTGGGGGCCGCCAACATGCGCAACATCGGCTACCACTTTTCCGACAAGGACCCGCGCTGGAAAGGCGTTGACAGTAAGCTTTTGCTGGCCGAAGTCATGAACATGATTCGGGCGGCCGGTTATGAGGTCTCCAATGTGGATGTAACAGTCGTGCTCCAGGAGCCGAAACTGAACCCGCACATTCCGGCGATGAAGACCTGCCTGTCTGGCGTGATGCAGATCCCGGAGGAAGATATCTCGATTAAGGCGACGACCTCGGAACATATGGGTTTTGTTGGCCGGCAAGAAGGTATAGCCGCCCATTGCGTGGCGCTGCTAGTTAACCCATAATTTCGTAACTTGCTGGTTGCAGAACACCTGCCGAACTGATTTTAACTTTTTTATTTAGTATATGCGTTTTGTTTCCCCATTAACTACTGCGATCCTATCCTGTATTACCGTAGTAGCCCTGGCTCAACCACAGGCCAAGCAACCCGAGGCCCCACTGGGCTTTGAAGAATACGATCCGGTGTCGACCCTGAAAGTACCGGAACATAAGCTGACCCGCGCCAAATACCCGTTTATCGACGTTCACAACCATCAGTTCCAGATGGACAAGGGCGACCTGAACAAACTCATTGGCCAGATGGACAGCCTGAACATGGGTATTATGGTTAATCTCAGCGGACGCGGCTTCACGGGTAACATGTCTGAAAGCACCGCCTTTTTTGACGGTGCCCTGTCAAACATCGGCCGGACCAATCCTAAGCGGCTGGTGCTGTTCACCAATATCGACTTCTCAAAGGTAGGTGAAAACGGCTGGGCCGATCGGGCCGTCAGAACGCTGGAAGAGGACGTAAAAAAAGGCGCTAAGGGTCTCAAAATTTACAAGAGCCTTGGCTTTAACGTGAAAGATGTTGACGGCAAACGTGTGCGCGTTGATGACCCGCGACTGGACCCGATCTGGGCCAAATGCGGCCAGTTGGGCGTTCCGGTCCTCATCCACACCGCCGATCCTAAATCCTTTTGGGATCCCATGGATCGATACAATGAGCGCTGGCTGGAGCTGAAACTAAACCCCAACCGCAAACGCTCCGACAATAACCCGGTTGACTGGACGCAATTATTGACCGAGCAGCACAACGTTTTCCGCAAACATCCGAAAACCACGTTCATTAACGCCCATATGGGCTGGTACCCCAACGACCTAACGAAGCTGGACAGCCTGATGCAGGCGTTCCCGAACATGGTTGTTGAGATCGGTGCCGTCATCGCCGAACTGGGCCGTCAGCCCCGTGCCGGCCGCCGGTTCTTTGAGAAGTACCAGGATCGGATTCTGTTCGGCAAGGATAGTTGGGTGCCGTCGGAATACGCAACCTACTTCCGGGTGCTGGAAACCGACGACGAGTACTTCCCTTACCACAAAAAGTACCACGCTTTTTGGCGCATGTACGGCATGGCGCTGCCCGATGAAGTCCTGAAAAAAGTGTATTACAAAAATGCCCTGCGCATTATTCCGGGGCTGGACAAATCGCAGTTTCCGCAGTAATATAGGCTTATGTACGGCCCCCCGTCCCGGTGGTCCTTCCTCAATTACGCTTACTACCTAAATGGACCACCGGGACGGGGGTCCGTACAGCATGCGCATTACCCACATCGACCTGTACCGCTACGACATTCCGCTGAAAGCGCCGATTGCCATTTCGCTGGGTATCATTGACCATGCCCGAAACCTGCTGATTCGAATTCATACCGATGAGGGCCTTATTGGCTGGGGGGAGGGCTCACCGTTCTGGATGATCGTGGGCGAAACGCAGGCGTCGGGGCTGGCGGCCGCGCAGGACATGGCCCGGCTGCTGCTGGGCCGGAATCCGCTCGATATCGAAGGGTGTCTGGAGGCCCTGCTCCGGTACCTGCCGGGTCACCCGACTACCCGCAGCGCGTTTGATATGGCCTTGTATGACCTGGCCGCCAAAGCCGCCAATATGCCGCTGTACCACCACCTGGGTGGATCAAAGCGCACGCTCACCACGGATGAAACCATCTACATTAATCCGGCCGAACGGATGGTAGAGGATGCGCTGCGCATTAAAGAAAAGGGCGGTGAGGCCGTAAAAGTAAAACTGGGTACCAACCGGCGAGACGATATTCGACGTGTGGAGGCTATCCGGCAGGCCATTGGCGACGAGATCCCCATCCGCACCGATGCTAACCAGGGCTGGGATACCGTTACAGCCTCCTCCGTGCTGCAAGCCATCGGTAACCTAAATGTCGAATACTGCGAACAGCCCATCAAACGCTGGGACATAACGGGTCTGAAACGGATACGGCAGCAATCGCCGGTACCGATCATGGCCGATGAGTCGCTGTTCGACTCCCGGGATGCCATCCGGCTGATGCGGGAAGAAGCCGTTGATTATTTCAACATCAAGCTCTCAAAAAGTGGGGGGATGTACGAGGCACTGAAGATAAACGCCATTGCCGAGGCTGCCGGTATTGCCTGCATGATCGGTTGCATGTCGGAATCGCGGCTGGCGATAACGGCCAACGCCCACTTTGCCTCTGCCCGTACCAACGTTACCTTCTTCGACCTTGATGCACCCTTTGAGCACGCCCATGACCCCGTTACCGGCGGTGCGGTATACAATGGCTATCAGGTTGAGCTCCCCGATAGTCCCGGTATTGGCGCCGAAGTAGACGGAGCCTTTCTACAGAAGCTCGATGTGGTAACCATTAGGTAAAGCAACCAACAGCAAAACGCCCCAACTTTCGAAGCTGGGGCGTTTTGCGTTTTAAACCTTAGCAGCCGGTGCAGGTGCCGGCTCAACTACTTCTTTAGGCGGGCGCTGGCTCCAGTAGGTGGCCAGTAACGAACCGGTCATGTTCATGATCGGGCCAAAGAGGGCCGGTGCCAGACCTACCGTGGCCACTTTACCCATTTGTAGGGCCAGACCAGAGGCCAGACCCCCATTCTGAAGACCAACTTCTATGGCCACCGTCCGGCTGCTCTGTTCGTCCAGGCGCATCAGGCGGGCACCGGTGTATCCCAACAGGAAACCGGTCAGGTTATGCAACAGGACACACAAGGCCAGCGTCCAGCCAACGGTCAGCAGGCTCTCGCGACCGGCAGCCGTGATGATCCCCACGATCAGCACAATACCGGCCATTGAGATCAGCGGCATTACCCGGTTCAGCACGACCGCTGATTTATGAAAAATCCGGTTCAGGATTAAGCCGACCACCACCGGCAGAATCACAATTTTCATAATGTCCAGCATCATGGCCCAAAAGCTAACGGCAATAAACTCACCAGCCAGTAACTTCATCAGCAAAGGCGTCATAAGTGGGGCCATGATGGTAGCCACCGAGGTAATGGTAATGGACAACGCTACGTTCGCTTTTGCAATATAGCTCATCACGTTGGAGGCAAGGCCGCTAGGGGAGCAGCCGATCAGAATCACCCCGGCGGCAATTTCGGGCGGAAAGCCAAACGAAGCGGCCAGCAAATAGCCCACACCGGGCATAATGGTAAACTGACAGATTAGCCCGATGATTACGGCTTTGGGCTGCTTCACTACTGCCTCAAAATCCTTGACGGCCATAGTCGTACCCATGCCCAGCATAATGATTTGCAGCAGCGGAACAATGAGGTTTTTAAGCTGGAAACCACCTATTTCGATAAACGGCTGGGGAAATGTCAGGGCTAACACCACCACAGCAAGAATCAGCGCCGTATAGATCAGATTACTATACGACGACTTCGTATTGGTTTCAGATTTCATCAGTAAATGGGTAAGAGTTCTGTGTTTAGGAATCAGGAATACCGTAAAAATACAAGGAATGCCGACTTTTACCCGCTCCAGCTCTTTTTTTCCACCAACTATATTTTTGTGGCTATTACTCGCAGGAACTACGCTTCAGGCACAAGTCTCCCTCCCTCGCCTGCAGGTATCCCTTAATGGCCGTTATCTCGCTCAGGAGTCCGGCAAACCGTTTTTTTACCTCGGCGACACCGCCTGGGAACTGTTCAATAAACTCGATAGCGCTGAGGCCATCCGCTACCTCAACGACCGGGCGGCTAAGCGATTTACCGTTATCCAGTCGCACTTCCTGACGCTCAAATCAGACTGGCGAAATACCTACGGCGAACTCCCCTTCCTGAACGGCGATTTCGATACACCCAACGAACGCTACTGGCGGCATGTCGATTTTATTGTAAAGGAAGCCACCAACCGGGGCTTATACCTGGCGGTCGTACCGGCCTGGTGTCTGTTCTTCATTGAAAAACCAGATGCACCGCTGTACGCCGATTCGGCCAGAGCCTACCGCTACGGCCGTTTTCTGGGTGAACGCTACAAAGACTTTCCCAACTTCATCTGGGTACTCGGGGGTGACAAACGTCCTACCCGCCACGCCATTTACCGCAACCTGGCCAGCGGCCTGACTGATGCCTACGCCCACGGCGACCCCTACCGCATTCTGCTGACCTACCACCCGCCGGGTGGCACCCACCGGCCGCCGGCTACCTCTACCGGCGAGTTCTACCACGAAGAACCCTGGCTGGACTTTAACATGATTCAGTCCGGCCACCGGGTAACTAACCGCAACTATGAACGCATTACGGAAGATTACGCCCGCTTCCCGATAAAGCCAACCCTGGACGCAGAACCTTGCTACGAGCAACATCCGCAGCTCCATAAATACGAAAATGGCGCTTTTTCGGCCTGGCACGTAAGGCGTCGGGGCTGGTGGTCGGTCCTGGCCGGCGGCTGCGGCTTTACCTACGGCGGCAACGGCATCTGGCAGATGGAAAAGCCGGGCCAGATCTTTCTGCCCACGCACTTTAAGGACTACTGGTACGATGCCCTTCAGTACGAAGGAGCCGGGCAGATGCAGCACCTGCGGTCGCTGGTTGAGAGACTGGGGCTCGACCGGATGGTGCCGGACTCCACGCTGCTACGTTCCCCCGGTGGCACGGTCGATGACCGGGTTCAGGCAGCGCGTGACGAAGCTTATGAGTTTGTCGTAGCGTATATCACGGATGGGCGCCCCATTGCACTGGATTTAACCCGGTTATCCAGCAAACGCCCTGGCGGCTATTGGTTCAACCCTCGCACCGGGCAGGAAACCCCTATAAAGCGTATAGAACCAGGAGTCCAAACCGTTTTTAACCCACCCACTGCCGGTGCCGAAAACGATTGGGTGCTGGTAGTCGGTAAAGTAAAACGGCCGAAGTAACCATGTTTCTCCGATTTTGACGTTAATACAATAAGAAAAGTGCAGTTAAATAGAGTTTAATTGACTGGTTCTATAACTTAGGCTGGAGAATTCAGAAAGTATTTGCCCGTGCTCTTGTCCCCGACAACAAATAGTGACTCTTTTGCTCTGCTGGTACAGAGCCTGCACGAATATGCCATCTTTATGCTCGACACGGCGGGCACAATCACGTTTTCCAATCCAGGTGCCGGACCGGTCTATGGCTACGCGCCTGACGATTTAATCGGTAAATCCATTCTGATTTTTCAGCCTGCTCAGACCTCAGACCAGACAAAGCAGGCGCCTGAATTAGCGTCGGCATTAGCCAATGGCCAGTACAGCGAGGAAGGCTGGCAGCTCCGCAAAGACGGCCGGCGCTTCTGGGCCAGTGTGCTGATAACGCCCATCTATACGGAAGAGCAGCAGTTGCTGGGGTACTCACAGGTTGTCCGTGATCTGACCCGCCGTAAAGAAACCGAAGACGCCCTGAAACAAAGCGAAGAACGGTACCGGCTAATGGTCGAAGCCGTCAGGGACTACGCCATCTTCATGCTCGATCCTCAGGGGCACATAGTTAGCTGGAACGAAGGAGCCAAGCGCCTGAAAGGGTATCTGGCGGAGGAAATTATCGGGAAACATTTCTCAGCTTTTTACACGCCGGAGGACCTGGCAGCGGGAAAACCCGGCCGGGAGCTCGAAATAGCAAAGGCCACGGGAAAATACGAAGAAGAAGGCTGGCGGCTTCGGAAAGATAGTTCGTTATTCTGGGCTAATGTCGTTATCACGGCCTTGTTCAACGCGGAAAACAAGCTAATCGGCTTTACAAAAGTTACCCGTGACCTCACAGAACGCCGACAGGCCGAGCGGGCCCTGAAAGAGAGTGAGGAACGCTTCAGAACCCTTGCCCATGAATTAAGTAGCGCCAATACTGAGCTTGGGCGTGCCAATAAGGAACTGGAGGTTTTTGCCTATGTCGCATCGCATGATTTGCAGGAGCCCCTGCGCAAGATTCAGGCATTCGGCGACATTTTGCAGAATCAGTTTTCGGAGCAGCTAACTCCGGAGGGGACCAGTCTGATTCAGCGGATGCAATCGGCCGCCAGCCGAATGAATACGCTCATCAAAGATTTGCTGACCTACTCCCGTATCAGCCGGGAAGATCAGCCCTTCGACGCCATAGCACTCAACCGGACTGTCGATGGAGTGCTGAACGATCTGGAAACAGTAATTCGGGAAAAGCAGGCCGATATACAGGTAGGAACTTTACCAACCATCAACGGCAATGAGCTGCAACTGCGACAGTTGTTTCAGAATCTGCTCTCCAATGCCCTGAAGTTTGCGCAGCCGGATCAGGTCCCCCAAATCAGCATTAAGAGCAATCCTGTTCCACTGAAACAGTTACCGGTTCCTCTTACAGGCCGAAAAGGCGAATGGGTAGCCATTGACGTAACCGATAATGGTATCGGCTTCGATACAAAATACAAGGACCGGATTTTTCAGATGTTTCAGCGGCTGCACACCCGCAGTGAGTACCCCGGCACCGGCATAGGTCTGGCTATCTGCAGGAAAGTGGCCGAGAATCACGGTGGTGCGATTGCCGTAAACAGCGAACCGGGACACGGCACCACCTTTACGGTATATGTGCCGGTCGCCGGTCGTGAAAAGTAGTTAAATGGTTCATTAGTTGATTGGTCTGCTGGTTCTATCTAACGAACCAATTAACCACTCAACCACTCAACCCTCTATTAATGGTGCCCGTGCTCTTTGCTGTCTTTTTTGCAGCAGGACGGCAGTTTGTTGTAGCCTTTTTCGTCGGCAGTTATCTCGTCGGCATCGTAACCGCTCTTCGAGATGTTTGCCTTTATTTTAGCCGCATCGGTTTTTTTCGGATTGTATTTCACCGTAACGACTTTATCGTCCAGGTTCAGGTTCGACTCCTTCACGCCTTTCTCAAACGCCAGGTTACGCTCGATGCGCTCTTTGCACATCTCGCAAATGGCCGATGTCTTGATCTTCACCTCTTTCTCTTTGTCGTCAGTAGTCCGGAAAGCCGTTCCGGTGGTCAGCATCAGGGTGGCAATTAGCCCAAACAACAGGTTTTTCATGTATAAGAAACGGTTTACGTGGTTTATTTCGTGTATTACATTGTCCGGGGAGAACTCATCCGGCGGCCTCCCGTCAGCATCGGCATGGCCGAGGGCGTGATACGCAGGTAGATCTGCCCTGATAACGGTGTTTTGCCGTATAATGGTTCCAGCGCTTTTTCGGGCATACTACCGGTCAACTGAGCCCCCAGCACCAGGTCGGTGTTGGCGTAGCGCACCAGGCGGTAATTCATGCCCAGCGTCAGATTATTGATGGTCAAATGATGCTGGCCGCCTACCTGATCGTCTACCAGCGATAATTCCTCAGGTGATTTCGTGATGTTCTCGAACCGGCCATATAGCGCTACCCTGTTTAGTTGCAGACTGGTTTCAGCCAGATACGAATGATCGCTGTGATCGTCGGAGGCATTCATTCCCCACACCAGCGCCGACGATACGTACCGATCAGCGCCACCCAGCGAAATGCCGTGTAGCACAGAGGCCGTGGTCCGGGTTACGTTTTCGTCCGGCTCCACTGACTCAGGACTTTTAATAAAACCCTGCGAGAACTGAAGTGCCAGCGACGGCGACGGGTTCACCGACAACCGGTACGAGTAGCTGTCGAAGCGCGGCCGGTCAAAACCGAGCCGCTGTTCATTGGGTTCGCGACCCGTGAAGCTGGACACCTCCACTTTGGCAATCTTGTACCGGAAGCCCGCCGTAGCTACCCCGTAGGTAATGTGCGTAGCATCCTGCCAATGGTGGCCCAGGGGTGAATCAGGGTTGTTAAAAGCCGAAATCCGGTGCATAAACGCCGGTGGCCCCAAAGCCGGTTCCCCCGGAAGTCCTACATAGATAAATGCATCGGTATTCGGGCTGAACGCATGGCTGTAGCCAACCGACAGCTCCGAAAACAGGTCGTGCTGGTGCTGCCGGTCTACCAAGCGCCGGCCTTTGTACGTCTCCCCCGATTGGAATACCAGCGGGTAGCCGTCCGGACTGACCGTCAGCGGGTCCAGCGACATCATCAGTTTAACGGAAAACAGTCCCCGCTGCCCCACATTCCGCTGCGCCATGCCCATAAACCAGTTGGGCGCATCGAATTGCGTAGCCCGGCCCCGCATACCGGGGTTGTTGAAGTTCTGATTGGTATGCCGCACAAACACGCTGTAGTGCAGCATATACATCCATCCTTTGTTCGAATGCCACATGTTCATGTACATCGGCGTCTGGTCGGGCATCCAGGCCGTACCCGATGCGTTCCGGTTCATGGGCAGATTGCGCGAATACAGGTGCGACATGGACATTGAGTGCTGTTCGCCCCCCATTGACCCATGGTTCATCGTGCTATGGTCCATCCCCTGGCGCATCGAATGATCCATGGTGCCGGCCGAGTCGATGGTTGTGGTCCGTTTCTGATTTTGCTGTGTGGGCTGCGTATGCCCCTGGTGATGCTCATGTTGGGCCAGCACCGGGCCGGTCAGGCCCAGAAGCGCCAGCCCGAACATTGCCTGCCGCAGATTACTTTTCATTGTTCAGGTTGTATTTAGTGGATGATTGGCGGTGAAGGAAGCCGGAAACCAGCTCCCTCATCGGTTATGCATTCGCCGACATATGGCGGCATTCGTCAGCGCACTTCTGACAGGCTTCGGCGCAGGCTTTGCAATGCGCATGGTCGTGCTGGCTGCACTCATCGGCGCATGCCTGGCAAACTTCGGCGCATACGGCCATAAACTGCCGCATAAATTGGGAATCACGGGCCGTCAGCCGGCCACACATGGTGCAGAAATCGGCGCATTCCCGGCAAAGCCGGATGCACTCGGCCATCATCTGCACATGATCCTCTTTCAGGCAGGCGGTAGCGCAATGTTCGCAGGCGGCCGCGCAATCAAAACAGGTGTCGACGTGGGAGCGATGTTCCATAGTTTCCATAACGTAAGCTGGTTTTTGGTTGATTACTAGACCGGAGCCAACTCTGGCCCTCAGCAGGATAACCCTTGTTTACCAAATTCGTCCCAATTTCTTAGTAACGGTCGGACGTTGGTCGGTGCATCGGCTTTATCCCTGGCGTAATTTGTCCATCAAAGGTAGCTAGCCGGCCTGACCGGATTTGTACAGGTATTGTGATCAGTTGTACATCATTTTGACTCCTGCACCTTGTCCAGTTCCGTGCGCAGCGGCTGCCGGACCTTCCGGAACTCGCCCGGTGTCATGCCGACTACCTGCCGGAACTGATTCGATAAGTGCTGGGAGCTGCTGTACCCCACCCGCCACGCGATTTCGCTCAGGGAGAGTTCGCCGTAGAACAGGTACTCTTTTACTTTCTCAATCTTTTGCAGAATAGCGTACCGTTCGATGGAGATACCCTCTACGGCCGAAAACAGATGACTCAGGTACGAGTAATCGTACCCGATCTTCTGCGCCAGAAAGTCGGACAGGTTCTGCTGCTCCGGGCGGTCCCGCCGGTTATGGTGAACCTCGTTGATGATGATGGATTTGATCTGTTCCACCAGCACCGTTTTACGGTCGTCGAGCAGTTCAAACCCGTTGGCCTGTAGGCCTGACGCTACCTGTTCCGTGCTGACTTCGGCGGGCCACTCGCTCACTATCACCTCGCCGAGCTGAACTTGTTGTACGTCCAGCCCGGCATCCGTCAATACCTGTTGCACCGCCCGTTTACAGCGGTCGCAGACCATGTTTTTGATGTACAGCTTCATCAGTACTTCAATTTATAGCGGAATCCGGCGTAGATCATCCGGCCGGTGATGGGCCCCCAGGCCCGCCCTGCCGCATCGAAATCGCGGCCAAAGGGATTCTGCGGAGCCACAATCGGGTCTAGTTGGCGGAAACCCGTTAGGTTTTCCCCGCCCAGGTAAAGTTCCCAGTCCCGGAACGCCTTGGATACCTGGGCATTGACGTTGTAGAAGCCGGGGGTATTTTCCCATATCATGTTCCGGTAGCTGTAATCGTGCGTATACTCGTGAGTCTCCAGGTCGTGGGCATCTTCCCGCTGCATGGTAGGAATCCGCCGGGGGCCGTTCCACTGCACGGTTAGGTCGAATTTCCACTTATCATACGGCAAGGCGTAGCCCGCGTTGAACAGCACCCGGTCGCGGCTGACCATCATGCGGGGCAGCAGCACACTCTCACCAAACGGGGCTCCCATCGACTGCCGGACATCAAACAGCCGGTACGCCAGCTTAAACTCCAGTCGTTTTGCGGGTTCGTAGTTGACCTCTGCCTGGAAGCTGTTGGAAAAGGACTGACCGTTCAGGTTGTAAAAATGCAGTTCGCCGGGATGCTCCAGATCGGCTATTAACTGGTTTTGGAAGTCGGTCCGGTAATAATCTACAATCAACGAAGCTTTCTCTCCAAATAGGTTGAACTCGTTGGTCAGGCTCAGGCCATAGTTCCAGGATACCTCCGGCCGTAACCGGCCTGTGAAGAAAACATACCGTGAACTGACCAGATAACCATAGTTTTCGGCCAGCGCGTTGGGAACCCGGAAGCCCCGGCCCGCCGAAGCCCGTAAAATGACGTTATTGTTCAGATCGTACTTCAGGTGCAACCGGGGCGTCAACTGCGTACCGAACAGGTTGTGGAAATCGGCCCGAGCGCCGGCTACCAGTGTAAACTTCTCCAGGTATTTGTAGGTATACTCCCCAAAAACACCGGGTACCGACTCGGTGCGGGTCATCAGGGTATCGCGGTAGCGTTCGCGATAATCATCCAGCAGGTAACTAATGCCTGTTTTGAAGGAATGATTGGTATTACCGATAATGGATTGGTAGATCAGATTACCGTACAGCGACTGCTGCCGGCCATCGTACGGAATATAGCTAAACCGGGAATTCTGATCATGGTGTACGGCATTCAGGATTAATCCCAAACCCTTGTAGGGCTGCTCCGGATACAGTTTGGCCGTTTTGGAAAACCATTCAAAACGGCGGGTTTCGTTGGTAAATGTATAGCGGACGACGCCCGGCGGAACACGCCGGGCTACCTGACCACCCAGCCGGTCCTCGTAAATGGCCTTCACGCCAAACTGCGTCATGAAACGCTCACTGGAATATTTGGCGCGCATGATGCCGTTATACTGTGTGTAGAGAGGCATGTCCATAAAGCCATCGCCGTTCTGATCGATCTGATTCCGCAGCGTGCTGGCGTGGCTCAGTACGCCCACGCTCCAACGGTCGTTCAGGGGTTTCGAAAGGTTCAGGTTACCCTCTACCCGTCCGAAGCTATTCACGTAGCCATTGGCATATACCCGTTCGCGGGCGTCTGGCTTTTGCAGTTCAACGTTGATTTGACCGGACATACCCTCATACCCGTTGACGACGGATCCTACGCCTTTGCCAATATCAATGGATGAGATCCAGGTACCCGGCACGTAGTTCAGGCCAAAGGTAGAGGCCAGTCCGCGTATGGTCGGAATGTTCTCAACATTGGTCTGCACATAATTGCCGCTCAGCCCAAGCATCTGAATCTGCTTGGCTCCGGTCACCGCATCGCCGTACGAAACACTAACCGATGCGTTGGTCTCGAAACTCTCCGACAAATTACAGCAGGCGGCTTTGGCCAGCGTACGGGTCGTCAGCAGTTCGGTCTGGATGGGCGACATCCGGTCGATCTGCGTTGTAGACGCCTGCACCACCACCTCCTGCAGCGTGGTTTCCGTGCGCAACGTCACCGACACCTCAGCAGCGGGATTAGCGATTGTCAGTGTATCGGGCCGGTAGCCGACGTAACTGACGACGAGCCGGTTTGTCCGTGACGTTGTGGCAATGGAAAAGCGACCGGATGCATCGGTCGACGTACCAAGCGTCGTACCTGCCCAGTAAATATTGGCACCGATCAGGGGCGTAAGCCGACCGCTAACCGTTTCCTGTACAGTGCCTTTAATGAATATTTCCGGAACGGGAACTGCCGGTATTGAATCAGTCTGTGCCCAGGCAGCCGGCACCAACAGGAAAGAAAAAAGAATATATGAAAGGAGCAATCTCATGAGAATCGTTGGTTGATAACTAGTAAAACACCAAAAGCCCATGTCCTGTCTATGGACACCGGCAAATCAGGCCTACCAACGATCTAAATCAGAAAGCTTTGCACAAACGCCAGCAACTCCCGACCGGACAAGGCAGGAGGTGGCGAAAAGAGAGAAATGGAATCGGAGAGTTCATCCGGGAAGAGCAGATTGACCAACCAGCTAACGACCACTGAAACGCCCATAAAGGCGGCTTCAGTAATGGACTTTAGGAGCTTGGCGATCAGTTGACTGAACGAAGACGAGAAATCTACGTTCGCGAACCGCTGTTCTTCCTTACAACAATCGGTTTTTTTGACCACAGTTTCGTGTTCATCTGCGGTTTGATGCGCCTTTACGCAGGCCTTGCAACCCTTTTTTTCTGCATTTTGCAGGCTTGCAAACACTTTTTTGCCACGAAGCTGACAAGAGTGCTCCACCAACCCGAATCCGGTGCTGCTAAACAGCACGACGCAGGCCATCAGGAGATTGAGTATCTTGAACAGTGTTTTCTTCATGACACCGCAAATTTCGGCATGTAGCCGGACATAAGCAAGCCAGGCAACTTTCTTTTTACTTTATGGTACTCCCGTTCGTCACCCGCTCGTCCGCGATTGTATCGCGAGACGGGCGAGGTCCGCGTCTGTAACGCGGGTATAAATTAAGCGTTGTCTATGCGGAAGGTAGTTGTTATTTAAAAGCAAATCGCGTCACAGACGCGGACCTCACCCGTCTCGCGATACAATCGCGGACGAGCGGGAGGGTTACCGCGTCAGCAAACCGGCATCCAGCACAAACTGGGAGCCGGTAACGTAGCGGGCTTTATCGGAAACGAGAAAGAGGACCATCGCGGAAACATCTTCGGGCTCAACCCAGGGTACCGGAAGCAGGTTGCCGGCCGAGCGTTCGGCAATTTCCTGCGGGGTAGCTCCTTCCAGCGCTGCCAGACCATCATTCATAGGTGTGTTGACGCCCGTCGGATGAATGGAGTTAACGCGAATGTTGTAGGGGGCCAATTCCAGTGCCCAGGATTTGGTCAGCCCGACCAGCCCCCATTTGGAGGCTGCATAATGGCTGAGCCGGTTCATGCCCCGCAGCCCGGCAATGGAGGAGTTGTTAAGAATAACGCCGGACTGCTGCGCCATCATCACCGGAATGACCCGCCGGGCTACCAGCCAGGCACCTTTCAGGTTTATATCCAGCATGGCGTCCCATTCATCTTCCGTCAGTTCGTGGGCCAGCCCGTAGGCGCAAATACCGGCATTGTTAAAGAGAATATCAATCCGCCCGAATGCCTCCCTGACTGCGTCTACCGCCCGGCTAACATCCTCGTCACGCCGAACATCGCCCTGGGCGGTGAGGCAGCGAACGCCGAGCGATTCACACTCGCGTTTTAAGGAATCCAACTCGTTTTCGGAACCCAGCGCGTAACCGGGATAGGCCAGGGGTTTGGCAATGTCGAATGCTACGATATGCGCACCGGCTCCGGCCAAAGCCACTGCAACCGCCCGGCCTTGCCCGTGGGCCGCTCCCGTGATGAAAGCAACTTTACCCTGTAAATCGCTCATAAATGAAGGGGGTCAGAGACGGCTGTACGCTAATAAACAGGTTTGGTTAACGGCAGATACGGATACAGGTATTCATCAATGTCAACGCGCAACGCGTTGCTGAATACATTGGTGGCGATCATCTGCCCGGCAAAGGCTACCAGCCGCACAACCTGCTCCGGTGTGTATCGCTGCTCAATTTCCTGATATAATTCATCGAGCACGTCGCCTTTGTTCTGCGCCATCTCACTGCCAAATCTCAGCAGCAGGCGCTCATCGTCGGACAGTTGCAGGTCTTCGGGCCGCTCGCCGTTCTGGACAATGATGCGCCGGAAGAACGTCGTACACAGGGGGCAGTCGGAGCCCTGCGAAATAGCGTGGGCGAAGAGGTAGGCCAGCCGGTTACCGACTATGGTTTTTACTTCTTCGTATAAGGGATACCACTGCATATAGACCTGAAACGCCAGCCGCGAATGGCTCAGCGTGGCTTTCATGTTGGTAATGCGGCTGCCGGGGTAGTCGGCGATGTGTCGTTCCCAATCGGCACGCAGGTCGTCAGATGCCTGGTCCTCGGGTAGAGGGTTAATGCGGGGCATTTTCGTTGAGTTTTTTTGATTTTGTCATTCCGTTTTTGTCATTCCGAGGAACGAGGAATCCCTCGGCACCGGCCTTTAGGTTTGTGGTGTAGTAAGATTCTTAGAAATAAGGTAGCTTACTAGAAGAATAACAGAGCGGGCTTGCCTATGGCATACCGGCCTGGC
>NZ_BAABHD010000028.1:0-137829 GCF_039541915.1 Nibrella saemangeumensis
AATCAGTCAAGTCGGAGGGGTACATCTTTGGTCGGATTAACCCTCAAGATAGGCTGATTTCCGCTTTTTCTAACCCCAGCGCTCCATTTTTAAACACGTTCTAAATCTAAAAAGTAGGTTCCACCGAGAAGTCGTAGCTAAATATAACTTAGACTTGTTTGTACTAATCTCTCATTAGTGCAACGTAAAGCGAGCAAACAGGTAAATAGGATAATGACTATCTACCCCGAGTAGATGCTATTCAAAGTAATTTGATTAATTTTATCCTTCAATTTTTCATACAAATCACTACCTAGCGCATATAAAATTTGACATTAAAGCCATAATTAGGCAATCACGGAAATACATGAGGCTTATTGAGATAAATTTCTTATAATCATGAACCGGACTTTTTCAATAGTTGACTCAGCAAAAAGAGTCTTGAATAAATCATTGAATAAAGAGACTAAGGCAAAAATTAGGGCTACTCAAAACTTAATAGATAGCCTTTTGATGAATGGTAAAAGAAAGAGATTTTATAAACAATTTATAAAATCAGGAGATCTTTGTTTTGATATAGGCGCAAATGAGGGAAATCGAATCAAGCCAATTTTGGAGCTCGGTGCAAAGATAATAGCCATTGAGCCACAACAGGAATGTGTAAACAAAATAAAGAAACGCTTCGGCGACAAAGTAACTATTTTGCAAGTAGGCATAGGGGCAAAAAATGAAACTAAAACATTTCATATAAGTGACGCAAATACACTTTCAACTTTCTCTGAAGAATGGATCGAGTCTGTGCAGTCTACAGGAAGGTTTGAGGGTTACTCTTGGTCTTCAGAAAGACAAATTGAAATTATAACTTTAGACTCCCTTATAAAAACTTATGGTCATCCCCACTTTGTAAAGGTAGATGTTGAAGGATATGAGCTGGAAGTTTTAAAAGGTTTAACTGAGCCAATTCCGGTAATTAGCTTTGAATATGCTGTTCCCGAGTTTAGCCATCGAGCAGTCGACTGCTTAAACCTACTTTTGACCTTAAGTTCAAATATAAAATGCAACTTTTCAATAGGGGAAAGTATGCATTGGGCGTTGGATCGTTGGCTAAAAGGCGAAGAAATGATCGAACTTGTACAATCTCAGAGCTTTACAAAAACTGGAGCAGGTGATATCTATGTAAAGGCTACGCTTTAACCAATATTTAGGAGCAAAAAAGTAAGCGAAAAATGTCAAACAATAACGCTATTTACTCTTCTCCTCCACTAGTTTCAGTTATTATGCCTGTCTACAATGGCGAACGCTATTTGGCACAATCAATTGAAAGTGTCTTAAGCCAGAGTTACACAAATCTGGAACTTATTATTGTTAATAATGGATCTACTGACGGTACAGCAAATATTCTTGACCAGTTTCTTAAGCGAGATAACCGAGTGCGAGTAATTTTTCACCCTGAACCACTAGGACATGCAGGTGAAGCAGCCTCTAATTTGGCTAGTCGGCAGGCTAAAGGAAAATATATTGCCAAACTTGATGCAGACGATATAGCTCTCCCACAACGTCTTGAAAAACAAGTGTCTTTTTTAGAAGCAAATCCGTCCATATTCCTAGTCGGGAGCTATTTAGAACTCATTGACAGTAATGGCAAAAAGTTAGGGATACGGTCATATCCACTTTCCAACAAGGCAATTTATCAAGAATTTTATCTTAGACTACCATTAGCCAATCCAGCAATAATGTATCGAAATGGTGTTATTAGTGGTGACTTTTATATTTTGCGACATAAGCTGTTTACTGACGATTATTATAGCTTGTTTGTTCATATTCACAATGGTTTAACTTTTGCAAATCTTGATGAACCCCTTACTAAGTATCGAATCCACAATACAAATACCGTATTTTCAAACCTTCGTAAAAAGTGGGAAATAAATATGAGGGTAAAGCAAAGCTTTGTACGGGACTTTGGTTATTCTCCTACCTTAATTCATAAGTTAATTATCAGTTTAATTTCAGCAGTAATTTATACTTTTCCTGAAAGTTTTTTAATCCGCGTTATGAATCAAGCGCGAAAAATATTAAACGCGTAAAACTAGTGATTGTACGTATTCTAAAACTCGGCGCGGGGTTAACCCTGAGTGGAATCAAAGCTCTTCCCGACTACATCCGGGATTACTACAGGTTAAAAGAGCAGTTGAACGGGCAAACTCAATTCCCGATCAAAGGCTTTTATCCTGCCCTATTCGACCGGTATGCTGAAAGTGGCCATTTGGTTAAGCATTATTTTTTACAAGACCTATATGTTGCTCAACGGATCTTCAATAACAACCCTATCAGGCATGTTGATATTGGTTCGCGAATTGATGGATTTGCCGCTCACGTTGCCGCTTTCCGTCCAATTGAAATTTTTGATATCCGACCATTGACCCGCCAGATCCCGAACGTTAGTTTTCGGCAAGCAGACCTAATGGCTCTGCCTCCAAACCTGACAGCCTATACAGATTCTGTATCTTCTCTTCATGCCATCGAGCATTTTGGATTAGGGCGGTATGGTGACCCAATCGACATTAACGGCCATATTAAGGCACTTGACACTATTTATGAAATCTTAAAACCCGGAGGAACATTTTATTTTTCATCTCCTATAGGTCCCCAAGGGATTGTTTATAACGCACACAGAGTTTTCGACGTTTCTTATCTGCTACAACTCTTCACACCACGTTACGAGATTATTTCATTTAGCTATATTAATGACAATGAGCAGCTCTTTGAGAACGTAGACTGGAAAACAGATGCAGTTAAAAATAATTTTGGCTGTTTATACGGTTGTGGAATATTTGAGATGAAAAAGATTAGTAACAGTACCAAGCCACACGACTCATAAGACTTTATAGGATGGTGATTACATGCCTTATGGGTGGCTTAGGAAACCAGATGTTCCAATATGCATTTGGTTTAAGAACGGCTCAGGCCCTACAGCAGGAACTCAAATTGAGTAAACTCATACTTGAAAGTAAGCTAGCCGCGCAACTAAGAAACTTTACACACAGGCAGTATGAACTGGACGTTTTTGGATTAAACGTGCCCTTTGCCTCAACTTCTGAGACTCTCTCGAGCCTGATCCTGGCTACTCTACCCGGTTCTAGAAGTTTTATCCTGCGTGAACAATCAAACGTAGAATCGATATTGAGCTTGATGCTCCACTCGGCTAAATCAGTTCTTTGTTGGGGTTACTGGCAGTCAGAAAACTGGTTTAAACCCATTGCCCCGCTACTTCGACAACAATTTATTTTCCAAAGGCCGCTTTCTCCTAGAAGTCAGCAGTATGCTGAAGCTATTCAGCGCTCCCATAACGCAGTATTTATTCATATCCGTCGGGGAGATTACGTATCTAACCCAAATGCTAATAAACATCATGGCTTTATTGGAGAAATTTACTATCGGAAAGCTATTGACCAAATGCATCAACAACTTGATGCACCAGAATTTTTTGTATTTTCCGATGATATGGGCTGGGTTCGATCTAACTTAGGTCCAGCAATGAGTTCGGCAACTTACATAGAAGGCAACACAGGAGCTAATAGTTGGCAGGATATGTACTTGATGAGTTTATGCCAGTTTGCTATTATCGCTAATAGCTCCTTTAGTTGGTGGGGAGCCTGGCTTAATCCGTCAACAACCAAAACGGTTATTGCTCCCAAACAATGGTTTGCATCGCCAAACGTCTCCTCGAAAACGATTGTCCCTGAAAACTGGCTTCTATTGTAATTAAGCGTCTTTAGAATCCTTGAGTGCAACTGAGGTGTCTCCTTTCTGGTCAATTGCATTGCGTATGGCATTTTGCCGGATCAGCTGCGTAATTATTAAATCATGCTCAAGAATTCTTCGGTATAAAATTACTCCCATGAGCAATATTCCTGTAAACAGTAAATAAAACACTAGATCAACACCACGTCCTACCCCCAACTGCTGAGCCAGGTAGTAGGGTATATATGGAACCGCTACAAACAATATGCCAACTAAAACAATAGCTAGAAAAACTAACCTGTACATCAGCCGGTTACGGAGAAGGCGCAGTGAGGCAATGGCCACTATAACCAGCAAAATGGTCAGGATAAACTGAATAGGAGTTAATGTAACTTGCATCACCGGAAGTATTTATTGATAAAAACGTCAACCAAAATATTGAAAGCACCTGACCACCGTTGTCCTTTGTCCTGCGAATACGCTGTGTATACAATATGTGTAGGTAACTCCATATAGCGCAGATGCCCGCGCCGAATCTGCATCAAAATTTCTGTTGCATGAGCCATACGATTTTCTTTTAGCTGAATAGCATTTAATGCTCGCCGATTCATTACACGAAAGCCATTATGTGCGTCGGTGAGCCAAAGGCCAGTTAGTAAACCATTTACCATACGGGCAATCTTAAGTAGTCCCCTTCTTAATCGGGGAATGGCATCCATGTCGTCCTCCCTCAGAAAACGAGAGCCTAGAATGATATCGACAGGTTGCGCACATAGTTCCTCTATAAAACGTGGGATATCAGCCGGGTTATGCTGGCCATCAGCATCAAAATGTACCACTACGTCAGCATCCTGCATGCGGGCATATTCCATTCCGGTTTGCAGTGCTGCACCCTGGCCAAGGTTTATATCATGACGTAAATAAACAACTGGTAAATCGCGTACCGCATTAAATGTAGAGTCGGTAGAGGCATCATCAATTACCACAACGGTATAGAGTTCGCTCAACGAACGAACAGTTTGACGAATGACCTTCCCCTCATTGTAAGAGGGAATTAAAATGAAAACACGCTTATTCATTGCTACGGTAAATTTCAATAGCGCCCAACTTCTCAACCTGCTTCAAACAACGTACCTCCACGGCCTGTGGCGTTCTGTCGAAGATAAAATATTTAACGTTAAGCCTTTTGAGCTTCGGAGAACAAGGATCGACTCCAACCATGTACCCATCCTCAAAATTACTTTGAATTATGGTGCTGTCTTTACCGTCGATATACGTATTATAAACAGTGTGAGCGTAGCGGTTATAAGCTGAATCACGTTTAGCGGTTGGGTCCAGTACCCGCATAGTCTTAAAGTCCGGCTGGTTTTTGACTCCACTTACCTGATTAACGCCTGTTGCCGTAACCAAGTAAGTTATGTATTGATTTCCTAATACAACCCAACGTGCATCAGGCTCTTTTATATGAAGTTCCCTTACCTTTTTATACAGTACATGATCCGTTATTGGTGATAACCCTTTAGCTACTGGGTTTATTTTTAGATTTGGAAGCGTAAAAAGGACTAAAGCGGCCGCAACTCCCAATTCTTTATACTTAAAATTTGTTATAGGGAGCATCAGAATATTTAGCCCAATGAAAAAGAGTGTAGGCAGAAACAGTTGATGTACCTTATAAAAGTTTTGCGAAGTCGATAAATTCAGCCAGGCAGCATAAATCATAAAGCCAACCACTCCAACTACCAAAGCTGCCGCAAGGGTTGATTGGATCTTTATTCTCTGCCTGCTAATATAATCAAGGTACAGCACGGCCAGTACAACGTTGGCAATACCGAACGGTATCTGAGTTCGCCGTGTTGGACTAACGTCCATCAGGGTAGCTTTTGCCAAAAAAGCCGGAAAGCCAAGTTCCATCCACACCAAAAGCACAAGCACATACCCTAAAGTAAAAGCGAGGAGTGGATCAATTTTTCCGGTACGAATTCTGTAAATGGCAAGTCCAACAGCAATAACCGGGGTAAACGTGATAAAATGTGAGAGTTCACAAATGTTTAACCAGTGTTGGGGAAACTTCTGATCATTAAGCAACCATCCAGCATAATATTCTGAGAACCAGTTAGCAATAAATCCCGTTCCTCCAGTTTCGCTTCGCTTACCTGGATATACCGTATTAGACATTACCTCAATGGTAGAATTTGCATCAAGGAAGTAGAGGTAAAACACAACACCTAGCACAGCAAAGGCTACTGCAAACGTTCCCAACTTTTGGAGAACTTTTGCAAATAGTCGCGCTTTATCTAAATCCCGCCAGACATAGCCGATTAATAGTATAACCAGTAAATACCCCATAGGTACCTGATAGGGTGGGTATAGATTAAGTGCAAAAGATCCGAACGCCCAGGCAAAGACTAGTCCCCATAAGAAAATTGGCTTTGAACTGCGGGTGTAAAAAATATAAATAGACGAAATCAATAGAAGACACCCAGAAAATATAATTGTCAAAAAGAAAAATGACCACCAAGCTAGTCCCGGTGAAAAAATTAACCAGAATGCTCCAAAAACAGAAAGCCAAAAATTATTTTGAGTCAGTAGCAGAAAGGTTAAGGCAACTGCAATGAACGAAAAGAAAATAATAAAATTCCAGCGCCAAGCAAAACCAATTTCTGATCCGAATAAATAAAAACCCCAATAATCAGGCCTGAAAACAGAGACAAAATGCTTAATTGGAAAGTACCCAACCAGCGCAACCCGCTCTCCACCAATAGCCGGATTCTCTAACGGATAATCCTGATGAGCCTGCGACAGAATGAACGGGGTCACAACACCCCATTCATCAATCCGTATGGGCTTGGGGGTACCTGAAATTAATCCACGTCGTTGATCCGCACCATCAGGAATTATCTGGTTCCAAATTGGAATAGAAGAGTAGTGAACTTTAGCCAGAGTTAACAGTACAAACAATCCTATGCATATGCCCACAAACCATTTAACCCTCTTATCAAACCGTATTAAATCCGGCGTCTTTGAGTTAAAAGAAACAGGCTCAGAATGAAGGGTACTCGTCGGCTTTTTTACGTCAACAGGTTTAGGTACATCAGTTGTAGCTATAGTGTTTTTTTGCTTCGGCGGTGCCGCTGGATACTTCTTCTTAGGAGACTTAGACATATTTCCGGTGAGAACGTGGGCAAATCAAAAAATTTTCGGCTATCCTGCCAACCAAATACTATCAAAATTAAACACTTGCCTTGCCTCCTCCAAACGAGGTACTGACATTTATCGAGTTCTATGGCTTATCTTTAAGCCCATTTTAATCTTTCATGAAGCGACTCATCCGGCGCGTTCTCCCTGCCCTGCTAGCTGTAGTGTTGCTGGCGTACGCGCTTAAAGATATATCTTTTGCCGATATAGCCGGTCAGTTCCGACAGGCCAACTATGGCTGGATTGCCGCTGTGGGTCTTATTACCGCCCTTTCGTTCTATGTTCGGGGTATGCGGTGGCGGCAGGCGTTGCTGGGGCTTGGCTATCAGCCCACGGCATTTCGGGCTACGGTTGCTTACCTGGCAGGCATTATTGCCAGCATGATTGTGCCGGGTTCAGGGGAGCTTACCCGTTGTGCTACACTGCAGCGGACAGACAGGGTACCCTTCTCTCAAGGGGTTGGTTCGGTGGTGGCGGAGCGAATTGTTGATTTGCTCATGCTGGGACTGCTGCTCCTGCTTACCTTTCTGCTGGAGCTGCGCCGTATGCGTGCTTACTTCTCGGACCTGTCAATGGCAGCACCCGGTACCCTGGGCTGGTGGCTGGTCGGCGTTGCCCTGGTCGGTGGCTTGCTGGGGCTTTGGCTCATGCGCCGGGCCTTGCGGACTCATACGCTTCGGCAGCATCCGTTCGTGCAGAAACTGATTCGGGCCATACAGGGACTCTGGAAGGGTTTTATGTCCATCCGGCAGTTACCTCACCCGTGGCTTTTTGTCTTTTTAACCGCCTTGATTCAGGGGCTGGTCTGGCTCAGTACGTACTGGCTGCTGTTGTCGTTAGACAGTACGCAGTCGCTTCCGCCTTCGGCTGCCCTTACGATCCTCACCGTTAGCTCCATCGGGGGAATTCTGATTCCGACGCAGGGGGGTATCGGTACGTTTCACTTTCTTGTCAGCCGGGCGCTGGTACTCTACGGCTTCACGGCGGCAAATGGCGCGGTGGTTGCCACCTTTCTGCACGCGGTGAGTTTCGGCCTCAGCCTGTTGCTGAGCAGTCTGAGCTTTTTGCTAGTGCCCTTTCTGCTGACCCGCCGGCCGGAACAGTCCTGAAAAAGGAAAGCTGAGCCGGGCTACCTCGGGAACATTTTTCAGGCTTCTATACTTTCTGTTTTTGTATCTTCGTTACCACTAATCGAACCAGGCATACCCTGTTAATGTAACCTTTATTGATGCGACACTTCATAACAAGCGGCCTCACCGGTCTGCTTTTACTCCAAACCTCCCTCCTCCCGGCGCAGTCGCCGGTGAGCCCGACACAATACGCGCAGACCATTACGGCTGCCGATCTGGAGAAGCACCTCCGGGTGCTGGCCGCCGATGATATGGAAGGCCGCGAAACGGGTACTCCCGGCCAGAAGAAAGCTGCCGAATACATTGCCAGACAATTTGCGGCCGATAACCTGGTGCCCATCGTCAAAAATGGGGGTGAAAAGGGGTCTTACCTCCAGCCCTTTAACCTGTACCGGAAAACATGGGGTGACTTTTACGTAAAAGCAGGTAACAGGCAATTTTCGTACCTGAAGGACTTCATAACCAACGGTCTGCTGAGCGTCCCCCAGGAGACGGCTTATGAAACGGTATTCGTCGGCTATGGCATTAGCGACGGCAAATACGATGACTACGCCAAACTGGATGTCAACGGCAAGGCGGTGGTGATACTGGAAGGCGAACCGAAGAAAGCGAATGGCCAGTCACTCATTAGTGGCACGTCGGAGTCTTCTAAATGGGGAACGCCCGATAGCTGGCGGGCTAAAACCACGCTGGCCAAAGACAAGGGAGCCGCTCAAATCTTTATCATCTCGGCAGAATCGGCTGAAGGCTTCCGGCAGGTAGTGTCGCAGCGGGGCGCCCTGCAGGGCCGCTTTAACCGGCTGACTCTACGACCGGGTACCGAACAAATAGGCTCTGTTGGCACCTTTCTGATTGCCGAAGAGACCGCAGCCGCCCTGCTGAACACAAAACCTGAGCAGTTTAAGAAGCTGAAAGACCAGATTGCTAAAGCAGGTGCGCCGGTTGCGGCCGGCTTAAAAGGTAAGGTTGAGGTTAAAGCGGAACGCAAGGAAGAAGCCGTTCAGACCGAAAACGTTCTGGGCTTTATTGAGGGTACCGATAAAAAAGACGAAGTGGTGATTGTTTCATCACACTATGACCATATTGGTATCAGCCCGAATGGCCAGGTTAACAATGGCGCGAACGATGACGGCTCCGGTACGGTATCGGTGCTGGAGATTGCCCAGGCATTTGCCAAAGCCAAAGCCGAAGGACATGGTCCCCGCCGGAGTATGTTATTTTTGACCGTAACGGGTGAAGAAAAAGGCCTGCTGGGCTCGCAGTACTACGCCGACATGGCCCCCGTGCTGCCGCTCGAAAGCACAGTGGCCAACCTGAATATTGATATGGTAGGCCGGGTAGATAATCTGCACCAGGGTAAATCGGACAATTACATCTACGTGATTGGCTCCGATAAGCTGTCGTCGGAACTGCACCGCATCAGTGAGGATGCCAATAAGCAGTATTCGAAGATGGAGCTGGATTACAAATACAACGACCCGAAAGATCCGGAGCGGATTTACTACCGGTCGGACCACTACAATTTCGCCAAGCACAAAATCCCCATTATCTTCTACTTCAACGGCCTTCACGCTGACTACCACCAGCCAACCGATGATGTCGAGAAAATGGACTTCAAACTAGCTGAACGCACAGCCCGGCTAATTTTCTATACCGCCTGGGAAGTTGCTAACCGGGAGAATCGGCTAGTGGTAGATAGCAATAAGCAGTAATGTAGAAAACCAGCTTTTGGCTGGTTTTCTACATTACTGCCAGTTTTGTCTCATCTCTATGCTTAGCAAGGTATTCCATGAAGGGGGTGCCGCCAGTGCCGACGACATTACTGTTGTTGGCTTGCAAGGCTTGTTTGTGGATGTAGGAAGCTGCGTACTCTAGGTGCTTGGCCCGGAAGCGAAACAGTTCTTCAATACATTGGTTATAAACCATTTTTAAGGCCATATCGGTACTGGCTTTTGCAACGGCTCTGATCTGAGCATTGCGCTCCACAAATTCAACAAATCGGCGGTGGGCGGGTACCATATAGTCGCGCATCTCCAGCAGGTATTCCTTCAGCGGGTCATCCTGGTGGCTGACGCCTAGCAGACCGTCGAGGGTCGGCACAATGGCGCTTTGGGCACCGGTTTCACCCCGGAACAGTTGTGGATGGTTGTCGTAGTGGCCTTCGTAAATGAGGCCCTGGGGCAAGGCCGGATTGTTTTTGGTGCCAAAGATGTAGGGCCGGACGCGACTGTAGTAGATGTACGGGTCGCAGTTCTCCGGCATCCGGTTCATGGTGGCATTCATCTGCCTGAGGCTCTCCAGCACCTCCCCTAATCCGCTCTGTATGTCTTGTTGATGGTGCTGGGCTGCGGCTTCGAGCAGACCGGGCACCGCCCGAATCGCCTGGGCAGCACGGGCTTCGATGTCAACGTGGATCAGAATAAACCAGTCTTCATCAACGCCACCCAGAAAGTTCTGGATGATCTGCACATTTTCCAGATAGGGCGGCTGTGCCGGATTAATCAGCCGGTAATTGTACAGACAATATGAGGGATACGACAGAATCGGTGGCCGGCCTACCTGATTGGCGACGTGTACCCAGGCATCGGACAGGTTGTGGGGTAGACGGTCAGGTACATACGTTTTATCACCCCAGAGGTAGGCATGGCCCAGGTAGCTGAGCATTCGCATGGTCTGCTCAAGGTGGGAAGTGTCCGCTACAAAGGCCGGCAGGGCTTCGATGCGTTGCCGGATGGTGCCGGTGGGCAGCAGTTTCGGCAGGTTATCGGCAAGGTGGTACCAGGCGTGGTTGGCATGGAGTGGCTCTTCCACCGGCTGCTCGGGTAAAAAGCCGGTGCGGGGGCTGATCTGAAAGTCAGCCAGACGAATGGGCGCGTGCGCAATCATGATGATGAAGTGATGGTATTTTGTCCCTTAAGTTAAGAAATATACCCTCACTTCATCAACTAACACGATAGTTTACCACTAAAATTAATCCTTACTACTCGATACTTTACCCGCCTTTTGCGGTACACCCGGCTGGGTTATCTCAAAGTTTTCTTTCTGCTTGGCGACCGCTACAATCTTACGAACATCGGCCAGCAGTTGTTTGGCATCGTACACCACGCCATTCTTTACCGTGTACTTCACCCCGCCTACCCGCACCACTTCGTTCTTATCGTTCAACTGAATGGCCCCGGTGCCGTACAATGTTTTCAGGTTCGCCAGAGGGTTCTGTTCAACAATAACAAAATCAGCCAGCTTACCTACCTCTACGGAACCAATCTGGTCGGCCATACCCAGGGCCTCGGCTCCTTTCAGCGTAGCGGCCCGGATTACTTCCAGCGGGTGAAAGCCGGCTTCGCGGAGTAGTTCCAGCTCGCGGATGTAGGCAAAGCCATACAACTGGTAGATGAAGCCGGAGTCGGAGCCGGTGGTGACGCGGCCACCCCGGTTCTTGTATTCGTTGATAAACTGCATCCAGAGCTGGTAATTACGCTTCCAGGTTACTTCCTGCTCCGTACCCCAGTTATGCCAGTAGGAGCCGTGCGAAATGCGGCTGGGACCGTAGAACCGCCATAGCGACGGCAGGGTGTACTCATCATGCCACTCGGCCCGGCGGGCCAGCATTAGTTCGCGGTTAGCTTCGTAGATGTTGAACGTCGGATCGAGCGTAAAGTCGAGGGCGATCAGCTCATCCATCACCTTATTCCACTTCTCGGTACCCGGTTTTGCCGCCTGTTGCCAGAGCTTGCCTGCCTCCTCAAAGCGGTTCTGCTCGTTGTTGTAATTGTAGTCGGCGGGGTAAGTCTGGATAGTTTTGTCTTCGAAGAGAGCTTCGGGCAGGCCGTACCAGTGTTCCATAGAGGTCAGGCCGGCTTTGGCGGTGGCCAGTACGTTCATGCGGGCTACCTCCAGCTGGGCGTGGTGGCAGGCAGAGCGAAGACCCAGCTTTTTGTTCTCCTCCAGAGCCGCCCGGAAGATGTCAGGTGCCGCCCCGAAGAACTTAATACCGTCGGCGCCCCGTTTGGCGTTTTCACGCACCCAGGCGCGGGCTTGTTCGGGGGTCGAAATAGGTTCTTTGGCACTCTGGCCGAATACGGTATAAGCCTTGATACGCGGAGCGGTAATCTCGTTGCGCTCGCTTTTAGCGCGGTGTTCGAGTACCCAGTCGAGGCCGTTACCGCAGGAGGGGTCGCGGATGGTGGTGATACCGTGTCCCAGCCACAACTTGAACACGTATTCCGCCCCGGCTCCCTGGGCCTGTCCGCCGATATGGCCGTGCATATCAATGAACCCCGGCATCAGGTACATACCTTCGCAGTTGAGCTCATTGCCGTTGATACCCGCATTCGGGCGGTTGCGGGAGTCGATGGGTACGCCCGGATAGCCGACCTGTTTAATCTCGGTAATGCGGTTTTTCTCGACGACAATATCGACCGGACCGATAGGGGGCGCTCCGGTGCTGTTGATCAGCGTGACACCCCGGATCACCAGTCGGTTGTAGGGACCATCCCCTTCCCTGCGGGCCGGAGCCTTTTCAACCTGAGCCCTGATGGGAGAACAAATACCCGTCAGGAAGACAATAAGTAGCAGAAAACAAGTCGTAAATCGTTTTAACATAATAAACGGCTAGTACAAAACTTCATAATAGGATGTTGTAAGATAGCCAAAAGCATCGGTACTTTGAACGTCGAATCTGATCTATGTTCATTCAGAAGAATTTCCTGTTGATTATCGTGGGGCTGTCGGTGGTGTTTGCCATTGCCATGAAGGCCACGATTTACCAGAACACGGTTTCCGCACCGGTCGCAGGGGGGCAGCCGTCTGCTGATTTCAGCGCCTATTGGCATACCGGCAAGGCTGAGTTAAACCGGTACACGTTGCAGCAGGCTCAATATGGGGCACTCAATCCCGGTGAAGCCGTGCTGGTATTTGTGACCGAAGACTTTCGGACCGACACACAGGTAAAAGCCGAAACCGACGAAGCCAAAGGCCGGGCTACCAACGTGCTGAAGCTGAATTCCATCAAAAAATTTGTAACAGGCATTTACGACTATTCGGTGTATACCTCGGTCTTTACGCCCATCGACCGGAAGCAGTACCCTAATACCCTGAAAATAAGCACCTCGGTGCAGGAGTGGTGCGGCCATACGTACCTGCAGCTCAACTATCGCAGTAGTGGCTTTCAGGTGAGCGGGCGCTCGTATTTCGAAAACGAGGTAGCCGAGGATTACCGGATAAACAAAGCCCTGCTGGAAGATGAACTCTGGACTCTGATCCGGCTGTCTCCGGACAAATTGCCGGTGGGTGCCATCAAACTGATTCCGGGTACGCAATCAGCCCGGCTGCGGCACAAAGTGCTCAGTGTGCTGGACGCTACGGCTACGCTTGCGGATTACAACGGCACGGATTTTCCCGGCTCCGGTCTGAAAGCGTATACCCTGAATTACCAAGAAGACGGTCGCCAACTGACTATCATCTACGAAAAGGCTTTTCCGCACCGGATTGTGGGTTGGGAAGAAACCTATATGAGCCGGAATAAACCATTGACGTCCCGTGCGGTTTTACAGAAAACCATTCAAACAGATTATTGGAACCATAACGCCCCTGCCGATACCGTTCTTCGTCAGCCGCTGGGCGTACAGTAATTTACGATATAGGTTACGCCTTTATTCGACCCGATACAGACCATGAAAAAGTTTTTGGCCGGTTACGTGCTCTTCCTGTTTTTGACCGGTTGTTCTTCGGATAGTGCTCAGGAGGCTGGTGGCCTGACCAGCCCTTCTGCCCCTACTTATACGCTTATTTTTGTGGATAAAAGCCAGAGCGTCAGCACCAATAAGGCGTATATCGACCAGAAATACCGGCAAGCCGTTACGGCAATCATCGACGATAACATTAAAAACAAAGGTGATAAGCTGGAGGTCTATTTCATCCACGAGAATACGGCCAAGGGCCGGGCGCTGACGCTGACAACCCGGACGGAGATGGAAGACATCAGCCACGCCAACGCCACCGACCGGGAGGCCGCCCAAACCGCTTTTGACCTCTCCCTGCAGCGCGAGCGCACCACCATGCGGCAGCAGGTTCTCTCAAAACTGGCGCAGCAGAATACCAATACCTCCAACCAGCAGACCGACATCTGGGCCAGCCTGCCCGTGATCGCCAAAGCCGGCGAAAGCGGAGCCACGGTGAGGGTGTACTACCTCAGCGATATGGTCGAGAGCATGAAAGGGGCCGGGCGACGTGACTTCCATACCAATCCTCCCAAGGACAACAGCCAGGCGGAGCTGTGGGCTAAAGCCGATGCCGGGCAGCTAAAGCGGTATACCCTGGGCAGTCCGGATATTACTATGATTTTGCCGTTTGAGCCGGATGCCTCCGTTAAAGAGAACAACCCGGCCGTGACGCAGTATTGGCAGACGCTCTTCAGTGAACTGGGGGTAAGCACGGTGGACGAGCAATAAGACACTTTACCCTGCCGGAGGTGGCTGTCCGCTTGTCTGGTATTTTTTGCTTTAGTCCTACTTTTTTGCCGTTTATCTATCTGGGCTAACCGTTTACTCAATTAACAGATTTTGGCTTTTTCTCCGCCAAAATCCGCCTTATCTTTGCACTATTCAAAGGATGCGGGGCTATCAATGCTTCTAAATAACCTTAGAATAATACACTATCCACACATACCATATGTTCCGTTCAACGCAACTCGTGAAGCCCGCGATGGGAGTTATCGTGGCTTTATTCCTCCTCAGTGCCTGTAAACCGGAAACCGAACCGGTACCGGTAAAACAGCCGGATGTTACCAAGCCTGATCCTATCACCAAGCCAGACAGTGGCACCAGTATTCAGCAACCTGACCCGAATAAGGATACCGAGTATCCGGTGGGCACAGTGCTAAAGCTGAAAAAACTGTCGTACAGCGCCAACGATTATCAGGAGGTTACCTATCAGGCCGACGGCTCAATAGCCCGCTACAATAGCCAGTACCTGTATAATCCAAGCGACGGCTATGTCCAGAAGTTTACATCTGAGTTTCAGTACGATCCCAACAAGCGGCTGGTGCGGCTGAACCGGGCCTATAATTCGTATGTGAAGTACTTCTACGAAGGCGACAAAGTGGTGAAAACCGAAGAGTACAATGGCTATAATGAACTGATCGGCTCGCATACGTACCAGTACGCCGTAGACCGGCTGACAGCTTCGTACGATGTCACCATCAACGCGTCGAGCGGCAAACGCTTTGAGAGCAAAACAACGTTTGAATACGATGCTAAAGGTAACTTAACCAACCGGAGCCAGTTCTACCGGAACCTCGAAACAGGCGAGTACAAACTGGATTTCAGCATTCTGTACAGCAACTACGACGATAAGAAGTTTGTGGAAAACCTGACTGAGGTGAATCCGTATCTGCCAGGTGTGACCTTCAAGGTAAACAATCCTGGTCTGAAGGTGCTCAAAAACCGTGACGGGTATGAAATGACCGGCCGTGAGCAGTATTCGTACACCTACAACGCCGACGGCTACCCGCTTACCCGGCGCGCATCCGGCGAGGGCGGCACGCTCAACGCTACGTATTCGTATCAGAAATAAGCCCATACTACTCACTAAAAAAGCCCGCTGGCGCGATGCCAGCGGGCTTTCTTCTTTTCGTGGTGTAGTGTAGCTTTCTTTAGCTAAGTCGGCTAGGGGTAAACTGCCATAATTCTGTCCGATTAGATAGTATGAAACGCTACGCTTTTCTCTGTCTCACTGCTTTGTTCGCGTGGAGCCTTACGCCCGCTGCGGCCCAGCAACGCTTTGATGTGGTTATCTACGGTGCTACGCCGGGCGGTATTTCGTCGGCCATTGCAGCTGCCCGCGAAGGTGCCTCGGTGGCTCTTTTTGAGGAGTTGTATCAGGTTGGCGGTTTGACCACAGGAGGGCTGTCTCATCCCGATTTCCGGACCCTCGAATCGCTCCAGGGTATTTACCGGGAGTACATGAATCGGGTGTCGAGGCATTATGCTACTACCTACGGACTTAATTCCAGTCAGGTACGTGATAGCTTCTACGGCACCCATGCCGAACCGAAAGTAGCCAAACTGATATTTGATACCTAGCTAGCCGAATACCCCAACATCCGGGTCTTTACCCGCCACCGACTGCAATCCGTCACTGTGACTACCCCGAAAGGCGGCAAGCCAACACTGACGGGTGCGGTATTTGCCAATCTAAATACAAATCAGCCGGTGCGGGTGACTGGCGCTGTTTTTATTGACGGCACCTACGAAGGTGATTTAATGGCGAAGGCCGGTTGTGAGTACCGGGTCGGCCGGGAAAGCCGGCAGGAATATGGCGAAATCTTTGCGGGGAAAGTGTACTACCACGACCAAAAGTTCTGGCTGGGCAGCACCGGCGAAGTCGACAAAGCCATTCAGGGGTTCAACTTCCGGGTATGCATGACCGACAGCGCCGAAAACCGCCTGCCCATCCCCAAACCCGATAACTACGACCGTACCACGTACCTGCCACTGCTGACGGATATAAAAAAGGGAAAGATTACCCAGTTCTCGGACCAGATTGTCAAAATCCAGCCGATGCCCAACCGGAAAGCCGACGTGAACGACCGCCATTTTGCCGGCAGTATGAGCCTATCCCGACCCGGCTGGAGTCACGAATGGCCCGACGGCTCTCCCGAAAAACGGCAGCAGATTTTCCAGCGCCACCTCGACTACACTTTGGGCTTGTTCTACTTCCTGCATAACGATTCGGAGGTGCCTGCCTCCATTCAAAAGGAAGCCCGGCAGTGGGGGTTGGCGAAAGACGAGTACCCGGAGAACAAAAACTTCACGCCATCGCTGTACGTGCGCGAAGGACGCCGGCTGGTGGGCGAATTTATCTTCCTGGAGAAGCACTGCCAGCAGGCACCGGACGGTATTCGCGGTCACTGGCAGCCCAATGCCGTAGCCGTTGGCGATTATGGATTGAACTCCCACGGCTGCAACGCACCCGACCGTTACCACCCCACCATCCGCGACGGGGCATTCAGTTTGTACTACAGCAATCTCCCCTACCAGATTCCGTATGGGGTGATGGTACCCAAAACGGTAGACGGCTTGCTGGTGCCGGTAGCGGTGTCTTCATCCCACGTCGGCTATTCAGCTTTGCGATATGAGCCCATCTGGATGGCCCTGGGGCAGGCAGCCGGGCTGGCGGCTGCTCAGACCATGAAGCGGAAAGTACCCGTCCGCCAGGCTTATATTCCGGCACTTCAGAAGAAACTGCACGAAGCGGGAGCCATTACGGCGTATTTTTCGGATATTTTTCCAGATTCACCATATTTCAAGGTGTGTGAGTATTTCGCAACGCGGGGGTTTTTCCACAACGTGCCCGATTCGCAAACGGTACCGTTTGTAGACCATTTTGTTTCAATATGGGGGCAGTATACCAAAGCATTCCCCTACCACACCGCCGAGCCGGAGAAACTAATGGAGAAGGAACTGGCTGGGCTATGGCTGAAAAAGGCAAACCTGCCCAATAGCCCGCTCCGGACGCAGTACAGCACCATGACGCGGGGACAATTTCTCAGCGAATTGTATAAAGCAGTAGAACCGGATACTAAGGCCGGTACGCGGGATCAGGTGAAGAGGCAGGAAAAACAGGGTTAGTTAAGCCTCGCCCGTAGGTGACTGCTGCGAGCTCCCTTTCTCCTTATATAAGCGGGCCGCTTCGGCAATGGCGCGCATCACGGCTCCGTCCTCATCATCATAGGACATGTTTTTAGCCGTGGGGGTGCCCGGTGCCGGCCGCGACTTATCCGGGGCCGTGTCGGCCCGCTGGACCAGATCGATTATTTGGGTAATAGACATCATATCTTGTTATAACGTTGAATGCAGTCACTTGTTTAGCAGGAAAGGGAGGTTAATCTAACGCAAATTTTAATAGAAAAAAAGAGGTATAGCTGGAAATGAGGAAATGGCCCGTATTCGTCGTAACGGTATTATCGTAGCGCACGAACCATAGTCGCTATCCCATCAAAAAGAAAAGCTCCGACAGGATCGTCGGAGCTTTTCTTTTTCGTCTATTACCGGGCTTACTGCAACTTGCTGACAGCCGTTTTGATCCGCTCCACAGCCTCCGTTAGGGCCTCGTCGGAAGCGGCTGTTGACAGGCGCAGGCAGTTCGGAGCACCAAACCCTGAACCGGCCACGGTTGAAACGTGTGCTACGTTGAGCAGCCACAGCGAAAAATCATCGGAGTTCTGAATTGAAGTTGTACCGTCTGACTTGCCAAAATAGTAGCTAACATCCGGAAATGCGTAAAAAGCACCTTGCGGTACATTCACCCGGAAGCCCGGTACTTCTTTCAGCAGCTTCACTACTAGGTCTCGACGACGCTCGTAGGCCTCACACATCTCGGTGGTACACTCCATGGGGCCGGTCAATGCGGCCAGCGTAGCGCGCTGGGCAATGGAGTTGGCACCCGACGTTACCTGACCCTGTAGTTTCTCGACACCTTCGGCAATCCATTTGGCGGCACCAATGTAGCCGATGCGCCAGCCGGTCATGGCGTAGCCTTTGGCCACCCCGTTGACGGTAATAACGCGGTCGGCAATGGCCGGGATGGAGCCGATGCTGAAGTGTCCTTCCGGCGTAAAGTTGATGTATTCGTAGATTTCGTCGGCCAGCACGAAAACGTTTTCGTGACGGGCTACAACCTCACCGATGGCCCGCAGTTCGGCTTCACTATAAACAGAGCCGGTCGGGTTGTTCGGCGAGGCAAACATAACCACTTTGGTACGGTCGGTAATAGCGGCTTCGAACTGCTCGGGCGTTACTTTGAAGTCGTTCTCAAACGGGCCTTCTACAATGACTGATTTTCCTTCGGCCAGCTTCACCATTTCGGAGTAGCTTACCCAGTACGGCGAGAAGATAATCACTTCGTCGCCGGGGTTCACCAGTACCTGCAGCACATTGGCCAACGAGTGTTTGGCACCGTTGGAAACGACCACGTTCTCGGCCTTCCAATTGAGATTATTGTCCCGGTTGAATTTGTCTGCAATCGCTTTGCGCAGGTCAGCATAACCGGCAACGGGGCTGTAACCGTGGTAGCCCTCGTCGATGGCCTGTTTGGCGGCTTCGCAAATGTGTTTCGGTGTTTTAAAGTCAGGCTCCCCCACGCTGAGGTTGATGACTTTGTGACCCTGAGCGGCCAGTTCGCGCGATTTTTTCGACATCGCCAGGGTGGCCGATTCTTCGAGCGCGTTAATGCGGTCGGCCAGCAGGCTGGCGGTTTCTACGACAGCAGACATGTTTTTGGGTGTTTACTGAATAATTGGCAATTTACCAACCGCGAAATTAACGCTTGTTTAACTAAAATCCGGTTTCTTTAGAAAATTTTAATTAGCAGCCGTATCAATCGTCAAGTTTCACAACCTGTCCCTGGTCCTTACACTCCGCTAATAAGGTCAGATTGGTTTTGGCCAGCAGCGGATGTACAAAATCCGGCGCAATCTCGCATAGGGGAACTAGGGTAAACCGGCGCTGGTGCAGGTAGGGGTGTGGAATCGCCAGCCGGTCGGACTGGAAGACATACTGGCTGTAGTACAGAATATCAATGTCGATCACCCGTGCGCCCCATTTATCGTAGCGGATACGGCCCAGATTTTGCTCAATCGTCTGAATCTGATCCAGCACCCGCTGGGGCGACATGTCGGTTTCGGTAACCAGCACCTGATTCAGAAAAGACGGCTGGTCTGTAACGCCCCAGGGAGCCGTTTCGTACAAAGCCGACACACGGGTAACAGGGCCAATCAGCAAATGAATTAATTCGCGGGCCTTCATTACAGTGGCGCTTCGTTCGCCCAGATTGGCACCTAATAAGAGGTAAACATCCATAACAGAGGACAAAATTAGAGTCCGCCCATTAAGGATGAGGACTATACGCTAATGATTTCAGGTGTAGGCTGGTGTTTTACGCGAAATAACGCCGGCAATGGCCAGCACCACCGCTCCAACCGCACACGCACCGGCAATAAGCTGCACATAGTACGCATCCGCCTGCTCTACGGCTATTGCGGTATAAGCCCAGGTAAAAACCAGGATATAAGCGACATTGCGGTAGCGGTTAAACACAAAGGCCCCAACAAAGAGTCCGATAATAATCATGACAACCGACCAGGTAGGCTCCTCAAGCCCTACGCCTTCAAATCCAGTCGCTTTCAGCCATACAGCCGCATTGGCGATGGTGGCCACAGTGACCCAGCCAAAGTAGATGGAGAACGGGATGCGCGATAGCCACGTTTCGGTAGCCGGCACAGGCTTTTTGTTTATTTGCAACCCTTCGGTAATCATCAGCAGCGTAAACAACATCCCCAGGATTACCGCCACCGATGCACTGAACAGTTCGTTTTGAAACAGGGGCAGCCAGATGCAGTTCAAAACACCGTTGATAACCACCCACTGCCGAATGGTTCGGAAACGCGGATTGTTGCGCTGCGCCGGTGTGGCCTGATAGAACGCAAAAGCTAACAGACCCAGATAGATAAGGCCCCAGATGGAGAAAGCATAACCCGCCGGGGTAAAGAAGGTATGGTACTTATCGGATACCGTGGCGTTGGTCTGCCCGCCAAAAGGTATGGCGGTAGACAAGTAGTTTACCACAAGAACAGAGATGATGGTAAATACGACCAGAAACTGCCAGAGCTTATCGTTCTTCATAACAAAACGGGTTTGTCATTAACGCTTTCCGTTAACAACAAACCCGTTCAGTATAGTGTTTTTTATCACTTGACGGCTTATAGGCGGCCAGGGTCTTTGTCAGTAGCTCAGAATCTTGAACTCGGTCCGGCGGTTACGCTGGTGTTCTTCTTCCGTCTGCGCATTTTTCACCACCAGTTGGGTTTCGCCGTAGCCTTTGGCAACCATCCGGTCTGCCTCAATACCCCGGGAAACAATGTAATCAACAGCGGCCTTGGCCCGGTTCTGCGACAAACGCATGTTATAAGCATCCGGGGCGCGTACGTCGGTATGTGAACTCAGTTCAATTTTCAGGCTCGGGTTATCTTTCAGAATCGTTACCAGCTTCTCCAGTTCCTCGGCCGCGTCCGGACGAATGTTGTACTTATCGAGATCGTAATAGATATTCTCCAGCACGAATGTCCTGTTCAGCGTTGCCCGATCCAATAGAACGTCTACGTTAAACGTAGTATCAGTCTCTGGCTTAGTCAGAAAGATTTCCGGGATACTGCGTCCCTGCATGGTAAAGGGTACTCGTCTGGTCAGATAGCCTTTACGTTCAACCAGAACGGTGTAGTCTTTACCTTCCTGCAGTGGGTATTTACCAAAAGTTCCCTGCTGCCCGGTTGTTACCTCGGCAATGGGCGCACCGGCAGCCTCATCCAGGATCCGAACACGGGCAGAGTCGAGCGGAATAGCCGGTGTTTCGTTGGCCTGTACCGTTCCGGCAAGAAAGTAGCGGACAACCTTAGGCGCTCCCTGCGCAATCGTTGGGGTTTCTGGTGCGACGGATGTTCCAAAGAAGTAAATATCGTCGTCCCCTTTACCACCCTGCCGGTTCGAGGCAAAATAGCCGTTCTCCTTGTCAACAAACATCAGTCCGAAATCATCGGCCGGCGAGTTGACCGGCTGTCCCAGGTTTTCAACCCGGATTACGCCCTGTGAGCGCGTAGCCACAAAAACATCGAGCTTGCCTAAACCGGGATGCCCGTCGGAGGCAAAAAACAGCCTGCCATCTTCGGCTACGTACGGGAATATTTCGTCGCCGGGGGTATTGATATCCCGGCCCATGTTAACCGGACGGCTGAACCGGCCGGAAGCGTCCATATTGGTCCGGTACAGGTCAATACCGCCAGCACCACCCGCCCGATTAGAGGCAAAATACAAGGTACGACCGTCGGCCGAAAAGGCCGGTGAGCCATCCCAGGCCAGTGAGTCGCTGACGGGCAGCAGTTGCGGCTGGGTCCAGTTACCGTCGGTTCCCTGCCGGCTAATATATAAGTCTACATCGGCACCACCTTTACGCTTGCCGGTGTTCCCGCGGGCAAAGACCATGGTTTTACCATCTTTCGAGAACGCCGGAGTACCTTCGTTAGCCTCGGCCAGAAATACGTTGCTGCTGAACAACTGGGGGGCATTACCCGTCTCGTCGGGTGTCTGGCCCAGTTTTGTCTTATAAAGACCCAGCATTGGCAGCCCGTTGTTCTTATACACCTTGTCCTTGCGAGATGCCGTGAAGATCAGCTCATCACCCCGCACAACCGGTGCAAACTCAGCCCCTGGGGAGTTCAGATTCCCCATGTTCTTAATCTGAAAATTACTCTTATTCCGAGACAGCGCATCCACAACCCGCAGCGTTTCTACCTCCCGACGAGCCTTTTCCAGGTTGGTTTTATTCGTCGGTTTGCTCTGCACATATTTCTCTAACTGTTGCAGAGCTTCGGCATACTGTCCCTGTGTCTTTAGTGCGTAAGCGTAGTGCATCCGGGCGTCGGCGTCAGTAGCACCGGCGTCTATGGCTTTCTGGTAAAAAGGAGCCGCATCGGCAAAGCGGTTGGAGAGCCGGTACGATTCGGCGGTATAGTAGTTCAGCCGGGCCGCATCGATATTGCCCGCTGTTGCTGCCTTCTGGAAATTTTCAATAGCCGGGTTGTATTCACCCGCTTCAAAGTGACGAACACCCTTCTTATAGGCCTGCATCGCCGAATTACAACTCACCAGTCCGGCGCCTACGCACAGGGCCACCAGCAGAGAGAAGGAAGTACTGATTTTCATATAGCTTGAACGTGGGAAAAGCATCATATGCCGTCAAGATAGTTATTTCCTGACAGGCTATACTTTTTAACGGTTAAAATCTGATTTTATTGAAGATTGTTTAGAGACAAAACGAGGATATAGGTTATGTTTTAGAGGTCTTATAAGGGATTGATTAACGAGCTAAAGCCCGTGAGTACGTTGGATTTTGTAAATTTGCGCCTGATATGACTAATAAGCCGTTTATTGTCGGTATTACCGGCGGAAGTGCCTCCGGCAAGACTTCTTTTTTAAGCCAGCTCCTGCATGCGTTCGCTGATGACCAGATCTGTCTGATTTCGCAGGATAACTACTATCGGGAGTTGCAATACATTCCCCGTGATCAGAACGGCATTCATAATTTCGATTTACCCGAAACGATAGACCATCACCGCTTTGCCGAACACCTGCGCCGGCTGCACCAGGGTGAAGAAGTCCAGACGCTGGAATACACGTTTAACAACCCGAACGTGGTGCCGAAAATGCTGACCTATCGGCCAACACCGATTATTATTGTGGAGGGCCTGTTTGTCTTTCACTTCAAAGACGTAGCCGACCAGCTCGATCTAAAGATTTTCATTGATGCCAAAAACAAAACCAAGCTGGAACGGCGCATTCTGCGGGACCAGACGCACCGGGGCATTACCATAGAAACCATTATGTACCAGTGGGAAAATCACGTACTGCCGACGTACAAGCAGTTTATTAAACCGTACAAAGGGGAGTCGGATATTGTGATCCCCAACAACCGGCACTTTGAAAAAGGCCTTGACGTAGTTGTCAGTTACCTGAAAACAAAACTCCCCGCCCGATAAAAGCTTATTCGACGGGGCTGGGTAAGCGCCTGGCCAGCCACTCTTTTACCGCCACGCCGGTACCAAACGGCCAGGGTTTGAGCTTGTGTATCGGTACGATCCTGTAAGCCTGGAGTTCCTCTTCATCCATCCGGATTTCGCCGGTGGCCCGAACATGGTACGCGATGATGAGTTCGTTACGCTGGTGAAAGGTGTATATACCCAGTCGTTCGACAATCTCGGCATCCAGACCAATTTCTTCCTGAATCTCCCGCAGGATGGCTTCGTCGGGTTCTTCGCCATGTTCCAGAAAGCCGGTGACCAGCCCAAACCATTCGGCAGGCCA
Organism: Nibrella saemangeumensis; assembly: GCF_039541915.1. Lineage (NCBI taxonomy): Bacteria > Pseudomonadati > Bacteroidota > Cytophagia > Cytophagales > Spirosomataceae > Nibrella > Nibrella saemangeumensis. The sequence goes on from NZ_BAABHD010000028.1 coordinate 23,957, forward strand.
GCCTTTGTTCTGGATGAGCACCACAGATTCGTTGTCATATTCCACAATGGCCCCTACTACTGGCAGCGGATTATTCCAGTACACATAGCCGCAGGCCCGCGAACAGATCAGTCGTTCGCGGCCACCGGCCTGTCCGGTAGTCAGGGCATTGCCACATTGCGGACAAAAGGTCATTTTATGCATGGTCAGGCAGGAATAGGGACATCAAAATACGAACGCGCCGGTAAAGTAGAAAGTGCGCATCGCTGAATTTATTACCTAGCCAATAAGGTTTTGTATCTTTGCAGCTTAGTCAGTAGTTACCTATTCTAAACAGGCGAATTGTTGGGACGAATCGTTGCCATTGATTACGGGGCCAAGCGGACGGGCATAGCCGTGACCGATCCGTTGCAGATCATTGCCTCGGCGCTGGAAACGGTACCGTCGCATCAGTTACTTGAGTACCTGAAGAAATACGCCGTTGCGGAGCCGGTTGAGGCTTTCGTCGTTGGCATGCCGAAGCGGCTCGATAACACGGATACGAATAACACTCCGCTGGTGAAAGCGTTTGTAAAGAAGTTACAGACCACGTTTCCCGATGTACCGATCCACCTGCACGACGAGCGGTTTACGTCATCGATGGCCCTAAAAGCCATGATTGCCGCAGGAACCAAGAAGAAGGACCGTCGCGAGAAGGGTAACATTGATAAAGTGAGTGCAACAATTATTTTACAGTCTTTTATGGAAAGCAGGCGGTAGCCTGCCCTTGCAAATTCGTTATGATACTGCCGATTGTAGCCTATGGCGACCCGGTTCTGCGGAAACGGGCAAAAGATATTGAAAAGGGTAACCTGGATGTAAAGAAACTGACCGAGGATATGTTCGAGACGATGTATGCCTCGTCGGGTATCGGGCTGGCTGCTCCGCAGATTGGCCAAAGCATCCGGCTATTTGTCGTTGACGGGACTCCCTTGAATGAAGACGAACCGGAAGAAGAGCAGGACCCAAGCCTGCAGGGTTTTAAAAAGGTGTTTGTCAACCCGGAAGTAATAGATGAAGACGGCGATGAATGGGCCTTTGAAGAAGGTTGTCTGAGTATCCCCGGAATTCGGGCCGAAGTATACCGACCCGAACGGCTTCGTATCCGCTACTTCGATGTTGACTGGAACGAGCATGTTGAAGAATATGACGGGATGGCTGCCCGCATTATTCAGCATGAATACGATCATATCGAAGGCAAACTTTTCACCGACTACCTTTCTCCGCTGAAACGCCAGCTCCTCAAAAAAAAGCTGGCCGATATTACGAAGGGTAATGTGAAAGTGGATTATAGGATGCGGTTTCCCAAATAATATGCTCCACGTCAGCCTCATCCAAACCAACCTGCACTGGGAAGACCCGGTGGCGAACCGGGCGATGCTCGAAGAGAAAATCTTCGGGCTAGCGGAGCCAACGGACCTGATTGTGCTGCCGGAGATGTTTACCACCGGCTTTACCATGAACGCCAAAGCCGTGGCCGAGCCGATGAACCTGACCACGTTTAAGTGGCTGAAGCAAATGGCTGCCCAGACGAGAGCCGTGGTGACAGGCAGCTATATAGTGCAGGAGGGTGGCAACTATTACAATCGGCTAATTTGGATGGAACCCGATGGTGCGTTTGACTGCTACGACAAGCGGCACCTGTTCCGGATGGCAGCGGAGGAGAAGACCTACACCTCCGGTAGCCGCCGGCTTGTGAAAGAGTGGAAAGGCTGGCGTATCTGCCCGCTGATCTGTTATGATTTGCGCTTTCCCGTCTGGAGCCGGAATATCAACCTGGAGTACGATTTGCTGCTGTACGTTGCGAACTGGCCGGCCGCCCGCCGTAACCCCTGGAATACGCTGCTGCAGGCGCGGGCCATCGAAAACCTCAGCTATGTGGTAGGCGTAAACCGGGTAGGCCTCGACGGTAAAGAGATCCCCTACGCCGGCGATTCAGCGGTGATTGATTTCAAAGGTGAAGTGCTGTACCGCCCGACCGACGAAGAAGCCATTCACCAGCAAACCCTGTCACTGGATAACTTACGCGCATTTCGCCAGAAGTTTCCGGCTAATTTGGACGCTGATGAATTCACGCTGAATTTAACGTCTATTTAGAGCTTCCGATTTGGGGTAGAAGCGAAAGAGGGTTAAATGACTTCTTGATAATTATTTCGTCAAAAGTAGAGCCTCTGTCAATTAAAGTAAGCTTATCGCCCTGAACAGAGATGCCGGCAATCTCTATTCGGTGGCCATCTACAGTGAACCAGCCTCCCATCTTACGTGATGGCTCATCGGAAGGGTAAACAATAAAGTCGCTCCTCCACATAGTATAAATTAGAGTAGGTGTTGGTCTGACTTCAAAGGTAAACTGTCGGCCTAAGATAGTAGCTACTCCCCGGTGGTATGCTAAATCAATCATGTCGAGGTGGTAGCGGTTTAAGGTTGTATCAGCGTATGTAGTGCCGTCATTGTACGGATTTGGTCGTATCCATACCGTTCGCGGAACTACCTTTTTGCCATCAAACGCTTCCAGATTAACCTTCACAGTAGGCATGGTGGGAAGTACCTCCTTGATTGCTGCTCTGGTATAATGGCCTTTTTCGTTGCGTTCGACGCACGGCAACGTCATGAGGTAATAAAGAACCTGATCGTCGCTGAAATCCTGATTATTGTTCGCGTCTACAATAACGACTCGCCGACCTTGTTTATCTTTGCCAATCAGCGTATTAATCCGGTGTTTGACTGGGCGGGGGCTCAGTAAGTTCGTGTCAATACGGTAGCCTGCGCCTGCTTTAAATTTCTGCCACTCTTCTTTGGTGATTTCCCCCTGTATATACTCCTCGTATTTGGTCTGACCAGGAATAGTGTTTCCATAGCAAATGGCCTTTTCCGTCAAATCATTAGGAATGCCCCGAAAGCCGGAGAAGTCAAATGAGGTGGCCGTTGCCATACTGCTACCAGAAAAATAATTCAGTTTTGTTTGCAGCGGCACCTGAATTACTCTTGCCTGAGCCAATAAATAATAAGGCAGCAACAGGACTAGGAGACGAATACAGCTTTTCATCGCATTAACCGGTTTAGTGGTTGGTTAATGTATGATAATTTTAATAAAATTAGCTTTCAGACAGCTTAAATTATTGTATGCAAGTGCTTCACCATAAGGAAGTTTGTACAAGTACCTATTCCAGAACCTTCGGTACCTGGAAGAACGTGCCGTCCTGCTGGGGAGCGTTGGATAAAGCCTGTTCACGAGGCAGGTGCTGGCCGATAACATCGTCACGCATGACGTTTTGCTCGTCCGAGATATGCGTCAGTGGCTCTACACCGGTCGTGTCGAGTTCGTTGAGTTGCTCCATCCAGGTCAGTACTTCGTTCAGGCTGTCGAGCAGGGCGGCTTCTTCTTCGGGGCGTACCTCCAGCCGGGCTAGATGGGCAATTTTCTGTAAGGTGTCGTGGTCTACTTTCATGACTTTTCAGGAATTTGCTGTTTACTCAGTTCGCTATCGATAATTCTATACGTCTCTTCCTTTAACCACCCGATGTCAGCCTGTGTTAGACCTTTGGTTTCGATGGGTGGGTGAACGATGGCCCGCAGCGGCATACGGTGCATCCGCATCTCTTTTTTATCGGGCAATATCATGTAGTTGTTCAACAGACTGATGGGCACTATAGGCACCTGCTGCTGGATGGCCATTGTAAACGCACCGTCTTTAAATGGGTAGTGCATCTTTGGCGGATCATTCGTTATAATACCCCCCTCCGGAAAAATGACCACACTGCGGCCGCTGGCCAATGTACGCAGCGATTTGGCCAGTGAATAGGCCCGGCTGTTGCTTATATTCCGGTCTACCTGAATATGGAGTTTAGCAAACATATACCCGAACAGCGGCACCTTCTTGAGATCGCTTTTGCCAACAAACGCATAGTAGTTATTCAGGATAACGCCCATGCAGGCAATGTCCAGGTACGAAAAGTGATTCGCGCAGAACACGTATACCCTCTTCGGCTCTGGCCGGTAGCGGTACTCCACCTTAAACGATATACCAACCATAGGAAAAAAGAGCTGTCCCCAGAAGCGGTTTAGCCAATGCGCATACGGCTTCCATTCTTCGCGCTGCAGAAACAGGTAGAAAAATGGGAACAGCAGCAAAAACAGTCCCACAAACCAGAAGACACACCAGAGGCTGTATAGGAGTGTTAAGAATCGCATAATTGGGAACCAGGATTTTAACAGGATTAGAAGAATTTACAGGATGTAAAAAACGCGTCAGCTATCCTGTGAATCTTTTCAATCCTGTTAAAATCCTGGTTCAATTTAGTGTATAAAATGCCTTACTCCCGTCGTCACCATCGCCAGACCATTTTGATTACAATAGTCGATGGAATCCTGGTCTCGAATGGAACCGCCGGGCTGCACAACCGCCGTAATACCAGCCTGATGCGCAATCTCCACGCAATCCGGGAAGGGGAAGAAGGCATCGGAGGCCATTACAGAGCCGGCCAGTTCAAAGCCGAACGATCTGGCTTTTTCTATAGCCTGCTTTAAGGCATCAACCCGCGATGTCTGGCCTACCCCACTGGCTAAAAGTTGATTTTCTCTAGCCAGCACAATGGTATTGGATTTGGTATGCTTGCAAACTTTAAGTGCAAATTCCAGGGCCTGAAGCTCGCTGGATGTAGGTGCTTTTTCAGTGACGGTTTTATACTGGTCCTTGGTTTCGGTCTGATTGTCCTTATCCTGTTCCAGCACACCATTTAAAATAGTCTTGAACATCTTGGCGGGTAGCTCAACCGGCTTCCGCTTCAGCATAATGCGATTCTTCTTCGACTTAAGCAGGTCCAGGGCCTCGGAGTCATAGTCTGGTGCAATCAGAATTTCCATGAACAGCTTATTCAACTCCTCAGCCGTTTCGCGGTCGACAGTCGTGTTGGTGATAATAACCCCGCCGAATGCCGAAACAGGATCGCAGGCCAGTGCGTTCAGATAAGCTTCTTTGGCCGTTGCGGCCGTGGCTACCCCGCAGGCATTGGTATGCTTGATGATGGCAAAGGTTGGCGAACTCTCCGAAAACTCGTCAATCAGGCTGACGCAGGCATCCACGTCCACCAGGTTGTTATACGAAAGTTCTTTGCCATGAAGCTTATCGAGCATAGCCTCCAAATCACCGTAAAACGTAGCCTGCTGGTGCGGGTTTTCGCCGTAGCGGAGCGGATTCGCCGGCAGGTGACTGAATGATATCCCTAATTCCTGAGGGCTCTCCTGAGGTGCGCTTCCACCGGTGAAGTAGCTCTGAATAGCCGTATCGTAGTGCGATGTAACCGCAAACGCCTGTTGTGCATAGACCCGTCTGTCTTCCAGACTGGTCTTTCCGTTTTTTTGGGTCAGCAGATTGACGACATCTTCGTACTGCGTGCGGGACGAGACAATCAACACGTCTTTGAAATTTTTGGCCGCTGCCCGGATGAGGGAAATACCACCAATATCGATTTTCTCAATAATGTCCTCCTCCGACGCACCCGACGCTACCGTCTCTTCAAACGGATACAAGTCGACCACTACCATATCAATGGGCGGAATCTGGTGGCGCTGCGCCTGTGCTACATCTTCATCCAGTTCACGACGGTACAGAATACCGCCAAACACGGCTGGGTGCAGCGTTTTGACCCGACCACCGAAGATTGACGGGTAGCCGGTAAGATCTTCAACCGCTGTTACCGGAATATCAAGTTGTTCGATGAACGTTTGGGTGCCACCGGTGGAGTATAGCTTTACGCCATGATCGTGCAGCAGTCGGACAAGCGGTTCGAGACCGTCTTTGTAATAAACAGAAATCAGCGCGGAGGAAATCTTCTGGGACATTTTGCTGGGTTCGCCTGGGCTATGGGCATCAGGCGGTCATGTTAGTCATTCTTTTTTAGCCGCCTGGACGGCTTGTCCACCGGGACGATAGACCGTACAAAGATAGCCAAAACCCGCTTTTTGTCTGCACATGAACCAGTAAACCATAAAAGGGCATTAACTTTACATTCCTCCTGCAGCTGGTTTAGCACGGTGATGAGTGTACGGAGGGGTAATTATTCAGGTAAATGAGTGTTTTCAAAAAATTAGCCGGCGATACCGCGCTCTATGGGGTTAGTACCATTCTGGGCCGGATGCTCAATTACGCGCTGGTACCCTTACATACCTATGTGTTCAGGCGACCGGGCGAATTGTCGTCCAACGTAGAATTTTACAGCTATGTTGCGGTTTTGCTGGTCCTCTATACGTTAGGTCTCGAAACAGCTTTTTTTCGGTTTGCAGCCCGAAAACCGGAAGATAGACCAAAAGTCTTCAGTGAAACGCTAAGCATTGTCCTGGCGATTAGCTTGGTAGCTACCACCGCCCTTATTTTATTAGCTCCCCAAATTACACAATGGCTTGGCTACCCTGGTCAGGAGCTTTTTGTGATCTGGGTAGCGCTTATTGTGGCTATTGATGCCATTATGGCCATTCCGTTTGCGCGGCTGCGGGTTGAGAACAAGACGAAGCGCTTTGTTAAGGCGCGCTTACTCAACATTTTTATCGTAGTCGGGCTAAATGTCTTTTTTCTGCTCTTCTGCCGGGATATTTACAACGGGAAATACCTTACATCTTTACAACCAGTAATCCGTCTTATCTACTACCCGGAAATAGGACCCGGCTATATTTTCCTGGCCAATTTACTTGCTAACGCTACCTATTTTGTCCTGCTACGCGATGCCTTCTCCGGGTTCCGCTTCCGGCTTAACTGGCCCGAGGCCCGGGTGTTGCTCCTCTATGCATTTCCATTGATGTTGACGAGTCTGGCCGGCCTGGTCAATAACGTTACCGACCGCCTGGCCCTGCGTCACTGGCTGCCGGAAAGCTTTTACCCGCATCTGACGAATAAAGATGTGCTGGGTATTTACGGCAACTGCTACAAACTGTCGGTTTTTATGGCATTGGCTATTCAGTCGTTTAAGTTTGCCGCTGATCCGTTCTTTTTCTCACAGGCGGAAGACAAAAACGCCCCCGACCTGCTCGCCCGCGTAACCAAATGGTTTGTAATCGTCTGCGTACTGATCTGGGTGGGTGTCAGTCTGAACCTCGATGTGCTGGGTCTGTTCCTGTCTCCCGCCTACCGGCAGGGTCTTGATGTGGTTCCACTCCTGCTCCTCGGAAATTTGTTTCTGGGGATCTACTACAACATTGCTTTCTGGTTTAAGCTCAGCGATAAAACCGCCTATGGTACTTTTATTACCGTTATTGGCGCTATTGTTACCGTGGTATTGAACATGACCCTGATTCCGGTGATGGGGTATATGGGGTGCGCCGTGGCCTTTCTGGTCTCCAGCGTTATTATGACTGTTATCTGCTATTTTCAGGGGGAGAAGCATTATCCGGTACCTTACGACATAAAGTCGGCGTTGGGATACATTGGCAGCGCGGGGCTGCTTATCTACCTGGCCTGGCAGATACAGATCGAAAATATCTGGATTTCGCTCCCCTACCATATGCTGCTGTTCCTGCTGTACATCGGCGTTATGCTGGTGGTGGAGCGGAAAACGTTTCAGCCGGTGTGGGTAAAGCTGTCAGGGCGGCTCCGGAAAGGAGAGAAGGGGTTAGGACAAAACGTGTAACGGTATGACTACTGCTGTTCGGTTTCCCTTAAAAGTTTATTAGCGTAGATAAACTCGTTCAGTTCCGGCACGTTCGATTGGGTCAGGTTGGAATTGTCTCCCTCCCACAGTTTGTGACCCTGGTAGAGAAACATAATCTTTTCTCCAATCTCCAGCATGGAGTTCATATCGTGCGTAATCACTACAGTTGTAATCTGAAATTCATCGGTAATCTCACTGATCAGTTGGTCTATTTTGATGGAGGTTAACGGATCAAGACCGGAGTTTGGCTCATCGCAGAACAGATATTTCGGATTCATTACAATGGCCCTGGCAATACCCACCCGTTTTTTCATACCGCCACTAATTTCAGACGGCATGCGGTCGCCAGCTTCTCCTAGACCAACCCGTTGCAAACAAAACTCAGCCCGTTCGGTTTTCTCCGCCATCGACATGTCAGTAAGCATATCGAGCGGGAAGCGGACATTCTCCAGCACCGTTTTAGAGTCAAACAGCGCCGAACCCTGAAACAGCACGCCCATCTCCCGCCGGATCTCGGTTTGCAGGTCATCGTCGGCCTTAATAAAGTCACGGCCGTCGTAGAGTACCTCCCCCTCGTCCGGCTTGATCAGACCAATCATGCACTTCAGCAGCACGCTTTTACCGGTACCGCTACCGCCGATAATGAGGCTGGTGTCACCCGGCTTAAAGGTACCACTCACCCCGGCCAGAATCTCCCGGTCGCCAAAAGCTTTCTTTATATTTTTTATCTCGATCATGCGGATATTCTTGTCTTTGCAAAGCGACTGTAACGCTTCTGCCATGTAACAAATCTACAGTAATAACTGTGCCAGCAGGTAATCAGCAATCAGCACCGAAATACAACTTTTTGTCACTGCGGTGGTTGATGATTGTCCTACCTCCAACGCTCCTCCTGAGGTAAAATAGCCCTGAAACGAAGAGATGCTGGAAATCAGAAAAGCAAAAACCACTGATTTGATTAACGCGAAGGTGACGCTGAACGAGTTAAAATCGGAACGCAGGCCATACACATAATCATCGGGTGAAATGATGCCAGAAAGTGTGCCGGCCAGATACCCTCCCAGGATTGACAGAAATCCCGCCAAAATAACCAGCAGCGGGAACATCAGCATCGCAGCGATCACCTTAGGTAAGACCAGGTAGGAAGTCGAGTTAATCCCCATTACCTCCAATGCATCAATCTGCTCCGTGATCCGCATCGTACCCAGTTGACCGGCAATATTTGATCCTACTTTCCCGGATAGAACAACGCTGGTAATAGTAGGGGCCAGTTCCAGAATGGTACTATCCCGTACAATCACGGAGATGATATACATCGGTATTAGCGGACTGACCAGGTTGAACGCGGTTTGTACGCAGGTTACCGCGCCAATAAAGGTGGAAACAATAGCAACGATGAAGACCGAGTTTACGCCGATGGAGATACACTCGTCGAGAACGAGCTTCAGATATACACTTAACTTTTCCCGGTTCCGAAAAAGCGAACCCAGAAAGATAAAATACTTACCAATTTGCGACATAAAGCATGTATAGGTGTGGTCGGGCTGACCGTAACAGACAAAACACCGGTAAAGATAGAATGGTTTGTTCCGTAAATTGCGGACTTATTAAAAAACAATCCTATTATGAATCCACTGATTGTGGTGACGGGAGGTACTAAGGGAATTGGCAAAGCGGTCGTTGAAAGATTTGTGCGTGAAGGCTTTGACGCGGTTGTCTGTGCCCGCCAGGTTGAGGGAGTCGATGGACCAAACCGTTTTCCAATTGCGGCCGATCTCGCTACCCGTGAGGGCGTTAATACACTGTTGGCATTTATCAAAAGTCTGAACCGGCCGGTCGATGTACTACTAAACAATACAGGTATTTTTTTGCCGGGGCAAATCCATACGGAGGAAGAAGGTACCCTGGAGCAAACCATGGCGGTAAACGTTTACAGCGCCTATCACCTGACTCGTGGACTGGTGGGAGACATGATGGCCCGTCGACGGGGGCATATCTTTATGATGTGCTCCACAGCCAGTATCGTCGCCTATACCAACGGTGGTTCATACTGTATCTCCAAATACGCCCTGCTTGGCATGAGCCGCGTATTACGCGAAGAAATGAAACCGCACCATGTCAGGGTTACGGCAATTTTACCGGGTGCTACACTCACTGCCAGTTGGGAAGGTGTTGACCTGCCGGAAGAACGTTTTATGAAGCCAGACGATGTTGCCGAGACGATCTGGTCGGCTTATAGCCTGTCGGAGCGGGCTGTGGTAGAGGAGGTTCTGATCCGGCCCCAGCTGGGTGACATATAAAATCGATAAAGGCAGGTAGGTGATGTTAATTCTGATGGATTAACTTTGCAGCCTTATAGTCAATTCAACAAACGGAGCCACGCCGAAAATCAGCGTAACGACTAATCTGCAACATATAACTCTAACCTAACGAATGGATTCCGTTCAATATTTAGGCATTGACGTAGGTGGCACCAACGTCAAGATGGGTATCGTTGATGCCAAAACCGGAAAAATCTCCAATTTCTACAGCCATGACACCGACAGCTGGCGTAAATCCGGCCATTTTATGGAGCGGTTTGGTGATGCTATCGCCCTGCAGCTCCATGCCTTCAAGGAAGTAACGAAAGTAGGTATTGGATTGCCGGGAATGATTAACCGCGCCCGGACTGTGCCTCTTGAAATTACCGCCATTCCGGAGATTGACGGTGTCCCTATGGTGGATATACTAACCAAACGGTTTCCGGGAGTTCAGTTTTTTCTGGAAAACGATGCCAACGCGGCTGCCCTGGGCGAGTTTTACTTCGTGGAGGATATGCACGCGGAGAACTATATTTTCATCACCCTGGGTACGGGGGTAGGTGGAGCTGCCATTATCAATAAACGCGTGTTTGTTGGGGGCGATGGTAATGCCATGGAGCCGGGCCACGTACCTTCGCGTAATGGTCGGGTGCTGGAGCGCAATATTGGCAAAAAAGAGTTGCTCGACCTGGCCAACGAACGGCGGCAGGCTTTCTCGCGGGCCACACAACTACCCGGCGACGGCAGCATATCGACCACCGGACTGGTAGCCGCAGCCGCCGAAGGCGATGAACTCGCCCTCCAGATCTGGGATGAAGTTGGCGAAATGCTGGGCGATGCCCTGGTTTCCCTGATTCGTATCCTGGATATTAAGCAGGTACTGATTGGGGGTGGTTTGTCCGCTTCGTTTGATTACATTCTGCCGGCGGTTCAGCGGCAACTCGACTACTGGTTAACACCCTATTATAAAAAAGACCTGGAGATTCGCCGGGCGCTTCTCGGCAACGACGCCGGCCTCCTCGGTGCGGCCTCATTGTGTTTTGACTAAACAATGATTGATACCGGGCTGGTTGCCCGGTATCACTTATATTACATTCACCTCCGGTGTAATCCGTATCCCGAATTTCGCTTCCACATCCTGTTGCACTTGGCGAGCTACGTTCAGCACTTCGCTGCCCGTTGCCCCTCCCCTATTAACCAGCACCAACGCCTGTTTGGTGTGTACACCGGCGTTACCGACGGCACGGCCTTTCCAGCCGCACTGCTCAATCAGCCAACCGGCGGGTACCTTCACGGTTGTTTCGCTGGTTGGATAGCCTGGTATCGCTGGATATTGTGCCTTTAATTGCTCAAACTGTTCTTTGGGAATTTCCGGATTCTTGAAAAAGCTGCCAGCATTACCAATTTCGGCCGGATCGGGCAGTTTGCTGCGCCGGATATGAATCACGGCATCACTAATGGCTCTGAGAGAAAGCTTATCCTCCGTAACGCCCATTTCGGCCAGCGTATCGCGTATAGCGCCGTATTCGGTATGAAAAACGGGTTGTTTGTTAAGCCGGAACGTGACAGCTGTAATAATATACTGGCCTTTTGCCTCGTGCTTGAAAATGCTCTCCCGGTAGCCAAAGCGGCATTCAGCATGAGTAAAGATGCGTTTCTCACCGCTATCTAGGTGAACGGCCTCCAATGAATCGAAGATTTCTTTAATCTCGACCCCATACGCACCAATATTCTGCATGGGTGCAGCGCCCACCGTACCGGGTATCAGCGAGAGGTTTTCCATACCGGCCAGATTGTGCTCTACGCAGAACATGACCAGTTCATGCCAGTTAACGCCCGCCCCAACCCGAAGCAGCACATGCTGGTCATCCTCCCCGACCGTATCAATGCCCTGTATATTTATTTTGATGACCAGGCCGTCGAAGTCTTTTGTAAGCAGCACATTACTGCCCCCTCCGAGGATTAGTTTAGGAATATTCGTAAATTCGGTTAGTTGCAGCAGCGTTTGCAGATCCGATTCGCTGGTAATTTCGACCCAGTACCGTGCGCTGGCCTCTATGCCAAACGTATTGTAAGGCTTCAGCGACACATGACTTTTTACATTGAGCATAGGGTAATTAAAACGGCTTCGACATTTAATAGTTAATACGATTTACCGGCAATTGGTTCGCATTGGCAGGCTATACCGGTAGTTGGGTAAGAGAATCTGGTCAGTGGTATAGACAAAGTGGTTATTTCTTAAGTTTGTAAGATAGATCTGGACAACCAACCTATGAAACTCATACCGTATTTGTTTTGGCTTACTCTCTGGTTGGCCGTAACGGCCTGTGCCCGCAAGAGCACACCCGTTAGCAGCCGGTCAACAATAGACTACAATAGTTATAATGAAGACTTGTCGGCAGCCCGGCCTTCCTATACCGTAACACCTGCCAGTTCTCCTGCTACCTCAAAACCGGCAGCCACACCAGCCCGGCGTACCGATACCCGAAAACCGGCGGAGGCATTGCACATAAACCGGCGTCTTGATGCAGTTCTGGATACGATTGCGCAGAAAAACCGGTCGGTACGCTATGCATCGGGTTACCGTGTGCAGATTTATGTTGGGAATGAGCGTCGGGCAGCCGATGACGCTAAGCTCAAAGTTTATAAAAATTTTCCAGAGCTAAATCCTTACCTCGAATATAAACAGCCTACGTATCGCCTGAAAGTAGGCGATTTTATGCGCCGGGTAGATGCGGAACGCTACCTGGATTTACTGAAGCAGCAATTTTCGCTGGCGGTCCTACAAGCCGACCGGGTTGATATTAGGCGAAGCCTTTCCATAAAATAAAGTGTATACGCATCCTATTTTCCTGTAGTTTTACGGACTTGTTTTCCCAAAAGGCAACACGTACTTTGCTTCTATTTACCATTCAGCAATGAAAAAGGCATTAATTACTGGTATTACCGGACAAGATGGCGCTTATCTGGCCGAGCTGCTGCTTGAAAAAGGGTATGAGGTTCATGGTATCAAGCGTCGGACCTCTTTGTTCAATACCCAGCGGATCGACCATATGTACGAAGATCCGCACGAAAAAGACATTCGGTTTAAGCTGCACTACGGTGATCTCTCCGACTCTACCAACATCATCCGCATTATTCAGGAGATACAGCCTGACGAAATATATAACCTGGGTGCAATGTCGCACGTTCGGGTGAGTTTTGAAGAACCCGAATACACGGCGCAGGTTGATGGTATTGGTACCCTGCGGATTCTGGAAGCCGTGCGGCTGCTGGGTCTGACCGAAAAAACCAGGGTTTATCAGGCCTCTACATCTGAGTTATACGGTGGTGTACAGGGACATGCCCAGTCGGAAACGACCCCCTTCTACCCGCGGTCTCCTTATGCCGTTGCCAAGCTCTATGGGTATTGGATTACGGTTAACTATCGCGAAGCTTACAATATGTTTGCCTGCAACGGCATTCTATTCAACCACGAGTCACCCCTGCGGGGCGAAACGTTCGTGACCAGGAAGATTACCCGTGCTGTAGCCCGTATTGGGTTGGGCCTTCAGGATAAAGTGTACCTGGGTAACCTGGATGCTCAGCGGGACTGGGGGCATGCTAAAGATTATGTAGAAGCCATGTGGCTGATTCTGCAACAGGACACACCCGAAGATTTTGTGATTGCCACCGGTGTAACAACCAGTATTCGTGACTTTGTCAAGCTGGCCTTTGGAGAAATTGGCGTAACGCTTGAGTTTCAGCGAGAAGGCGAGAAAGAGCGGGCTGTTGTAGCACAGGCTACTAACCCAAATTACCCTTTAGAGCCAGGGAAAGAAGTGTTGTGCATTGACAAGCGTTACTATCGCCCAACCGAAGTGGACCTGCTATTGGGCGACCCTACCAAAGCCATGACCAAATTGGGCTGGAAACCTAAGTACGATTTACCAGCCATGGTAAAGGAAATGGTAGCGGCCGATATTGAACTATTCCAGCGTGATCAGATTCTTGAAAGAAGCGGCCACCGGGTACTGAATTATTATGAATAGGCTTTCGGTAAAATAGAAAAACCCGCCCATTGGGCGGGTTTTTCTATTTTAATGGATTATATTCCTTACATCGGCACAGCGTGATAGTACATCCGGGAGCTGTTCGGATACATACCGATCAGCATCAGCCCTTCACCTTCCTTCACACTGGCTACGATGTCCTGTAGCTCTTTTACGGTTTTAATGTTCTTACCATTCGCTTTAACAATGATGAAGCCTTCTTCAACATCGGTCTCCGTCAGTTTACCATCGTAAATGCGTTTCACGCGAACACCACCGGTGATGCCCAGCTTCTGACGATCCTGGGCGCTCAGCTCTTCAAAATCAGCTCCCAGGGAGCGTAGAGACGCTGCTGGCGCTTCTGTCCGCTTGATGACATCACGTCCACCATTACGATTACGTAGTTCAACTTTAAAGTCGCGCTCCGATCCATCGCGGTTTACCGTAATATTGATTACATCACCCGGACGACGGCGACCGATAATCTCCCGCATCTGTGCGTCAGAATCTACCGGCTGACCTTCCATCTTCACGATAACGTCGCCTTTCTTCAGACCGGCAACTTTTGCAGCTCCGTTGTCGACTACTTCGTTGATGTAAATACCACGCCCTACGTTGGTGCCAACCTCTTTGGCCCGCTTGCTGTCCAGTTCAATCGGGATTATACCCAGATAACCGCGTTGCACGTTACCGTACTTCAAAATGTCGGCGGTCACTTTTTTCACCAGCGACACCGGCACCGCAAAGCCATAGCCACTGTAGTATCCAGTTGCCGAAGCAATTGCCGAGTTGATACCAACCAGTTCACCACGCAGGTTCACGAGGGCACCACCTGAGTTTCCAGGGTTGATAGCCGCATCCGTCTGAATAAAAGATTCGATGGGTGTATCAGCCTTTGGATCATTACGATCCATATTCTGATTCAGAATCCCGATACCACGTCCTTTGGCACTCACGATACCAGCCGTTACGGTCGATTCCAGATCCAGCGGATAACCAACCGCCAATACCCACTCACCCAGCTTCAGCGCATCAGAATCACCCAGGGTAATAGCCGGCAAATTGCCGCTTTCAATTTTTACAACGGCCAGATCAGTTAATGGGTCAGTACCAATAACCTTAGCTTTAAAGCTGCGCTTATCAGTCATAATAACCTCAACTTCGCTGGCATCCTGCACCACGTGGTTGTTCGTTACAATATAACCGTCGCGACTGATGATCACACCAGATCCAGATGCCTGCCCCTGCTGGCGACGCGGAGGTCCCTGCTGACGACCAAACTCATCACCGAAGAAATCGCGGAAGATATCGGGTACCTGCTGCTGACGAACTGTTCGCGTCACTGTTGTTTTGATGTGAACAACGGCGGGCGTTGCAGACTCAGCCGCATACGTAAAATCACCGGGTCCGGCAGTTGGGCCGGTTAAAGCCGCCAGACGGCCAATGGGAGTCGGATTCGACTCGCTGAATATAACGTCCCGCTTATTGAACCCTAATAGGTTATAAGCGGCCAGCGTTACCGCGCTCGACAAGAGCGCAATCAACACTAAAAATTTCCAGTTATTTCTCATGGTCTAAGAGGTGCAAAAATAGATGCTGTCTTTTTGTATGTGTTCACTAAGTTAACGAATTCCACCTATCCAAAAATTCGGCCAGACTATTGACTTAACATTTTTTAACACTGGTTTGTTGGCAGAACGGCGGGGATAAAAAAGCCCGTGGCTTACTGATCCACGGGCCTTTGTTTGGTTGACGGGTTGATTGGTTCATTAGTTAACTAATTACCTAGCCCGAAGCATTCCTGACCAGCCAATCAATAAATCAATGAACTACCCAACCAATTAACCAATCTCAATCTGCCGGGGCGGCTTCACCTTAGCTTCCTCCCGCTTCGGTATGTCAATTTTCAATACCCCATCAGTGTAGGATGCCTGAATATTCTCGGCATCTACCGAGTTAGGCAGCATAAAGGTTCGCTGGAAGGATGTATAGCTGAACTCCCGGCGCGTGTACTTTTCATTCTCTTTTTCCTCGTTCTGAGTCTCCTTAAAGGCCGAAATCGTCAGGTTGTTGTGGCTCAGCTGAAGCTTAAAATCTTCTTTTTTGAGCCCTGGAGCCGCTACTTCAATCCGAAAACCATCACTATGTTCGACCACGTTCACTGCCGGCACATTGCTCATGGCAGCAGTACCAGCGTTAAAAAACTCATTCATGTCGCGACCGAAGAAGTTTTCGATCAGCGATGGAAAGTTGCCATTAGATCGCACTAACGAGTTCATAGCATTATATAGTTTAAGGTTAATGAGTACGTTAACTTGTTTATTCTATTCATAAGCAAGTTATATACCAACCGGGCATAAACGCCAAAATGGCAAATTTAGTCGGCAAAATTTGCCAAAATGACAAATTTCTATCCTTTTAGGTGCTTATATGGCAGACGAACACTGCCATTTTGTAGTCAGAATGATTAACTACGGGAGTAGATGAGTATATTACTTAATCTGTAGGAGTTCGAAGGCTTTTTCGGCCGCTGCCTGCTCGGCTTTTTTCTTGCTATAGCCGCTGCCGGTTGTAAAGGGCTCATCATTGACCGTTACCTGAGCAATGAACTCCCGGTAGTGGCTGTTTCCTTTCTCCTGGATAATTTCGAACCGCACTTCTTTCCCCTCACGCTGAGCCCATTCAATCAGGCGGCTCTTGTAATTGGCATTTGTCTGCACCAATGCTTCGAGATCGTAGTGGGTAAGCAACTCTTTCAGGACAAACCGGCGGGTAAAATTAAAGCCCTTGTCAAGGTAGACGGCCCCAACGAGTGCTTCCAGGGCATCACCGTACATGGAGGTGCGGGCCGGCATGGTGCGACCGCGGCTACCATCGTACTCAATCAGGTCATCTAGACCAATTTTGCGGGAAATTTGATTTAGGGTCTCGCGGTTGACAATCCGGGAGCGGATCTCCGTCAGAAACCCCTCATCTTTGTAAGGATACTTTTTAAAGAGAAATTCAGCAATAACCATACCCAGCACCGCATCACCCAGGTATTCCAGTCGCTCGTTCGACTCCCGAAATCCCTTTATGTTTGTCTCTTTAGAGGCTGACGTATGCCGTAAAGCCAGCTGATAAAGCCGGAGGTTAGAAGGCCGCTCGCCGATTATATGGGCAATGGACCTGCTCAGCTTCTTTTTCGACTCCAGCCTGCTGCTCAGGCGGAAGAAATTGAGAATGGGATGAAAGACAGTACGGGTCAAGGCAAGCGGCACGACCTACGCGTCCAGTTTCTTGAAAATTACAGAGAAGTTATGCCCTCCAAACCCAAAGGTATTGCTCATTGCCACAGTAATGGGCCGCTGCTGCGCCTGGTTGAACGTAAAGTTCAGATTGGAGTTAAACTGCTCGTCATCGGTAAAGTGATTGATGGTTGGCGGCACGGTATCGTGCTTCATTGCCATCAGACAGGCGATTGCCTCCACGGCACCGGCAGCCCCTAGCAGGTGGCCGGTCATGGACTTCGTTGAACTGATGTTCAGTTTGTAAGCGTGGTCACCAAATACCTTTTCGATGGCCATAGCTTCACTAATATCGCCCAGGGGAGTCGAGGTGCCATGAACGTTGATATAATCAACATCGTCGGGACGTAGACCTGCGTCTTCCAGAGCATCTTTCATAACGTTCAGCGCACCCAGGCCTTCGGGATGGGGCGCCGTGATGTGATAGGCGTCAGACGACATACCTCCACCGATGAGTTCAGCGTAAATTTTAGCACCGCGTGCTTTAGCGTGCTCGTACTCTTCCAGAATGATAGCACCGGCACCTTCACCAAGCACAAATCCGTCACGGTCTTTGTCGAACGGGCGGGATGCCGTTTCAGGTGAGTCATTACGCTCCGACAGGGCCCGTAAGGCGTTGAAACCACCCACACCGGCTTCGGTGACGGCCGCTTCAGAGCCACCGGTAATTGCGACGTGAAGCCGACCAAGCCGGATAAAGTTAAACGCATCAATCATGGCGTTGGTAGCCGACGCACACGCCGATACCGTGACATAGTTGACACCCCGGAAGCCATAGCGGATAGACAACAGGCCGGAGGCACTGTCGGCAATCATTTTTGGAATGAAGAATGGATTATAGCGGGGCGTACCATCGCCGTTGGCGTAGGCCTTTACCTCTTCCTCAAAGGTTTTCAGACCACCAATGCCAGAGCCCCAGATCACACCCGCTTTATCCAGATTGATTGTTTCGAGGTCCAGACCGGCATCGCGCACGGCTTCATCGCCAACGATGAGGGCATACTGTGCGAAGGGGTCCATTTTACGGGCATCCTGACGGGGAATAAACTGCAGCACATCAAGCCCTTTCACCTCGCAGGCAAAACGGGTTCTGAACTTGGAGGCATCGAATTTGGTGATAGGTCCGGCACCACTAAGGCCGGCAGCCAGGTTATTCCAATAAGTAGTTACATCATTACCAATCGGTGTGAGGGCACCGAGGCCTGTCACTACTACTCGTCTGAAAGCCATAAAAATGAACTACGAAGTAAAAATGAAAGAGAAAGAAGCGCAGGCGTTCGGCAACGGGGGCTGCTCACAATACGTCAACAGGGCCGCGTTGCCGAATGCCAGGCGTTATTTAGAGACGTTCTCTTCCAGGTAAGAAATAGCCTGACCTACGGTACCGATGTTCTCGGCTTGATCGTCAGGGATAGAAATGTTGAATTCTTTCTCAAATTCCATGATCAACTCGACCGTATCCAATGAGTCGGCACCCAGATCGTTGGTGAAGCTTGCTTCCGGCGTAACCTCCGACTCCTCTACGCCCAGTTTCTCTACAATAATTGCCTTAACCTTTTGTGCAATTTCTGACATTTTAGTAGTCCATTAGGGTTAAAAAACTGCGCAAAGAAAACCATTTATATAATCATTGTCAAACAATTTTTTAATACTATCTACGTTTAAATATAATGCCCTGTTAAGCATAACCTATTGATTATCAGCAATTGTTTTGTTTTTGGACATCTATGTATATAGACTTTGTCTGACGGCGACAAATTGACGGTTTACCGCTTTTCTGCAACTTTGTACCGTCTAAAAACATACTTCAGATGCACATCAACAAGTTGAAGCATACCCAAAGTAACCAGTTTTTTCTGATGGCGGGCCCCTGCGCCATTGAAGGCCGCGATATAGCGTTGCGAATCGCCGAGCGGATAGTGACCATCACGGATAGGCTTCAAATACCTTATATCTTCAAAGGCTCTTACCGTAAAGCTAACCGAACCAAGCTTAATTCCTTTACCGGCATCGGCGACATACCAGCCCTGGAAATCCTGCGCGAAGTTGGTGATACCTTTAACATACCGACCGTAACAGATATTCACGAATCGGATGAAGCGGCTATGGCGGCTCCGTACGTCGATGTGCTGCAAATACCGGCTTTCCTGTGCCGCCAGACCGAGCTCATTGAAGCGGCCGCCCGCACGGGCCGGGCCGTCAACATCAAAAAAGGCCAGTTTCTGTCAGGAGAGTCTATGGGCTTCGCCGTAGAGAAGGTAAAAGCCGTTAATCCGGCATCTGCCGTTATCCTAACGGACCGGGGTAACTCCTTTGGTTATGGCGACCTCATCGTCGATTACCGCAACATTCCGGCCATGCAGGCACATGGAGCACCTGTGGTGATGGATTGCACCCATTCGTTACAACAGCCAAATCAATCGTCTGGGGTAACGGGGGGTAAACCGACGCTCATCGCTACCATTGCCAAAGCAGCCATTGCGGTCGGTGCCGACGGTCTATTCATTGAAACCCACCCGGTACCAGCCGAAGCTAAATCGGACGGAGCCAATATGCTGCCCCTTGATCAGTTGGAAAGATTGCTGGAGAAGCTGGTCCGAATCCGGGAGAGCATCCTGTAGAATTATTGAATTATGAATAAACTTCCTCCTTTACAATATCTATATTAAAATGCAGCCCCCGGTTGTCGCGCCGGGCGGTTGCCATTTTGATAATCAGATAGGCGACTTCAATCATATTGCGGAGTTCGGAGATGGGCACCGAAACGGTAGACTGGCGGTAGAGCTCTTCGTGTTCCAGATGAATCAGGTGCAGACGGTCCTGTGCCCGCTTTAGCCGACGGAAAGAGCGTACAATGCCCACGTAGTTGCTCATGATGGACTCCAGTTCGCGCTGCATCTCCGTTACCAGAACCAATTCTTCCGGATGGTGGGTGCCTTTGTCGTTCCACTCCGGAATGTTGTCCGGTACCTCGGCCCGCTCAAAATTCTCAACCGTCTTGAGGTAAGCCCGGTGCGCAAAGACAACGGCTTCCAGCAGGGAGTTTGACGCCAGGCGATTGGCCCCGTGGAGGCCGGTGCAGGAACATTCGCCGGCGGCATACAGGAAGTTGATATTGGTCTGCCCATATTCATTCACCTTGATACCGCCACAGAGGTAGTGCTGCGCCGGAACTACCGGAATAAAGTCTTTCCGTATATCTATTCCCAGATTCGTGAGGCAGTAGGCGGTAATATTGGGGAAGTGAGCAACGAATTTGTCGTAATCGCAGTGGGTTACGTCGAGGTATACGTGCGGATCACCGGATTTTTTCATCTCGGAGTCAATGGCGCGGGCAACAATATCCCGGGGAGCCAGTGACAGGCGGGCGTCGTAATGCTCCATAAACGTTTCGCCCTTCATATTGCGGAGAATACCGCCAAATCCCCGTACCGCTTCCGATATCAGAAAGCTCGGCTTTTTCCCCGGTTCGTAAAGTGCGGTTGGGTGAAACTGGATAAACTCCATATCCTGGCAAATGGCCTTTGCCCGGTAGGCCATAGCAATGCCGTCTCCGGTGGCAATAGTCGGGTTAGTGGTACTTTGGTATACGTTTCCAATACCACCGGTTGCCAATAACGTTGTTTTAGCCAGAAACTTTTCTACTTTGCCAGTCCGGGTGTTCAGCACATACGCCCCAAAGCATTTAATGTCATCGCGATAACGCGTAACGGTTTCGCCAAGGTGGTGCTGCGTAATAAGATCAACGGCAAAAACGTGGGTGAAAATTTGAAGCGACTTCAGCGATTGGGCTTTCTCCAGCAGCGCCCGCTCAATTTCGGCACCGGTAATGTCTTTGAAATGCAGAATTCGATAATCGGAGTGGCCGCCCTCTTTGGCCAGGTCATAATCGCCGTCTTCTTCTTTATCGAAGCGGGTGCCGTAGCCAATCAGTTCGCGGATACGCTCTGGTGCTTCCCGGACAACAATTTCCACGATATGCCGGTCGCTCATAAAGTCGCCCGCGATCATGGTGTCCTCAATGTGCTTCTCAAACGAGTCGTCTTCTGACCAGACAGCCGCAATACCGCCCTGCGCATATTTGGTATTGGTTTCGTCGGCCTGAACCTTAGTAATCACGCCAATGCTCACCGGCTGACCTGCCTGTTCATAATGAAGCGCCAGTTTGGTGGCATAACTAAGACCGGCAATACCAGAGCCGATGACAAGAAAATCGAAGTTAGGCATCTCATTAAAGTTAAAGACGAATTGGCCGTATTCGTCCTGATTGCTATTTGATAGTAGAAAAGCTACTGCCCAGTGTTAACTAGGTTGAGCAGTAGCTTTTCTGTATTGTTGGCGCAACAATTACAGATTCTTACTCATTTCCAGCATCCGCATAACTGATTTATAGGCCTTAACCCGTACATCTTCCGGCACCCGAATCTCCGGCAACTCGTAATACAACGTGTTGTACAACTTCTCGATAGTGTTCATCTTCATGTATGGGCACTCCGAGCAGGCACAGGTATTGTTTTCATTGGCCGGTGCTGGGAGAATTTTTTTATGCGGAACAGCCTGCTTCATCTTGTGCAGGATCCCTGCTTCCGTACCAACGATAAACTCCATTTCGGGTTGTTCTACCACGTATTTCAACAGCGCAGTAGTAGAGCCGATAAAATCGGCCTGACTCAGAATATGCTCCTGACACTCCGGATGCGCAATGAATTTGGCATTCGGATATTTCTCCCGAAGTGCGTTCAGTTTCTCCTGTGATATATCGATATGAACGATACAGGCCCCATCCCACAGCACCATGTCGCGGCCTGTCTTCTTCGATACAAACCGGCCCAGGTTCGCATCCGGCGCAAAAATAATCTTCTGGTCCTTTGGCAGGCTCTCCACGATTTTCAGCGCGTTCGACGAGGTAACAATAATGTCGGATAGCGCCTTGATTTCTGCCGAACAATTGATGTACGACAGCACGATATGATCCGGGTACTGCGCCTTAAAGGCTGCAAACTTATCGGCCGGTGCTGAATCGGCCAGTGAGCAGCCGGCATTCATATCGGGGATGATCACCTTTTTGTCTGGCGACAGAATCTTGGCCGTTTCGCCCATAAAATGCACCCCGCAGAACACGATAATATCAGCGTCGGTGGCGGCCGCCTGCTGCGAAAGACCCAGGCTATCACCGATGTAGTCGGCTAAATCCTGAATGGCACCGTCAACGTAATAATGAGCCAGGATTACAGCGTTTTTCTCTTTTTTCATCCGCCGGATCTCCTCTCCCAAATCTTTATCTTTGGGCACCGACCGGCTTACGTAGCCGATCTGCTTTACTTCATCTTCTATGGTTAATGGTATCATTAGCTATCGTTTGTCGTATTAAGCAATAAACAACAAATCATGGCTGGTAGTTGCAACCAAATTAGTAGGCCTTCAAACTTAAATCAATACTCTTGACCTGATGCGTTAGCGCTCCCGACGAAATATAGTCAACTCCGGTTTCAGCATACGCCCGCATATTGGTCTCATTGATACCGCCGGAAGCTTCCGTAATAAACCGGCCGTTAATCAGTCGCACCATGTCGCGGATACCGTCCGGCGAAAAATTATCGAGCAGTATAATATCGACCTGGCCAACCCGCATCACTTCTTCCACTTCCGCCTGGTTGCGCGTTTCTACTTCAATACGAAGCTGCTTTCCGGTACGCTGAAGGTACTCAACCGCTTTGGTAATGGCCGCTTCAATCCCTCCAGCATAGTCGATGTGGTTATCCTTGATCAGGATCATATCGTACAAACCAAACCGGTGATTGACAGCACCACCGATCTTTGTAGCCATTTTCTCGCAGATGCGGAAATTAGGCGTTGTTTTGCGGGTATCCAATAATTGGGTACGGGTGCCTTCCAGCATATTGACCATGCGTCGGGTATAGGTGGCAATACCGCTCATGCGCTGCATACAATTCAGTACCAGCCGCTCAGCCTGCAATATAGCCTGAGCCTTACCCTCTACGGTTAGCACAATATCACCCGGCTTAATGGGCACACCGTCCTGCATCTGAACGGTTACCTGTAAATGCGGATCAACTTCAGCAAAGACGGCCAAAGCCACGTCTACACCGGCCAGAATACCGGCTTCTTTGACCAGCAACCTGGCCCGGCGCCGGGCGTCGGCCGGAATGGTAGATAAGGATGTATGATCGCCATCGCCGATATCTTCAGCTAAGGCTAATCGGATAAACTCTTGCAAATTCATGAGGTCAAAATTAACGGTTATGAACTAATAACCCGGAAATGCTGTATTTGTACCTGTTGAGGGCAATTCTTCCCGGTAATTGTCCTATTTCATATGTATAAAACCCTATGTGCTTGGAAGTTTACAAAATTCCAGCGACCTTTGCCCTCCGTTAGTGTTTTATGAGAGAACAGCGCCACATAATACAAGTAATTAGTCTGTTTCTGACAGGCTTATTACTGCTGGTAACGGGAGGTATTGTTACGCCAAACGGGTTGGCGTGGACAGACACACAACCGGTAGCCAAGCAGGCTGTTCAAACGAAGCAGGATAACGACAAAGCCAACGACCAATCGCCGGACTTTTTTATCAAAGCAGCTTCGCTCGAAGCGGTGGTAACAACGGCCGTTTCCTTTGACTTTTCGCACGTAGTGTATTTGCTGCCACCGCCATCCGTGCTGTTGATGGTAGACCAGCCAACGCTCCCGCGCCTTTTTGAAGTACCCTACTTCTACTTCTCGTACTTCAGGCACATCTTCGGCCATCATATCGCCAGTAACGCCCCCTGATTGTAAGGTCTGTTAAATGGTAAACAGTAGTCACTAGCTGTTACGCAGGGGCTCACTGTACATCTTGCTTTATCTTTTTCATTCGTATTATCCTCTCTTTTTACATAATTTAAAATGCAAAACCGGACTGGTATAATTGTTCTGACGGTAGTAATCGCCCTATTAAGCATCTACTATCTGTCGTTTACGTACGTATCGCGAAGCTTCAAACAGGAAGCTACCGCTTACGCCACAGATAAGAATGGCGTTGTCGATATAAAGAAAAAGCAGCGCTACATTGACTCGCTCTGGAAAGAGGAAGTTTACCTGGGCAACACCCTTCAGGAAGTCACCGAGCGTGAGTTAGGCCTGGGGCTGGACCTGCAGGGTGGTATGCATGTGGTGCTGGAGGTATCACCCGCCGACATTCTGCGGGGGCTGGCCGGTAACACCCGTGACCCTAAGTTCAATGAGGCTCTGAAGCAGGCTGCTGAAGACAAGAAGAGCAGTCAGTCGAGTTTTGTTGACCTGTTTATTGACAATTTCAAAAAATTGTCGCCGAACACCAAGCTGGCCAGTGTGTTTGCTACCAGTGCCAACCGGGGTAAAATAAACTTCCAGTCGTCGGATACCGAAGTGCGTCGTCTGCTGAACGAAGAAGTAGACGGAGCCATTGACCGGGCGTTCAAAATCATTCAGGCCCGGGTTGATAAATTTGGGGTAGCAAACCCGAACATTCAGCGTCTGCCGGGTAGTGGCCGTATCCTGATCGAATTACCGGGTGTTGACAACCCGGAGCGGGTACGTCGCCTGTTGACGGGTGCTGCCAAGCTGGAGTTTACCGAGGTTTATACCATTAACGAAGTGGCACCGGCTATTGAAGGCCTGGGAGCTTACCTGGTGAAGCAGGAAGCGGCTCGTAAAGAGTCCCTGAAGACAGCCGCAGCACCGTCGGCCACAACCGGTGATACCACAAAGACAGGTTCTAGCCTGGAGGCCCAGCTTGCCCAGCGTAACCAGAATGCTGCTACGGATACAGCAAAGAAAGATACCTCGGCTACGGCGGCTCAGAACGCTGCGCTGACCAACCTGTTTGTGCCGATTTCACAGAATCAATTAGGCGTTTACCTGAAAGATACGGCTAAAGCCAACGCCGTTCTGAACGACCCGGAAGTGCGCTCACTGTTCCCAACTGATCTGGTATTTGCCTGGGATCGGAAAACACTGGAAACAAACGATGGCAAAGAAATTCTGCCGCTGTACTTTGTGAAAAAAGCTGGTGGCCAGGCTCCGCTGGAAGGCGACGTTATTACGGATGCTTCTAACGATTATGATGAGCGTGGGCGCCCGGAAGTAACTATGCGTATGAACGCCGAGGGTGCCCGTAAATGGCGCGCACTGACCGCAGCGAACGTGGGCCGTCCGGTAGCTATCCTGCTCGACAACCTGGTGTATACGGCTCCTAACGTACAGAACGAGATTCCCAATGGTAGCTCCAGCATCTCCGGGAATTTTACAGTCGAAGAAACCAAAGACTTAGCGAACGTACTTAAGGCCGGTAAGCTACCCGCACCCACTAATGTTGTTGAGGAAAATGTAGTAGGTGCAACCTTAGGTTCTGAGGCTGTTAACGCTGGGATAATATCCTCGATTGTTGGTTTGCTGATCGTATTGGCCTTTGTCGTATTGTATTACAACAAAGCCGGCCTGGTGGCTGACTTAGCCTTGTTTGTCAACCTGGCCTTCCTGATGGGTATCATGGCATCACTGGGTGCCGTTCTGACGCTGCCCGGTATTGCCGGTATCGTGTTAACGATTGGTATGGCGGTCGATGCCAACGTACTGATCTATGAGCGCATCAAAGAGGAGCTGGCAATGGGTAAGAGTCTCAAGCTGGCAATCTCCGACGGTTTCAGGCACGCTTATTCGTCAATCATCGACTCGCAGGTAACAACGTTGCTGACCGGGGTTATTCTGTTCATTTTCGGAACCGGGCTGATTCTGGGCTTTGCCACAACGCTGGTTATTGGTATCTGTACGTCGCTGTTTGCCGCTATCTTCATTACCCGGCTGCTGCTGGACTGGTACGTAAACAAAGGCGGTCAGCTTAGCTTCTCATCTCCGCTGACGAAAAACCTGTTTAAGGACTCGCACTTTGACTTCGTGTCGCGCCGTCGTACGTACTACACGATTTCCTCAATCATTATCGGTCTGGGAATCGTTTCCATTATCTTCAAAGGCTTTGGCTTAGGCGTTGATTTCAAGGGCGGCCGCTCGTATGTGGTTCGCTTTGAGCAACCCGTGAGCACAGATGACGTCCGTACATCACTGGCCAGTGTGCTGGGTTCGGCACCGGAAGTGAAGACCTTTGGTGGTACCGGCGTAGGTGGCTCCAACCAGGTAAAAGTAACGACCAGCTACCAGATGGATAATACCAATGCCGAAGCGGATAAGCAGGTAGAATCAACCATCTATAAAGGCCTATCCAATATTAAAGGAAATCCGGCACGGATTGAAAGCTCACAAAAGGTGGGTCCAACCATTGCTTACGATATTCTGATCTCGGCCATGTGGTCTATTCTGCTGGCCATTGCCGTCAACTTCGGATACATCCTGATCCGCTTTAAACGACTATCGTTTGGTTACGGTGCCGTGGTGGCCCTGCTCCACGACGTCCTCGTGATTCTGGCCATTTTCTCGATCTTCAACGGTATCCTGCCGTTCTCGCTCGACATCGACCAGGCATTTGTTGGCGCTTTGCTCACCATTATGGGTTACTCCATGAACGATACCGTTGTGGTCTTTGACCGGGTGCGTGAATACCTGCACGAGAACCGGGGCCGCAGAGAGAGTGTACCGGCCATTATCAACAATGCCCTGAACAGCACGCTTAGCCGTACGGCCGTAACGGGTATCTCGACTATGCTCGTACTGTTAGTATTATTTATCTTCGGTGGCGAAACGATCCGGGGCTTTTCGTTTGCCATGCTGATCGGGGTTATTGTGGGTACTTACTCATCGCTGTTTGTGGCTACGCCGATTGTGGTTGACGCCATGAGTCGTGAGCAGGCCAACGAAACACCGCCGAGCGCTCCGGCAGATACAACAGCTGCTGCCAGGCAGTCTAAAGGCAAGATTCGTCCTGCCCAGGCATAATCCATGTATTCACCAAGAGCCGGACAATATGATCCGGCTTTTGGTGTCTATATACAGGCAATTTTGTAGGTTAGCACGTCATTTATACCTAACAATATTTTATCAGCAACTAATTTCTCCAAACTAACTTCCTTTTCATGGAAACCCAAGTAAAAACGAGAGACAACAGCGTTTGGCGAAAAAAGCCGTTAGCGGCTTATGAGCAGGACATGAAGAAAAGTGAGCTGAAGCGGGTGCTGACCCGCTGGGGGCTTACTTCATTGGGTATCGGTGCTATTATTGGGGGCGGTATCTTCGTATTGACCGGTATTGCTGCTCACGACTGGGCGGGTCCGGCGCTGGCCTTGTCCTTTGTTCTGGCGGGTATTGCCTGTACGTTTGCCGCGCTCTGCTACGCAGAATTTGCGTCAATTTTGCCGGTTGAGGGCTCTGCATACGCTTATTCCTATGGCACGGTCGGTGAGATTTTCGCCTGGTTTATCGGCTGGAATCTGATTCTCGAATACATGATGGGTGCCACCACGGTAGCCGTAAGCTGGTCAGGTTATTTCGAAAAACTGCTGCACCTCTTCCATATTGAATTACCAATCTGGCTGATGAATGATCCGGTCACGGCTCAGGAAAAAGCCGAAACCCTGCGGGCGGCCGGTCAGATCATTCCTGAATTTTCATTTGCGGTTAACCTGCCGGCATTTCTGATTGTCTGGGTGGTGACCTATATTCTGGTGAAGGGTATCAAAGAAGCCGCCAGCACTAATAACCTGATCGTGATTTTGAAAGTAACGGTTGTGATTTTCGTAATCATCGCCGGCTCATTCTATGTCGACATCTCAAACTGGACACCGTTTATCCCGGCAACAGTGACGGATGCGGCTGGCCAGGAACATTTTGGATTTAACGGAATTGTTACGGCAGCCAGCATTGTATTCTTCGCCTATATTGGCTTTGATGCGGTATCCACGCAGGCCGGTGAGGCAATAAATCCCCGCAAGGACGTCCCATTCGCCATTATTGCATCGCTCATTATCTGTACCCTGCTTTACATTCTGGTATCGCTGGTGCTGACAGGTATGGTTCGTTTCGACAGCCTTGATCTGAAAGCTCCGGTAGCGCAGGCATTTTCTGACGTAGGATTAACCTGGGCGGTGTATATTATCACCATTGCCGCTATTGCCGGTTTGACTTCGGTGATGCTGGTAATGATGTTGGGTCAGACCCGGATTTTTCTGGGTATGGCGAAGGATGGCCTGCTGCCGAGGGGGTTGTTTGCGTCCATTCATCCGACATTCAAAACACCCTGGAAGAGCACGATCTTTGTTGGTTTTGTCGTGTCTGTTGTAGCTGCCCTGACGCCAATCGATAAAGTTTCGGAGTTGTGCAGTTCCGGGACGCTGCTGGCGTTTGCAATGATATGTGCGGCCGTGTGGCTGCTGCGCGTGCGTGAACCGAATCTGGAGCGCCCTTATAGAACACCTGCGTTGCCAGTAATTGCTACCTGCGGTATTCTGGCGAATCTGTACCTAATGTATAATCTTAGGACCGATACCAAGATTGCTTTCGTAGTATGGGGTACCTTGGGTATCATTGTGTACTTCCTGTACAGCCGGAAGCACAGCAAGCTTAATAACCCGGAGTAATACCGTTTAGATAAGTAATCCTGAAGCCCTTGCCTTGTGCAGGGGCTTTTTCGTTAATACTATGCGTATTGGTCTAGCTATGATTTTATGCCGGTGTTCTCCTTCGCAGAATTAATTGGGTATGCTGCGGCTATTGTAGCCGGTTTGGTTATTGGGCTGGCCGGCGGGGGAGGGTCTATTCTGACAGTGCCTATTTTTGTCTACCTGTTTCAGATCGAGCCGGTACTGGCTACGACATACTCCCTTTTTGTAGTCGGCACAACCTCATTTGTCGGTTCTGTAGGATATGGTCTTAAAAAACGGATCGACTTTAAAGTAACCGCAGCCTTTGCTGTCCCCTCTTTTATTTCGGTATACCTGACCCGGCGCTGGCTGGTTCCCGCCATACCCGATCCATTTCTGCGACTGGGCACCTATGAACTTTCGAAAAGCACAGCTATTCTGTACTTTTTTGCCTTTGTTATGATTATGGCCGCGCAGGCCATGATTCGTCACCGGCAGCCCCGGCGGGCAGACCGTGTCTTTAAACGGCCGAGATTGGGATTGCTGGCGCTGGATGGGCTGGCTGTTGGAATGCTGACGGGCACCATCGGAGCCGGGGGCGGTTTTCTGATTGTGCCGATGCTGGTATTACTGGCAGGGTTACCAATGCGGATGGCCGTGGGCACATCCGTCCTGATCATTGCTGTCAATTCATTTGTTGGCTTTATGGGAGACCTGCACCGGCCGGATTTAGATTGGCCATTTCTGGTCAGATTTACCTTTTTCTCTATCGTTGGTATTTTCGTTGGTATGTACCTTTCGCGCCTGGTACCAGCGGTGCAGCTGAAGAAGGGATTTGGCTGGTTTGTGCTGGTGGTGGCTTTTTATATCATTGGCAGCGAGCTTGTAAAGCTTTACTAAATAGCCTCACTTTTTACGGAGTGGTTCGGTGGGTTTTTCGTCAATTCCCAGGGTGGTCAGAACCGGGTTAAGCGTGCGGGGCGTAATCCGAATGCGAAAAACCTTGGCTCCGGCTACATCGAAATCGCAGTAATAACTTCCCCGCTGTTTAAGGCTCCGGTACACCGCCGAATAATTTATTTTGATTGGCCAGCCATTCAGGGCTAAATGGCTGATCACAGCCTCGACAGCTTTCGTCAAATTCGAAAAGTAAACGGTAAACGGGTCACGCTGCCGTACGGTGCTGAGTGAGCCAATATATTGAACAGTAACCTCATAAATGGTTTGGGCTTGACTCCTCATAGAATTATCATATTTTCTTACTACAGGTTAGTGGCGGCTTAAGTAGTATCTATTTCAGAAAAAATGCTGATACACTGAACTATACCGCAAAATTATTCACTTATTTTTCAACCCCTGAACAATTCTATAAAGATTAGTGTTTTATAAATGTTAGCTTCTTACAAAAAGGATACTGTCACCGACCGTAACTTATTTGCAGGAAGTCACAAAAAACGCCAGGGTATACACCCC
Organism: Nibrella saemangeumensis; assembly: GCF_039541915.1. Taxonomy (NCBI): domain Bacteria; kingdom Pseudomonadati; phylum Bacteroidota; class Cytophagia; order Cytophagales; family Spirosomataceae; genus Nibrella; species Nibrella saemangeumensis. Next base: position 54,274 of record NZ_BAABHD010000028.1, read on the forward strand.
GGCGTTTTTCTTTTGTATTAGCAATTATACCTATTTCTTATACATGACTGATTCTACAGCCTGTAGTGTGCGTTTCACATTGGGTAAAATCGCTTCAATCAGAGTAGGCGCATAGGGTAACGGCAGGTCCAGGCTGTTGACCCGCACCACAGGTGCATCCAGGTAATCAAAAGCATAGCGCTGCACGTGGTAGGTAATTTCAGACGAAATAGCAGCCAATGGCCATGCTTCCTCTACCACCACGCACCGGTTGGTTTTCTTTACTGAGTTAATCACCGTCTGGTAATCAATCGGACGAACAGTACGCAGATCGATCACTTCGGCTGAAATATCATTTTTAGCCAGTTCTTCAGCAGCTTGTAAGGCTACCTTCATAATCTTGCCGAACGACACGATGGTTACGTCATTGCCTTCCCGGACAATATTGGCTTTACCAATTGGAATCAGGTATTCTTCTTCAGGCACCTGACCCTTGTCGCCATACATCAGTTCCGACTCCATAAAGATAACCGGGTCATCGTCGCGGATCGATGACTTGAGCAGGCCTTTGGCATCGTACGGATTAGAAGGTACAACTACCTTCAGCCCCGAGGTATTAGCATACCAGTTCTCGAAGTTTTGCGAATGCTGCGACGACAGCATACCGGCGTTACCAGTTGGCCCGCGAAACACAATAGGCGCAGAATACTGGCCGCCAGACATAGACATTACCTTAGCAGCGGAATTAATCACCTGGTCGATAGCAACCAGCGAGAAGTTGAAGGTCATAAACTCGATAATGGGCCGCAACCCGTTCATTGCCGAGCCCACCCCAATACCGGCAAAGCCTAATTCGGCAATCGGCGTATCGATAACCCGCTCCGGACCAAATTCGTCCAGCATACCCTGGCTTACTTTGTAAGCACCGTTATATTCGGCCACCTCTTCGCCCATCAGGTACACACGCGGATCGCGACGCATCTCTTCCGACATAGCCTCGCGTAGAGCCTCGCGGAATTGTATCTCTCTCATTTGACTTCGTTTATGTGGTCAGTAGAAAACGATTCCAAAATTAGGCATAACGGGCCAATTCTCAAACCGGCTATTTAAATGCTCATTGGGCTTATCCTGAGCCGTAGCCCGCCTTTAGGCCGCAGGGTGATACCCGGCTCCGGCTCAATCACGTTCCGGCGGGTAGTATGGAAGTCAAACGTCCGCACGAGCAAGGCCAGCACAACCTGCATTTCCATCAGCGCAAAGTTGTTACCGATACACAGCCTGGGCCCTCCGCCAAAAGGAATATACGAGTAGGCAGGTCGCTCTTTTAACCGTTCCGGCAGAAAATTGTCGGGGTTGAACTGATCCGGGTTTGTCCAGTGCTTTGGGTCCCGGTGCAGCAGGTACGGACAAATCAACACGCCAAAGTTAGCCGGGAGTACATACTCGCCCAGTGGTTCGTCGATAACGGGCTTGCGGCCAAACAGCCAGGCAGGCGGGTACAGCCGCATCGTCTCCTGAATAACCTGAAGGGTGTAGCTGAGCGCGCGCACGGTTTCGGCAGTAGGTATGCCCTCTGACCCAATTACCCGATGTACCTCTTCCCGTACTTTACTGGCTACTTCCGGGTGTTTCGCAAGCAGGTACAAAGACCACGCCAGGGCGTTGGCGGTAGTTTCGTGGCCCGCCATAAAAATGGTGGTTACCTCGTCGCGGAGTTGCTTATCGGTCATCTGGTCGCCGGTCTCTTCATCGCGGGCTTCCATCAGCATCTCCAGCAGATCGTCGTACCGGACATGGTTGCCGCTAGCTTTTTCGGCCCTGCGCTGGTTGATGATGTCGTAAATAATCCCCTCCACTTTCTCTACCGCCCGGCGGTACCGGATGTTACGGGGCGTAGGATAGTGGGTTGGAATATGCACGAAGCTGTGTAACTCCGCGTAGGCAAATTCAATAATGGTAGTAATCTCCTTTGAGATGTTGCCCAGGTGCTTTTTCACATCGGAGCTGAACAGCGACCGGGTTACGATCTCCAGCGTCAGCTTCATCATCTCCTCCGAGATATCAACGGGTAGTGCGGTCGTATGCTGCTTCCAGCGCTCCACCAGTTCCTGCGTTTCCTGAACCATGGTATCCACCAGCAGAGCCAGCCGCTGCCGGTGAAACGCCGGTTGGGCCAGCCGCCGTTGCCGACGCCAGAAATCACCTTCGCTGTTCAGCAGGCCATTTCCCAGAAACAGCGATAGTACCTTATAGGCATCACTTTTGACAAAGTTTTTATTATTTTCCTGAAGAATATGCTTGGCATCTTCGGGTGTGAGCGTTAGCGTGACCAGACGGTTGGCAATGGTAAACCGCACCAGACGGTCATACTGCTGTTGCAACCGGGACAAGAATGCCAGCGGGTCGCGGATAAATTGAAAGGTATTCCCCACCAGCGGAGCCCCTTTCACCTGGGGTATCAATCGTTGAGTCTGTTGTACTGTAGCCATTGTCTGAAAGAGAAAAGTATAGTAAAGATACAGCAGATTTGTTCCGGTTCTGTGGTAAGCCTCCGGACCTGTCAGTAAATAAGCTGACCTATGGCAGGCAAGACATAGTTAATTAAGAGAATACCTTTCCGGAAATACCCAAAATGGCACAAACAACTCCCATCACAGTCGCATACGGCGACGGCATTGGCCCCGAAATCATGGATGCTACCCTCCGCATCCTGGAAGCAGCCGGCGCTCAACTGGAAAAAGAAATAATTGAAATCGGTGAAAAGGTCTATACCCGTGGTGTCAAGAATGGCATTGAAGCGGGGGCCTGGGATTCGCTCCGACGCACCAAAGTCTTCTTAAAAGCACCCATCACCACACCCCAGGGCGGTGGGTACGTCAGTCTGAACGTGACCACCCGCAAAACGCTTGGTATGTACGCCAACGTACGCCCCTGTCAGGCTTATTACCCGTTTGTGGCTACCAAACATCCGCAGATGGACCTGGTTATCATCCGGGAAAACGAGGAAGACCTGTACGCCGGCATCGAATACCGCCAGACAGAACAGGTATATCACTGCCTGAAAATTGTCTCCCGGCCCGGCTGCGAAAAAATCATCCGCTACGCCTTTGAGTACGCCCACGCCTACGGCCGCAAAAAAGTTACCTGTCTGTCAAAGGACAATATCATGAAAATGACGGACGGACTGTTCCACCGGGTCTTTGATGAAATTGGCAATGAATACCCTGACATTCAGAAGGAGCACTACATCATTGACATCGGCTCGGCGCTGCTGGCCGATGTGCCCGAACGGTTTGATGTGATTGTGACGCTGAACCTCTACGGAGACATTATTTCCGACATTGCGGCCCAGATTGCCGGTTCGGTAGGTATGGGTGGCTCCTCTAACATTGGTGACCATTGTGCCATGTTTGAGGCCATTCATGGCTCGGCTCCGGATATTGCAGGTAAGGGCATCGCCAATCCGTCGGGCCTGCTGCAGGGTGCTATTCTGATGCTGGTTCATATTGGGCAGTCCGATGTAGCAACCCGTGTGCAGAACGCCTGGTTACGTACCATTGAAGATGGTATCCATACCGGCGACATTTACAAAGAGGGTGTCAGTCAGCAGCGCGTCGGCACCAAGGCCTTTGCCGATGCCGTAATTGAACGGCTGGGGCAGGAGCCGCAGCACTTTAAAGCCGTCTACTACAATAATTCGCATGCCGACACGACAGTGTCATCGGTGAAAACACAGACCCGCTCACGGCAAACCAAAGAACTCGTTGGGGTTGATATATTTGTTGACTGGCCCGACGGCACGGCTCAACAGTTTGGCGATGCGGTCAGTCAGTTCAACGGCAGTCCGCTAAAACTACAGATGGTATCCAACCGGGGGGTCAAGGTGTATCCGGACGGCATGCCGGAGACGTTTTGTTCAGACCAATGGCGGTGCCGTTTTATGCACGAGCAGGGCAGTGGTACACCTATCCAGAAAGAGCATATCAGTCACCTGCTGATGCAGTTTCATCAGGGAGGGTTTGACACCACTAAATTAGAGAACCTGTATACCTTCGACGGCGTTCCGGGATACTCAATGGGGCAGGGAGAATGAGCCGGTTACAGGCTTGGGGAGATTGCTGCGCTACCGTGCTTATACCTGCACAGTAACGCAGCAATTGCATCATTATGAAGGGCTAATATGAACCCATTGTATTGTCGTCAATGCATACCTTCATCTTCGTAGACCCACTCCTTGCGGCCAGCGTCATTGCCGAGGTTAAAGCACCGGCGGCAACGGGCTTCATAGCTGTCGGTTTCACCGAGCAGCACCTTGTCTTTAGACGGTACCAGCCGGTAGGAGTAATTGGCGATATCGCCACATACTACACAGATCGCGTGAACTTTGGTGACGTATTCGGCAACGGCCATTAACTGAGGCATACAGGCGAAAGGCTTCCCTTCGAAATCCATATCCAGCCCCGCGATAATTACCCGTTTACCATCGTTCGCCAATTGGGTGCAGACATCTATAATTTCCAGGTCGAAAAACTGAGCCTCGTCAATGCCCACAACATCGCTGCCTGCGGCCAGATTGGCTATATCCTTAGCCCGCTGCACGGGATAAGACGGAATAGACGTAGCATTATGCGAGACAATATCATATTGGTGATAGCGGGTATCCAGGGTGGGCTTAAAGATGCGTACATCGAGTTTGGCAATACGCGTCCGATTGAGCCGCCGGATGAGTTCCTCAGTCTTTCCTGAGAACATCGAGCCACAGATCACCTCAATCCAGCCGGTGCGTAAATGGGGCGGTTCACGCCGTCGGTTCGGTTCAATAAACATATGCCGGTCTACGTTAAATAAGTTAATCTGGTGGTTCTGGAATCAGGCCTGTTTTTTGCGGTGGAATTCAATAACTTGACCCAACATTTCCCCACTTTTTTAACTTATACAATAAAAAAACTGGGTCCAGCCAAAATCAATACCATTTACAAAGCAAAGATTTTTACCAATGTCGAACAAATTCAATAATAACGTACTGAGCGAATACAGTAAGTCCTACGCACGTCGGGTGGCCGCTGATTTCTTTAGTAATCACACCGTTATCAACGGAAAAGAAATTCTGAACCTAACCCCCATCACACAGATTAATTTGTTCGTCATCAGTAGTCTGTTTGAAAAGTGGAAAGCGGATGCCGAGAAGTTCCGCAGTCACTATTTTGACTTTACGCACCCCGATGTGGAGGAGGCTCTGCGTGTATTCATGAACGTGGTATCGCAGCATATCTGTGTCCGGCGCGAGCACCTCGAACCATTGCTGGCCGATGCCACCAAACGAACGCTGGTGATGCTGTTTGACCCCCGCTTCCACTTCGATGAGGTAATCCGTAACCAGCCAGACTTTTCACTGACGGTCGAAGCGGCCAAGCAATTAACCCGCTACACCCAGATCAACAAGTTTGTGCCGGCCACCATTGAGCAGCGCATGAACGGTAAACCCTTCCTCTACGTCAATCAGGCCCTTAGCCTGGTAGACGAGATCCTGACCCAACGCAGCCATGAGCTGGAGAAACCCGACAAGTACGTGGCGCTATTCTCCGAAAAAGTACCGATGGACTTGACAACGTTGCTGCGAAGCAATGTCCCGGAGAGCTTTGCCGTTCAATCGACCCGTTCTTTCTTCGATACCGAACTGGATACCGTAGACACACCGAAGCCAGAGACACCTCGGGCGGATACGCCCCGGGAAGAGCATCACGCGGCTCCTCCGGTCGAAGCTTCGGTTACCAAAGTGGAGCAGCCGGTAAATGGAGTAGCTACCGAGGAGACTCCTACGGGCGGCCCCTTGTTTCTGAACGGCGACCACCAGCCACATCCGGTAGCGCCTATTAGCCAGCCGAGCCATATGCCGGCTACCGCTATCAGCCAGCCTACGGCCGTAGAAGCACCAGGTGTTCCGGAAACAGCGACGATCAATGATAACCTGCGCAGCTCACAGGAGGCACCGGCCTCGTTAGGCGAAGCATTTCACCGGGCACCTATTGAGAGTATTGCCAAGAGTATTTCGCTGAATCAGAAATTCCGCTTTATCAATCAACTCTTCAACGGTAACGCCAATACGTATAACGAAGCCATCAGCGAACTGGATCAGGTGGAAAATTACGGGCAGGCGCTGGATCTGATCTCATACCGTTATGCGCTGCAATACCTCTGGGATATGAGCAGCGACGAGGTCAGCGAATTGGTTGAAATATTAAAACGTCGCTTTGCCTGATACCTTTCCGATAGTTGGTCGTCATAATGAAAACGACCAACCATCAGCGTAACAGGGCTTTTCTTTTCAGCCGGATAACCGGCCCCGGTACTGGTGGCCTTAGCTGTTGAAAAGACGCATTGAAACATTTTTACTGCTTTCTGTTGGCGGCCGCCGGGCTAGCGATAAGCTTGCCCGCCCGGCCGCAACATTTTTCTGCCCGTCCGCCGGCTACACGACCGGATGCGCTGATTAACGAACTGCTGCAAAATCTGACGACGGTACAAAATGAAGACGTCGATTACGCATTACTGTACGATGCGCTGTACCAGCTCTATACCAACCCGCTGAACCTGAACACGGCAACGCGGGATGAACTGGCTAGTACCTATCTGCTGTCGGAGCAGCAAATTACCAGTCTGCTGACGTACCGGTTCGCGTACGGATCGCTCCTGTCAATGTATGAACTTCAGGCTGTACCGGATTTTGACCTGCCCACCATCCGGCGGCTGATGTACTTTACGACCATTGATGAAGGCAACAACTCGCTGCTTAATCGCTTACCGAATCCGGCCAATCACTACCTCCTTATCCGGTACGAACAGATTCTGGAGAAGCAACAGGGCTTTACACCCGCCGAACCTGCTAAAAACGGGAAGTTACCCGCGCGTTACCTTGGCGATTCGCAGCAGTGGTATGTGCGGTATCGGTACAGCCGCCCACGAGCTTATAGTTTTGGGCTCACCGTCGAAAAAGATGCCGGGGAACAGATGCGCTGGCAACCGGGTAACTACCAATATGGCTTTGATTATGTATCATTCCACGGGCAGGTGCAGAACCGGGGTCGCTGGCGGAACATCATTATTGGCGACTATCAGCTGCAGATTGGGCAGGGGCTCGTATTATCTGCCGGGTTTGCCCTGGGCAAGGGTGCCGAAACGGTACAAAGCATCCGCCGGTCTACCTTGGGAGCGCGGCCCTACACCTCGCTGAGCGAGTTTGGCTACCTGCGCGGAGCTACCGCTACCTACGCGCTAAACCGAAAACTTGACCTGACGTTACTACTAGCCAGTAACCGGCGCGACGCCAACATTAAGGCAGCCACGGCCACAGAACAAGCCTTGGTAACGTCACTGCTGACAGCCGGCCTTCACCGAACGACCGCCGAACGGGAAGACCGGGCGATTCTGACTGAGCAAAACGCAGGGGGACATCTGCTTTACCACCCCAATACCCGACTACAACTTGGCCTGACTGCCCTGCATACGTCTTTTGAAAAGAACCTCCAAAAGAGAAACCTCCCCTACAATCAGTACGAATTTACGGGCAGGGGAAACCTGGTGGCTGGGCTGCACGGCAGCTACGTCTGGCAGAACGTGAATCTCTTTGGAGAAGTAGCCCGCAGCAGCGGTTCTAAAACCTTTAGCGGTGGTATCGGAGCCGTGGGCGGAGCGCTGGTGAGCCTGAGCCGTCGCCTGGATATGGCCCTGCTGCTCCGGCACTATGACCGCAACTTTCACAGTTTCTACGCCAACGCTTTTGGAGAAGGCTCCCGCACCATCAATGAAAGCGGAGCGTACGTAGGTATAAAATATTCTGTATACCGAAAGTTTTCAGTAGCCGGGTTTATTGACCGTTTCCGTTTTCCCTGGCTGCGTTATCTGGTTGATTCGCCTTCGCGAGGGCATGATTTTTTGCTACAGGCAGTTTATACCCCAACGAAAAAATTGTCGTTTCACGCCAGCTATCACGAGGAGCATAAGCAGAAGAACCGTCCTGGTAGTAAAACCACGCCAAAGGAGGTAACAGGTACGACTCGCCGGGTATTGGTGCTAAACGCGGAGTATTCACCCATCTGGGGCTTACAGCTCCGGTCGCGGGTACAATGGGGGAGCTTCCGGTATATCGGTGCCGATCCGTCTGAAGGCTTTGCGCTAATTCAGGATGCTTCCTATGACCGGGGAAGGTGGAGTATCAGCGGGCGTATGGCTTTTTTCGGTACTGATGATTATGATAGCCGGCAATATGCCTACGAGCGCGATGTGCTGTACGCCTTCTCGTTTCCGGCTTATAACAATCGGGGTAAACGCCAATACCTGATGGTACAATATGCCGTGAACCGGCACCTCGATGTGTGGCTGCGATGGTCCCGTACTCATCTATCAAATCAGCAAACCATTGGCTCTGACCTCGACAAAATTAATGCTCCTCACCAGTCAGAGATGAAGGTTCAGGCTCGCTGGCGCTTTTAATTGACAACACTGGTCCTAGTTCGTCAGTTTATAGATACAGGCTTTCGAAATCTTTACAAAACGAATAAATTTGCATTCCGCCAAGGAAGTATGTAACTAACACATGAGAGAAAGAAACAATTTTCAACTATTAGAGCGCATTATAATGTCATTTGTTTTACTGGTTGCGTTTCTACTGCTCATTATTCCCGTAAGTCTTCTGCGCTGGATTGCTACGAGGGAGTTGGTACTCCGAAGGTTTGGTAAACCAATTGCCTCCAACTAATTTATGTTACGCATTCTCAGTCACGAATTGCCTCTTGCGATACCCGCACGGTCCGATTTCGGACGGCCGACGCAATAAAGAAGCCCGTCGCTTTAGGCCCGCTCGCGTTAGCATTCACGACATTGGTAGGTACATTAGCCGGTGGGGTTGCGAATAATCCACCGTTGGAAACCTGCTCCCGCAGTTCCAGAAAAAAGTAAAAAGCTTCGGGGGTGATGGACTGGATCTCAACCGTCACCGTATCGTTTTCGGCATAAAAATTCTCAGGATTAATAGATTGGCGAATCGGTCGGATAAACAGTAATCCATCTGTATTTCCGCTGCCGTTGAAGGCACCGTCATATGTAACAACCAGATCGTTAGGGCGGTTTTGTAAGACGCCGTTCCGGAAAAAGCGAATCCGGGCGTAGTCGGGCGCTCCCGCTGGATCCCGGGCAAAAAACTCAGCCTGGTATCCTTCTTCAGCATTTGGCAGTGGACTTACCTTCTCCTTCCTGAAAATAATAGAGTCAACCGTCGGTACGCGGTTCATGCGGGAGAGCGATTGATATTCCTCTCCCTGATACTGAATGCGAAGCACATATGTACGGCCAATCTGTCCCAGGGTGTCGGTAGTTGTGGGCTGCCAGGTGTAATTGCCGTCATTATCCGGATCGGTAAACTGATAAATCCTGCCGGTATTATCAGTCACCGTTACAACAGCTCCCGTAGCGGCAGGTGTTGGACGATTGGCCAAATATGGCGCTGTTTTGGTCAGGCGGATGGTTTGTACACCCGGTTGGTCGGTTATAATGGCGTCAACGGAAAGCTGCTCGGGTCCCTCATCCAGATCAGCCTCAATAACGGTTTCACAACTACTGAAAATCAGTGATCCAACTATGGCTAATAAAAACAGAGAATAGTATTTCATGATGAATGGTGTTGGATAGCTTAGAACTTAAAGTTGTAGGTAACCGCCGGAATGGCCGTAGCAAAGATGGAATAGCGTACTGCTTCGGTAATTCGGGGATTATCGGCATTGGCTCGGAAGAATACCGAGAAAGGGTTTTTCCGGGCGTAGACATTATACACCGAAAATACCCAGCTATCCTGATTCCGGCGATTGGGCCGGCGCTTACCCTGTAAAGTAGCCGAAAGATCTAGCCGGTGATAGGGAGGAATCCGGTAGTTGTTACGGGCGCCTTCGCTGTTATGGGGCGTTACAATACCCTGAAATTCAAACCGATTAGTTGGGAATGTTGCCGGGGTGCCGGTACTTAGTGTAAATGTGGCCGAAAAATTCCATCGCTTAGCAAATTCCGGGTCATATAGCGTTACAACATTCAGCGTGTGCCGCTTATCAAAACGTGAAGGAAACCAACGTCCCTCATTGACCCCTTCTACCTGGCGTTCGGTTCTGGCCAGGGTGTAGCTCACCCAGCCGTTAAGTGTTCCTTTATTTTTTTTCACGTAAAACTCGGCTCCGTAGGCCCGGCCTTTGCCGTTCAGCAGATCGCCTTCCAGAAACTTGTTCAGGAGCAGGTCGGCTCCATCTATATAGTCAATTTGGTTTTGCAGCCATTTGTAATACACTTCGACAGAGGCTTCGTAGTCACTACCAGATGAACCAAAATTTCGGAAATAGCCGGCGGCCAACTGGTCGGCGATCTGCGGCCGAATGTTATTAGTCGACGGTGTCCATACATCAAGCGGAGTAGAAGCTGTAGTGTTCGAAACCAGGTGTATGTACTGCGCCAGCCGATTGTAGCTCAGTTTCAGTGAGCTTAGGTCCGTCAGCTCATATTTGGCCGAGAAGCGGGGCTCCCAGTTGCCATACGTTTTAATGGGCTCCAGGCGATCGTAGCGTCGCGTTTGGGCGATAAGCGGAAAACGGCGCTCACCGGCGGGCACATCGGTCTGGAACGTATAAGCTTCGCCGGGGCCAATGTAGCTGTACAGCGAGTAGCGTAACCCATATTGCAACTGTAGCCGACGACTCACCTGCTGCTCATTGCCAATGTACAGCGCACTTTCCAGGGCAAATTTGCTGTCGAGTCCGAAGGTACGTACATCGCCAGCGCTGGCGGCTGTTGCCGTACCGGGTCTAAAATCGTACAGAATCGCCTGCCCGCCAAACGTCAGTGTATTGTTGCGCAGGAACAGGGTGAAGTCTGGCTTGATGCTATAATTTATGATCCGGGACCTCCAGCGGAAGTAGTCGCCTTTGTTTTCATCTTTCCGCTTCAAATCACTGTCGAGCAGGTAATCGTAATTGCTGTAGAAAGCGGTGGTGTTCAGAAATAACTTATCGCTGAATACGTGATTCCATCGAAAGGAGGTGGTGGTATTTCCCCAATTGAAACCGAAGTCAGCGCCAAATACGTCGCGACCAAGATAGCCCGACAGGTACAGTGTATTTTTATCGTCAATGCGATAATTAGCTTTTGCCGTCAGATCGTAGAAGAAAAACCGGGAGCCTTTCAGATCACCCTTCAGGAACGGCTGAGCCAGAATATCGGCATACGACCGGCGGGCCGCTACAATAAACGAGCCTTTGCCCCCGAACAGTGGCCGTTCGTAGGCCAACCGGCTAAATATTGCGCCGATACCGCCCGACAGCTCCGGCTTTTTGGCGTTGCCCTCTTTCATGCGCACGTCTAAGATCGAAGAAATACGTCCGCCGTACTGCGCTGGTACACCTCCTTTAATGAGCTTGACATCTTTAACCGCATCCGGGTTAAATACCGAAAAGAAGCCGAACAAATGAGACGAGTTATACACCGGTGCTTCGTCGAGCAACACCAGATTTTGGTCGATACTACCTCCGCGGACGTTAAAGCCTGTAGCGCCTTCACCAACCGTACTGACGCCCGGCAGCAACTGAATACTCCGAATTACGTCAACTTCACCGAGCAGCGCCGGAATGCGCTGAATGGTCTTCATCTCGATTTTGTTAACGCTCATCTCGATATTCTTCACATTATCGTCTTCGCGGGTTGTCGATATAACTACCTCTTGCAATTCGCGGCCCTCTTCTTTTAGCTCGATATCCAGCCGGACATTCTGGGCGGAAAGCGTAACCGGCAACGTCTGTCTACCATACCCTACATACGAAACAACCAGCGTATAAGAGCCCTGGGGTACTGTAATGGCATAAAATCCATAGTTATTCGTAACGGCGCCGGTACCGAGTTCTTTCACATACACCGATACGCCGATGAGCCCCTCAGCATTAGCCGCATCTTTAACATAGCCGCTGATGGTTAATTTATCCTGAGCATATACGGAGGAAGTAAATAGAAGAATACTGCTAAACCAAATCAGCAGACTAATGCATACAGTATATTTCATGACAAGTTATTCAGGGGATAAACGGATAACTGTTCCGTATCGATTTTGTTACAGATTTATCAAAACTATCGACAAAAACTAATACGGAACATAATTATTGGACTAACCGGCGAAAACGGGGGGCTAACTTTACAATTACTAGGACAAAAGAAATAAGTACAAAAGTTAACTAACAAAAAAAATGGACTGACGATCCATATACGTTACCGGAATATTTCTATTAGCCTGTCATATTTTCTCATCTAGCAATGACCACCTGAAACAGTTAATATGACATTAACTTTAGTAGCTGCTATTGCAGATAATTTGGCTTTTCTATATTTTCACAGAACAAATCACCTCTTTAGTCCAGAGGTTAAGGCTTGTACTTACCGTAACATGAAGAAGATTGCCCTGTGGTTGATGGTGGCCGGATGTTGGATGGGCGCAGGATTCCTGTCGGCTTCGGCCCAAACGCTTTCCCCGGAGCAGGCTCACGAAGACCTGCTTTTTCTAAAACATAAGCTTGATATACTGCACCCCGGCCTGGGGTATTATACGCCAAAAGCGCGGGTAGAGCAGATTTTTGATTCCCTTTATAATCACATTAATGCTCCCGTTGATTATTTGGGGTTCTTCCACCACGTTAGCCCGCTCATCAGCACCCTGAAAGATGGGCATACCAACCTGAACCACCGCAAGAACTTTATTGACAAATCGACCCGTTTTGTGCCTTTCTATATCCGTGAGGCTGACGGAAAATATTACATCAGTCACAACATGTCGGCGGACACCTCTCTCCGGCGCGGCACAGAACTGGTTACACTCAATGGCCGAACCCTGGGTGACCTGCACCGGCTGCTGATGGACGTCGACCGCTCGGGTTCCGATGGTGATAACCTCACCGGCCGCAAACAGTGGAGCCTGATCCAGTTTGCCGACTACTATGCCTCCTGGTTTGGATCTACAGACTCCATTGCCGTTCAATATCGCCTGCCGACCGACACGCTGCTGCGTCAGACAAAACTGGCCTGTCCGACGGCCGCCACCTTCCGATCGGTTTTTCAGAAGCGGTACCGTAACGAAATCGACCGCCGGCCGAACCTGTCGGTGCGGATGGTAGACACCCTGACCCGAACCGCCGTCCTGCGTGTCTCTACGTTCATGGGCCCGAAAAAATACGATCCGTTGCAAATCGCCTTCAAGAAAAAGCTGAAGCAGGCTTTTCAGCAGATTCAGGATCAGAAAGTCGAAAACCTGATTCTGGATGTGCAGAACAACGGCGGTGGCGTAGTGCTGAACTCGGCCCGGCTACTGCAATACTGGATGCCGAAGCCGTTCCGGATCATGGAACACGAGCAAATGAAGGTGGCCGCCCGTCGGGAACTGGTTAACCGCTGGAATCCGCTATCGGCCATTCAGTTCAGTCTGCTCTATAAAAAAGACGGCTATGGCGGCTTTTCAGAGCGTGCGACCCGGCGCCAGTACCGGCCACGCAAGCATATGGCCTTCAAAGGCAATCTGTACTTTCTGATGAATGGGGGCTCGTTTTCGGCCACTACCTCGGTGTTGTCCAAAACGCTGGATGCCGGTATGGGTACCTACGTGGGCGAAGCCTGCGGGGGTGCTTACTGGGGTGATTTTGCCGGTCATTTCAAAACGGTAACACTGCCCAATTCACGGCTGCAGGTACGCATTCCACTGAAGAAACTTACCCATGCGGTTAATCCCGGAAAGGCCAATGGTTTTAATGTAGAACCCGACTTTACGGTCGGCCGCACCTACGAGGATGTGTTATCCGGACGCGACTATATGCTCAACTACACCCTGAATCTGATTCGCGACGGTATTGTTGTTCGTAAACCGCTTACGACCCGTCCGTTGCAGGCATTGCGTTAATTGCGTATTTTTAAGCGTGTATTGTATTGTTGATGTCGAGACTACCGGCGGGGTTAATGGACCCTCCCGGCTTACTGAAATAGCGCTGATTCGCCATGATGGCCAGCAGGTAGTGGATTCATTCCATACCCTGCTGAACCCTGGCTGCTCCATCCCGCCGTTTATCAGCCGCCTGACCGGTATCACTAACGCCATGGTAGTAGATGCGCCTACGTTCGATACGGTAGCCGTCAAGGTGCAGCGCATCACCCAGGATGCCATTTTTGTCGCTCATAACGTAAGCTTTGACTTTGGCTTTCTGCGCAAGGAACTAAACTGGGTGGGGCATGACTTTCTCCGCCGGACCCTCTGCACGGTCAAGCTGAGCCGTAAGATCTTTCCGGGTTTACCTTCGTATAGCCTGGGCAACCTGTGTTACTCCCTGAGCATTCCCGTTTCTAACCGCCATCGGGCTTACGGCGACGCAACCGCTACGGTTCAGTTGTTTGAATTGCTCCTGCAAAACGACCGCCGGGGCCTGATTCCCCGCAACTGGCCGGCTCCCACTTTACTATCCTCTTCATAACATAGTGTTGCCTGTGCCGGTTGTTCTGCTAAAGCGACAGCTAACTGAGTATGGAGAACAACCCGCGTAAACTAGGTCTGGGGGTAATCGGCATGGGCGGATTTGGCCTGTTTGCCACGCAGCATTTTTTACAAATACCGAATACCCGGCTGGTAGCCATTGCCGGAACCCACCGCGAAGCGGCCCTTGCTGCCGCTCTGCGCTTTAGGGCTGAACAGTTGGAAAGCCTGACTGACCTGGTGAATCATCCGGAGGTTGACCTGATTTATATTGCTACGCCCCCGTTCCTGCACTACGAGCAGGCAATGCTTTGCCTCAACGCCGGTAAGCACGTCATCTGCGAGAAACCCCTTGCCACTACAGCCGAACACGGCAAAGAGATGCTGGAAACAGCCCGGCAAAAGGGGTTGCTGATGGTTACTAACCTGATGCAACGGTACAACCCCCTGTTTGAGCGCATCCGCCACCTAATCGAAAAAAAGCTGCTGGGCGATATGCTGCACGGCTATTTCGAGAACTACGCGGCCGACGAGGGTCTCTCTGCCGACCACTGGTTCTGGGACCGGTCGAAAAGCGGAGGTATTTTTGTTGAACATGGCGTCCATTTTTTCGATATGTTCGCCGGCTGGCTGGGCGAGGGAGAGGTAAAAGCCGCTCAGGCAGTTAAACGTCCCGGAACTGATACTGAAGATCAGGTTAACTGTACTGTCCAGTATGGCGATGTGCTGGTTAACTACTACCACGGCTTTACCCAGCCCGGCCGTATGGACCGCCAGGAAATGCGGCTTCTGTTTGAGCGGGGAGATATTACGCTTTACGAATGGATACCCACGCGCATGGTGCTGCGGTGTGTGGCCGATGAGACCACGACCCGCGCCCTGATAGACCTGTTTCCGGGCGCCCGCCTGGACGTAAGTGGCAGCTTCGGCGGAGCACAGCGGGCCATGCGGGGGCGTCATAAAGAAATTGACGCCTACCAGCAAATTCAGATCAGCTACGGTTACGACGAGCAGAAGATGCACCTCTATGGTGAGATCCTGCGATTAATGTTTCGTGATCAGCTTGCGGCTATACATCACCCCGAAACCCACCGGAAAGTTACGGAGCAGAACGGCTACCAATCGCTTCTAACAGCCCTGGAGGCTGATCGCCTTGCGCATTCCTGATTGTTGTGAGCACCCTTACCGCTTGTCTTTAACGGTAAGGGCGCTCCGCAGATGGGCATAACAGAAAAACTATTAATTTGCTTCTCCTATGGAGAAGCATCTGCCCTTATTTCCGCTAAATCTGGTTGTCTATCCCGGCGAAGACCTGAATTTGCACATCTTTGAGCCCCGGTACCGGCAATTGATCAACGAATGCCTGGACGAGGACAAAACGTTCGGTATCCCAGCATTCATTAACAACAAAATGCCCGGCTACGGAACCGAAATGCAGGTGGCCGTTCTGCACAAACGTTATGAAGACGGTCGCATGGACATCATGACCAAGGGGCTCTCTATTTTCCGGTTGGTAAACTTCGAAAATCCGGTGTCCGGCAAATTATATGCGGGTGGACAGGTCGAACCCGTAGAACCCGGCGACCTGGAAAGCGCCTACCTGGATACACTGCTGGAGCGGCTGGAGCGGCTATACGATTTGTTGCAGATAGAGGTTGATTATGACCCAAAAGCAGAACGGCTTTCTTACCGCATAGCCCATAAAGTTGGCTTATCCATCGAGCAGGAATATGAACTGCTGACGCTTGGCAGCGAACCCGAACGCCAGCAGTTTCTGATTCATCACCTTAATAAAGTAATTCCGGTAGTAGCCGAGATGGAGCGCACCAAGCAGCGCATTCGTATGAACGGGCATTTCAAAAACCTTGATCCTCTCAACTTTTAACGTCTACCTCGCCGATCCGCTTCAGCCGCTGCGGAAGTTTTCGTTTCAGGTCTTCGAAATTACGGATAGGCGGTAGCGGTCGTTCTGCTTCACCCAGCAGGAACCCATACGGCTTAAGCGCTTCAATAGAATCAAAAATTACCTTCACAATTGCGGTCAAAGGCAGGGCCAGGATTAAGCCGGACAGGCCCCAGAGCTGACCCCACATAATCAGGGCGATAATTGCCGCCAGCGGATTGATACTCACTTTTGAGCCGACAATCAGCGGAGTAATAAAGTTACCCTCCAGAATCTGCACGAACAGAAAAACACCAATTACCCCCAGCGCAATCAGCGGATTATCCTCCGTAATGAGGCTGAATAAAGCCGGTAACAATGATCCAATCGCAATACCGAAGTACGGAATCAGAATAAGCACCGCCCCGAAGAACCCAAAGAATAGGGCATAATCGACACCCAGGATTACCAGCCCAACGGTGTTTAATATACCTACGATGATAATAACCAGAACCAGTCCGCCGAGATAATCCCGCACTACACCGTATATTCGTTTGAAAACAGCGTCGATCTTTGACCGGCGCGTCCCGTTAAAAACTTTATAGAAAAAGGAACGGAAAAAATCACGGTACAGCAGAAAGAAAAAGATAAAAAGCGGTACCAGTGAAATAGTAGTCAGCGTATTGGTAGTGGCCAGCAGGGTAGAGGTCAGAATGGTGCCGCTCTCTTCCAGCAGCCGGTTCAGGTACTTACGCGCTTCGGACACCTGACGCTGGCGGTCGATGTTCAGGTGCTCGTCGGCAAACGTCTGCAACCTGGTCAAGAGTTCGTTGCTGCGTTCGATCAGTTTAGGGGCTTCCTGCGTAAAATTGCCGATCTGAAGCGATACCAGGTACAGCAAGCCAGCCAGTACGGCCAGCGCCACGATAATGCAAATCACGATAGCCCAGATACGCGGCATACGCGCCCGTTCGAGCCGGAGACACAACGGGTATAGCACCATGGCTAACAGAATAGAGAAAATCAGCGGAACAAGTATATCCTGTAGTACGTACAAGCCGTACACGACAATCAGGACAGAAATAAGAATACTGGTCAGTTTTACGTAGGAAGGTAGTTGTACTTCGGGTGCCCGGTTATCCATTATCAA
This sequence comes from Nibrella saemangeumensis, assembly GCF_039541915.1. Lineage (NCBI taxonomy): Bacteria > Pseudomonadati > Bacteroidota > Cytophagia > Cytophagales > Spirosomataceae > Nibrella > Nibrella saemangeumensis. Next base: position 71,812 of record NZ_BAABHD010000028.1, read on the forward strand.
ACGGCTCTATAAACTCAATATGTATTCGTTGCTAAAATTGTTGTTTGCCATTAAAGTGGCGTTTTGCTCCTGCCAGCCGGAGATTCGCAAAAGCGGCTTCCAGAGAGGCAGACCGCTGTACCAGGTTACACGGACGGGCCGTCTGCCCCGTGTGGTCAACGAAAGCTCGGGGTTGGCTTACCGCGCCGGCCATGGCACATTCTGGACCCACAACGACAGTGGCGGAAAACCGACACTCTATGAAGTAGCCGCTGATGGTCGCCTTGTCGACACCCTATCGCTGCCGGGCCTGACCAACACTGACTGGGAAGACCTGGCGCAGCAGGATTCCACCGTACTGTTTGTTGGCGACATCGGCAACAACCAGCAGACGCGCCGGAAGCTGACCATTTACCGCGTAGACCGTTCCCGCCCGGCAACGACAGACCAGATTGTGTATCACTACGCGGATCAATCTGCGTTTCCGCCCCCACCCAGTCAGCACTATTTCGACTGCGAAGCTATGTTGTATTCGGATAACCGGCTGTATTTATTCTCGAAAAATCGTCCGCTGGCCAGCCACTACGTCAAGCAATATTCGCTCCCTGCCCGTGCCGGTGATTATGCATTGCTGCCGACCGACTCAGTGTATATCCGCGCCATGGTAACTGGTGCCGACATCAGCCCCGACGGCCACCTGTTTGCGCTGCTAACCTACGGAAAAGTCTTGCTGTTTGCGGTGGAGAAGAACCAGGTAAATTTCCGGCGTCCGCTGCATTGCATACGTTTACCCAGAGGGCAGACAGAAGCCATCAGCTTTGTGTCACCGACTGACTTTGTCATTACCAACGAAAAAGGTAAAATGTTTTTAGTCAGCCGAAAATGACAACTTGCCTTGTTAAGTTTATGTTAAGAAATTAGCTGCGTTCATAAAATACATAGCATCGCCCTACCTTCGGGGCATCAAATAGCTACATCACTGATGAGTGCCGCCAAAGCCGCTCAACAAACACACCGCGTTCTGGTAGTCGATGACGACCCGGATATTGTTGAATTATTAGAATACAATCTGCAAAAAGAAGGATACGACGTCCGCACCGCCACCGACGGACGCAAGGCTCTTGACGTGGCCAAAGCCTTCTTACCTGAACTGGTCCTGCTGGACATCATGATGCCCCAACTGGATGGTATCGAGACCGGTCGCCAGCTCCGCGATATACCCGAACTGCGTCAGGCGTATATCCTTTTCCTGACCGCCCGTTCGGAAGAATATTCGGAAGTGGCGGCCTTTGAGATCGGTGCCGACGACTACATCACTAAGCCCATTAAACCCAGAGCGCTGATGAGCCGGATCAATGCCTTATTCCGGCGGGAAGCGCAGAAGGCTGACCCCGGCGAGAAAATTGAAATCGCCGATCTGGTCATTAATAGGAAGAATTATTCGGTCAATCAGGGAGAACGGTCTGTCATTCTGCCTAAAAAGGAATTTGAACTTCTCTTTTTTCTGGCCCAGAGCCCTAATAAGGTATTCAGCCGGGAAGAGCTGCTGCAAAAGATCTGGGGTGCCGATATCTATGTGCTGGAACGTACCGTTGATGTACACATTCGTAAACTGCGCGAAAAAGTAGGAGAGGGTTACATCCGGACACTTAAGGGAGTTGGGTATATGTTTGAAGTCGAATAAGTTTCCGAAATTTAGCGCATGTCGCTGAGTCCCCGCATTATTGCGTTTTTACTGGCCTTCCTGATCTCGGTACTCACGGCCGTATTTCTGACGTTTGTGGAGGGCGTTACAAACAACATGCTTTTTGTGGTGGCCGTGTCGTCGTTTGCCGTCTCTTTCTTTCTGGTACTATACGCCATCGAACTGCTGGTATACCGGGAGGTCAATAAGATGTACAAGACCATTCACAAGCTCAAAATCCGTGACTTCAACATCTCCCGGAAGACCATCATTAAGAACAACAATCCTTTCAAAAAGCTTAACGACGAAGTTTTTGTGTACGTCGCCCGCAAGCAGAAAGAAATTGAAGAACTGAAGCGACTCGAACTCTTCCGGCGCGAGTTTCTGGCCGATGTATCACACGAATTAAAAACCCCCATCTTTGCCGCTCAGGGCTTTATTCATACGCTTATCGATGGAGCCATTGACGATGAAAACGTCCGGGATAAATTTCTGGCCAAAGCTGCTAAAAGCCTCGACGGCCTGGATGCGCTGGTAAAAGACCTAGTCGCTTTGTCGCAGCTCGAAACCGGCGAACTCAAGATGCATTTTGAGCGGGTCGACCTGCACCAGGTTATAGCGGAAGCCTTAGAGCAACTGGAAAAAAAAGCGCAGACAAAAGGCACCACCCTCCGCATTAAAACCGACCGGCCTGGCTCTTACTGGGTCAAAGCTGACCCGCAGCGTATTCATCAGGTCATGATTAACCTGCTGGAAAATGCCATCAAATACGGCAACGACAATGGCAAAGTGCTGGTGACGCTGGAGGAAGATAAAAAACAGGTCTTGGTATCCGTTAAAGACGATGGTCCCGGTATTCCTCCCGAGCACCTCAGCCGCATTTTCGAGCGCTTCTACCGCGTCGACAAAAGCCGCTCCAAAGAGCGGGGCGGCACCGGTCTTGGCCTCGCCATCGTTAAGCACATCCTGAATGCCCATCGCTCTAAAGTCTCTGTCATGAGCAAAGTAGACAGAGGAACTACGTTCTCGTTCAAACTGGAGAAGGTAGAGTAATGTAGGTGCCTGCCGCCGGCCGGTACAGTCCGGGCGGTGACACTCGCATACTTTTCGTAAATTTGCTCCATGAAAATTGCTTTTGAAGATCTCATCGTTTTTGAAAACGACGATTATATACTCATCAACAAGCCCCCGCATGTAGCCTCGCTCGACGAACGCACCGCCGACCGGTCGAACAGCATTCTGCGGCTGGCGAAGGAATACCACTCCGACGCCCAGCTGGGCCACCGGCTGGACAAAGAGACTTCGGGTATTCTGGCAATAGCCAAACATCCGGAGGCATACCGGCACCTGGCTATGCAGTTTGAGCACCGCGAAGTGGCCAAGCGTTACCATGCCGTCGTGAATGGCGTACATGATTTTGATATGATTTCGGTATATCTGCCCATTGCGCCGGTTAGAGACGGTACCGCCGTTCGGATTGACCGACAGAAAGGCAAGGAAGCCGAAACGATTTTTAACACCCTGCGGGCCTATCGGTCACATACTCTGGTGGAATGCATGCCCATAACCGGACGGATGCACCAGATCCGGGTCCACCTGATGTGCCTCAAAGCACCCATTGTTAATGACCCAACCTACGGCGGAGACTCCATCTACCTGTCCCAGATCAAGCGAAAGTTCAACCTCAAGCAGGGAACCGAAGAACTGCCGCTGATTCAGCGCGTAGCCCTGCACGCCCGTTCGCTAACCTTTACCCTGCTGAACGGAGAGGATGCTATGTTTGAAGCGCCTTACCCCAAAGACTTCGACGTACTGGTGAAGCAGTTAGAGAAGCATGCGCTTTAATTTGTAGTTTGTAGGCCGAGGTTATATCATTGCACGCTTAAACGTAAAACCCCATGTTCGTCCATACCGTTTTCTTTTGGCTCAAGCACCCAGAAAAGCAAGCCGACCGTGATGCGCTCCGCGCAGGCATTGAAACCCTGCGGGACATTGAACATATGGATGCCGCTTACATCGGTGTCCCTGCCGATACGCGCCGGCCGGTGATTGACCATAGCTACGACTTTTCTATCACCTTTGTCTTTGCTGACCAACACGCCCACGACGCGTATCAGGAACACCCCATGCATCTGAAGTTCGTCGAGAACTGCGCCCATCTGTGGGAGCGGGTACGGGTGTATGACGCCGTGGGTCATTAGTAGGCAGTAGTGGCGGGCGGTGTGGCCGCTCCTCTTATGGCTACTGCGAACTGCCTACTGCCTACTGAAGACTGCCTGCTCATTTTCATTTCCCGTTCGGCAGAATGTTGCTCTATTGCTGCCGAGTAGAGTTGTTTTACACTACATTTGTATAGAGTAAAACCGATAGTAAGCAGCCTTACTGCAATAGAGCTATCAGTCAGAGCGTTTCACACATGACGCACTGGCAAACCGGTAGCGCATTTTAGTTATCACAGGAAATAGAGCAGGGGATATGGAGTGCCTCATTACACATACATGGCGAAAATGGGTATTAGCCGGCGTGGGCTGTCTGGCGGTGCTGACGACCGTTCCCGTACAGGCCCAACGCAAAGCCAAACCGAAAGAAGAACAGGCTGGGATCGGCGGTACTCTTAACCAGGGTATCGATGAATCGTTGTTCACCGAAGGCATGAAATACATCATGACCGACGAGCCGACGAAAGCAATCGCACAATTTGAGAAGTTACTCCAGAAAAGTCCGAACAATGCTGCGGCTCAGTATGCGGTTGCCTCGGCCTTCCTCAAAAGTGGTAAAATTACGGAGGCACTTCCCTACTCCCAGAAGGCTTATCAACTGGACAATGCCAATAAATATTATGCGCTGCAACTCGCTGAAATCTATGTAAAGCAGAAACGCTACGGCGAGGCCGAAACCCTGTACGAAGCGGTGCTTCAGAAAAGCTCTGATAATATTGAATATGGCGTTGAACTCGCAGCCATTTACCTGTTCGATGATAAGCCCGATAAGGCACTGGAAACCTACGATAAGGTGGAGAAGGTGCTTGGCCCTAACGAAGAGATTATCCGCCAGAAACAACGCATTTATTTAAAGCAGAACAAAGTAGATAAAGCGGTTGAGGAAGCAGAGAAATTGGCGGCTGCCGAGCCCGGCGAACCCGACTACCTCATTGAGGGAGCAGAGCTGCTGATCGCCAACGACCGCCACCAGCAGGCGCTTAGCTGGCTGGAAAAAGCGTTGAAGATCAATCCGGATCTGCCGCAGGCGCACGTACTTCTGGCAGACGTTTACCGTAAGCAGGGTAATACAGACAAATACCGTCAGGAGATTAAATACCTCTTTTCCAATCCAAACCTGGAGGCAAATATCAAGGCGCGTATTCTGTCGAGCTATATGGGTATGGCCGGAGAAAACCAGACGGCTAAAGATGACGCCATAAAAATGGCGCAGGATCTTGTTAAGACCAATCCGAAAGATGCCAGCTCGCAGTTAATGATGGCCGAACTTCTGATGCAGACAGGCAAAAAAGCCGAAGCTCGCGATGCATTCGTAAGAGCTGCCCGCGTTGATGCGTCAGTGTTTGAAGTCTGGGGAGCCATTATTCAGTTAGACAGTGACTTGAATCAGGTAGACAGCCTGCTGGTCCATTCGGAACAGGCCCTGGAGGTATTTCCTACACAAGGGCAACTCTGGCTCGCCAATGGATCGGCTAATTTATTCAAGCGGCAGTACCAGAAAGCCATTGATGCCCTGGAAGAAAGCCGTCGGTTACTGGTTACCGACGCGGCCCTGAGCCGAAACATCAATGCCCAACTGGGTGATGCTTATAACGGCCTTGGTGACCACGCTAAATCGGATGAAGCGTACGAACTGGTGCTCAAGGCAGACCCCAATAACGACCACGTTCTTAACAACTACAGCTATTTTCTGTCTTTGCGAAAAGAGAAACTGCCCCAGGCCCTCCAAATGTCTCAGAAACTGGTCGAGCGGAACCCCAAGAACGCTACCTTCTTAGACACCCACGCCTGGGTGCTGTATGTGATGAAGGATTACGGCAAAGCCCGCCAATATCTGGAAAGAGCCATTCAGGCTGACCCGAACAACGTAAGCGGTACCATCATGGAGCATTATGGCGATGTGCTGTACCAGTTAGGAGAGAAAGACAAAGCAGTTGAACAATGGAAAAAGGCAAAGTCTAAAGGGGAAACCAGCGAACAATTAGATAAGAAAATTGCCACCGGAAAAATATGACAAAACACCTGCTCCGGCTGTTTGTGTTGATCTTGTTGCTGAATTCGGAAGCCTGCCGCCGTCGGCATCTCGCTAAAACCGCTTCGACCAGTGTACCAACGGATACCACAGTCATTAGCCGGAAGCCGGCAGACACCACCGCTCCCAGTCAGGCTGCCATGCCCCGGCCCGGAATTGAAGAAGCTAGGTCTAATGTAGCCGAGATCGACTTTACCTACCTGACCGCTAAATCGAAAGTATCGTTCAAAAGCAAAGAACAGGACATCAACAATGCCAATGTGAACCTGCGCGTCAAAAAAGACAGCGTTATCTGGTTTTCGGTTACCGGCCTGGGCATTGAAGTGGCCCGTGGGCTCGTAACCCGCGATACCATCACTATTCAGGACAAAGTACACCGGGAATATGTCAAATACGATTTCCCTACCCTGAGCAAGCGGTTTAACTTTAATCTGGATTTCGACCTGTTGCAGGCATTGATTGTGGGTAACCTGCCGCTGCCTAAGCGACCGGCGCAAAAAATTAAAAACGAGCGTGACTATCTGCTGCTCCGCCAGAGCGAAGGAAAAGTAATGGTCGAAAATTACATTGGTGAACAGGACCGCAAGCTGAAAAAGCTGATGATGGTTGAGCAGCCAACAAAAAATACCCTGCGGCTGGACTACGAAGATTTTACAGCCCTCAACAATTTTCTATTTCCCTATACCAGCCTGCTGACGGTCGATTATAAATCAGGCAGTGATGGTCAGTTTTATCAGACGCTGCTCCGGATTCAGCACAATAAAGTTGAGTTAGTAGATAAGAGTCCAGGGTTTCCGTTCACCATTCCGCCACGTTACGAACGGAGGCAGTAGGCAGGGAGCCGCTTGTTACAGTAATTATGCAACTACGTGTGTTTCGTTCGTACCGGCAGCTCTGCTGCTGGCTTTTTGTCTTAGGATGTTTGCTTTCGCTCCGGTTGGCTGCGCAGCCGCGTAACCGGCAGGCGCTCGAAAAAGAAAAAAAGCAAAACCTGGAGAAGATGTCGCAGATCCGAAACATATTGAAGCAGACCTCTTCGCAGAAAAATGTAAGTTTAGGTCAGCTAAAAGCGCTGAACCAGCAAATCAAAACGCAGTCGAGCCAGATCGGCCTGCTCTCCGAAGACCTGAAACTGATCGAATCAGAAATGGCTGACCTGCGCCGGACCAGCCAATCCCTGGACAAAGACCTCGACAAGCTAAAGAAAGAGTATGCGGCTATGATCTATGCCGCCGACAAGCGTCGGCAGCAGGTCAACCCACTGGGCTTTCTGTTTTCCGCCGATAACTACAATCAACTGGTTGCCCGCTACCGCTACCTGAGACAATACTCCGACGCCCGCCAGAGCCAGGTTCGGCAAATTCAGGGCGTGCAACGCCAGCTTGAAGACAAACGGCTGGCAACCGAGCGGAAACGTCGGCAGCAGAATAGCACGCTGCTTGTTAAACTCGACGAATCCAAGAAGCTGGAAACGCTGAAAGAGGAGCAGAATAAGGTAGTCGATGAATTAGGCAAGAAAGAAGCCCTGCTGCGGACCGAGCTGGTAGAGAGCCGCCGGGCGGTAAGTCGTCTTGAAACCATCATTCGGCGCGTGATTGAGCGGGAGGCCAGGGAGCGGGCGGAACGCGAGCGACTGGAACGTGAACGCCTGGCCCGACTGGAGGCCGCCCGGAAGGCAGCCGAGAAAAAACGGGCCGAAGAAGCAGCCGCGGCCGCAGCGGCCACCAATTCAGGGGCAGCCTCTGCCGGTGTCGACGAAAAAACCACGCCAGCTCCTCCGGCACCTACGCCATCGGCCGAAGCACCTGCCGTTGCGGAAGCGACCACCAGACCGGCTGAGCGTACAAACGCTAATAACCTGAATGAGGCCGAAGTGGCCCTGGCATCGTCCTTTACGGCATCGAAGAACCGGCTCCCCTGGCCGGTGCAGCATGGCTTTGTCTCCGACCGCTTTGGCCGGAAGGAACACCCGGTGCTTAAAGGAGTTATTGTCGAAAACCTGGGAATCGACATCCAGACAAACGCCGGAGAGCCCGTCCGGGCCGTCTACGAGGGTATTGTTCGTGATGTAACGTATATGCCCGGCATGAATACCGTTGTTGCCATTCAGCATGGCGACTATATGACGGTTTATGCTAAATTGCGCAGCTCAATTGTAAAGGTTGGCCAGCGAGTAAAAGCCCGCGATAATATCGGCTTTGTTTCGACGGATAAAGACGGCGTTTCTGAAGTCCAGTTTCAGATCTGGAAAAACTACAGCCGCCTGAACCCCGAGTCCTGGCTGGTACCACGATAAATGTTGTTTCGGCGGGGCCGTCCGGCGGTTTCAGGTTCAACGTTTCAAGTTGCTCCGCTAATGATACGATTTGAAACGTTGAACCTGGAACTTGAAACAGCAAACTCCCATGTCCGTTCACAATCCCGACATCAAGCGCGTTACGACGCACGTTATCCAGGAGCTTAAAAATAAAGGCGAGAAGATCTCGGCTCTGACGGCTTACGATTATTCGATGGCGCGGGTAGTTGATGCTGCCGGCGTCGAACTGATCCTCGTTGGCGACTCAGCTTCCAACGTTATGGCTGGGCACGAAACGACACTGCCCATTACCCTTGACCAGATGATTTACCATGCCGGAGCGGTAGTCCGGGCGGTAAAGCGGGCCTTGGTGGTAGTGGACCTTCCCTTTGGCTCCTACCAGGGCAATTCGTCAGAAGCATTACGATCGGCAATCCGGATTATGAAAGAATCTGGTGCCCATGCCGTGAAGCTGGAAGGCGGCCTGGAAGTCAGAGAATCGATTGTTCGTATTCTGAGCGCCGGCGTTCCGGTGATGGGTCACCTGGGTCTTACACCTCAGTCGATTTACAAGTTTGGCACCTACGCGGTACGGGCTAAAGAGGATACCGAAGCCCAAAAGCTGATGACCGACGCTCAGATGCTCCAGGACATCGGCTGTTTTAGTGTGGTATTGGAGAAAATTCCGGCCGCGCTGACTAAACAGGTATCAGAAATGCTGACAATTCCCACCATTGGGATCGGAGCGGGACCCCACGCCGATGGCCAGATTCTGGTGATCCACGACCTGTTGGGTATCAACAAAGAATTTAAGCCGCGCTTTCTGCGCCGGTACGCCGATCTTCATTCGGTCATGACTGATGCCATTTCGCACTATGTAGATGATGTAAAATCGCGGGAGTTTCCGAACGAACAGGAAGCGTATTAGGTTGAAGATAGTATGAAGACAAAAGGCTACCAGATCGTATACGAAGACAATCACCTGGTTATCGTGAACAAAGAACCGGGTGTGCTGGTACAGGGTGACCGGACCGGCGACGTAACGCTGCTGGACCTGGTAAAGGATTATGTAAAAGAGAAATACAATAAACCCGGTGAGGTATTCCTGGGCACGGTCCACCGGCTCGACCGGCCGGTAAGTGGCCTTGTGGTGTTTGCCCGGACCTCCAAAGCGCTGGAACGGATGAACGAAATCTTCCGTAAACGTCAGGTGCAGAAGACCTACTGGGCCGTGGTGCGCCGAAAACCACCCGAGGAGAAAGGAAAACTCATACACTGGCTGGTTAAAGACGAGGACCGAAATCAGGTGACGACTTACACCGACGAAGTGCCGGGGTCCCAGAAAGCAGAACTTACGTACCGGTTACTCGGGCAGATCAATGAACACTATTTACTGGAGGTAAACCCGATAACCGGCCGGCCCCACCAGATTCGGGCGCAGTTGGCCAGTATGGGATGTCCAATACGGGGTGATATTAAATATGGCTATGATCGTCCAACCGCCGACAAGAAAATCTATCTGCATGCCCGTCGGTTGTATTTTATCCACCCGGTGAAGAAAGAACCGCTAATCTGCAAGGCCGGCCTGCCTAGTGATCCTTTCTGGGAAGAGTTTTTATCGCTGGACTCTGAAGATTTCAAAGATAAAAACCTTGATTTTATCTACTAACAGAGGCAATTGGAAAGGAGACCGTAAATAACGGGAAAGCCTTACCTGTCCAGGTAAGGCTTTCCCGTTATTTACGACGCGGTACTGTTCTCGGGCCAGATGTCCGTCCAGAACTGATCCATCACCCGCTCTACCATCTGAAACGCACCCCTTAGCGCACCAAAGATTACACACAATGGCAGAATAATTGGCAGAAACAGTACCCACTGCAAAATCATGTATAAACGAAGCCCTCTCATCTTTGTAAGGTGGTAATTGTAAATAAATTAAGTTAAGGTGGTATTACACGCTTAACAAAATTATAAAAAATTTGTTAAGCCGCACGAGGTAGAAGATTTATAATTTAACTTCATTTTATCATAATTACTAATAATATGAAAAAATGAGATTATATGAATTGACTAATTCCTATAGACAAGTAGGCTTTTAGTTCTGTAAAGCTGTTTTAGTTGGATTCAGCAAATTATAAGCGTAGAAGTTGGTAAGATTGCTTTAACTTTATTTTAATTTTACGCAGCGCTACCTAATATTAGAAAAGCCTTATGTTTTATCTCCGGAAACACCGGTTCTTGCTGGCCTGCCTGCAATTTGGGTTGTTCCTGGGGATAATTATATCCGGAGTTGTTTTCCGCCATGCGCACCGGCTTGCCGACGGGACTATTATCTCCCATACCCACCCGTATAAGCCGTTCAATAAAGGTCCTTTCCAGCCGAACACACACACCCAGCAGGAGCTGATATGGCTTGACCAGTTAGCACATTCGCTGTTTACGGACAACACGATTCCGATTATTGCCTTTCTGATTCTTGTGGTAATAGTCACCATCGTATGGCTCCCGCCGTTACAGTTTGTCACCCGCTCTATCAGGCATTGCTCTCATTACCGGGGACCTCCCAATGTTTCGTACTAATTCAGTTGATGCACATTCATCTACAATGCTCACCACCCTGTGTCTTGCAGTAAAAAGGCAGTAATCGGGTGTAGTGTTACCTTAGTTTTTACGGAACATTTATCATCAGGACCTTCTCGTTATGCTCAACTCTATACTGGTATGCCTGCTTATGGCAGCGGGTAGTCTGTGGCTGCCTGCCCAGGCGCAAAATACATTAAGTGGTCAGGTTACCCATAAAGAAAGCAATGAAGCGGTTGTGGGTGCCACAATCTTTATTCCCGAAATTCGGGTAGGCGCAACCACCGACGCTAACGGCAGCTACCGACTGGCCAAACTCCCCGTGGGGACCTTCACCGTTCAGGTATCGTTTGTGTCTCACAAAACAGTTGTTCAGAAGGTAGCCATCAACGGTGATGTTACCCTGAATGTCATCATGGAGAATGCGGTTAACTCACTGGAAGAGGTCATCGTTTCGGGGTCAGCCACCAAAACAATTATTAAGGAAAGTCCAATACCCATTGCTGCTTTATCCAAAATCCAATGGCTACAGTCGCCCTCGACCAACTTAATTGATGCGGTAAGTAAATTACCAGGTATGTCGCAGATCTCAACCGGCGTAGGTTTGTCCAAGCCTATCATTCGGGGGTTGGGGTTCAACCGGGTTATTACCATGCACGACGGCGTCAGGCAGGAGGACAACCAGTGGGGCGAAGAGCACAGCATTCAGGTAGACGAGTACTCCATTGACCGCTACGAAATCATCCGGGGGGCCGGCAGTCTGATGTACGGTTCCGATGGCCTCGGCGGGGTCATGGCCATTCTGTCGCCCCGGCCGGTCGAGGACGGGAAGATCATCGGGCGGGTTCTGACCAATTACCAGAGCAACAATAACCTGATAGGACTTTCCGCCCAGGTGGCCGGTAACCAGAATGGCTTTGTCTGGCTGGCTCAGGTTAGCCGAAAAGACGCCAGGAATTACCGAAACGCCGTTGACGGGCGCGTTTACAGCTCCAATTTTCAGGAACCGTTGAATATTAACGGCTTTTTGGGGTTGAACAAAAAGTGGGGCTATACCCGACTCTATTTCCTGCGCTCGTTTCAGAAGTTCAACATCATCACCGGTACCCGCGATGAACAGGGTCGCTTTACCAAAGCCGTTGCGTTGAACGACACCACCGAAGGAGCCGTAGCCGTAAGCGACGAAGAGCTAAACGGACGGATAATTAACCCCTCTAATTCGCAGACGCTTACCAACTATAAACTGGCGCTGAACAACTACTTCCAGTTGGGGGAAGCATCGGCCTCTCTGAACCTCTCGTACGCGCAGAACCGCCGGCAGGAGTATGGTAACGTCTTTGCTCCAGGGGTACCAGATCTGTTCCTGTTTCTGCAAACCTGGTACTACGATGGCCGGTACAATTTCCCGACCCGCCGAAACTGGGAAGTAACCATGGGGACAAACGGTATGTTCCAGACAATGGGTAATCGGGGTACGCAGACGCTATACCCCAACTATACGCTGTTCGACAACGGTATCTTCCTGTTCGGTAAAAAGAGCTACGAGCGGCTGAAACTGAGTGGAGGGATCCGGTACGATATACGGGCGCTGGACATCGATAAACTGTATATTGATTCAGAAGGCAAGTTTCAGGCTACTCCTGTTCCGGGCGCGGTGGTACGCTTTCCCGGTTTTGAGAATACATACCAGAACGTATCCGCCAGTGTTGGTGGTGTGTATAACCTGACATCGAAGCTGATGGTCCGTGCCAATGCATCGCGGGGCTTCCGGGCTCCGGCCGTACCTGAACTTTCGTCAAACGGCGAACATGCGGGTACATTCCGCTACGAAATCGGTAACCTCAACGCTAAGCCGGAAGTAGCCTATCAGGGAGATATTGGAGCCACCTACGAAGGCCCCAGTCTGTACTTCGACATCAGCCTGTTTCAGAACTCGATCCGTAATTACACGTACTCGGAGCGGGTCAATACCGTGACCGGCTCCGACAGCATCATCAATGGCGTGCCGGCATTTCGCTATGCGCAGGGTAATGCCCGTCTGCAGGGCGTTGAGGCTACGCTGACGCTCAACCCGGCCTCGGCCCGGTGGTTCAGTTTTATGCAGAGCTATTCGTCGGTATACGCCCGCAATCTGTCGGCTCAGGAGCCGGGTGCCCAGTATTTGCCGTTTATGCCTGCTCCACGCTGGATCTCGCAGATTAAGTTTACCAAGGACCGCTGGCAGAACCGCCTGCGCAACATTTATGCCTCGCTGGATGTCGAGGTGTACCAGCGCCAGAACCGGGTTCTGCTGGCGTACAACACCGAAACCCCAACACCCGGTTACGTTCTCGTTAACGCCGGATTCGGGGGCGATATCACCGGTAATAACCGGCAAACGCTATTTTCGCTCTACCTGACCGCCACTAACATCGGTGATGTGGCCTACCAGAACCATCAAAGCCGCCTTAAATACCTCGACGAAAACCCACGAAACGGCCGCCGGGGCGTCTACAGTATGGGGCGCAATATCAGCGTAAAACTGGTTATTCCCTTTTCTGCTTCGACAGCCGGAAACAGCCGGTGAGGTAAGCAGAAAACCTGCGTTTCCTGACTATTTTTGTCGTAACTTGTGTTCATACAGGTAAACAGCAAATGTTGGTCAGCAGACCAGGACTTCATGTTAAACATCATACAGTTACTACCCGATTCGATTGCCAACCAGATTGCGGCAGGGGAGGTGGTGCAGCGGCCGGCTTCGGTAGTAAAGGAATTACTTGAAAATGCCGTCGACGCCGGTGCCAAGTCCTTACAGGTCATTATCCGCGACGCCGGCCGGACCCTGGTTCAGATTATTGATGATGGTTCGGGTATGTCGGAGACCGACGCCCGGATGAGTTTTGAGCGGCACGCTACCTCTAAGATACGTTCTTCGGACGACCTCTTCCGCATTCGCACCATGGGCTTCCGGGGCGAAGCGCTGGCCTCTATTGCGGCCGTGGCGCAGGTAGAGATGCGCACCCGGCGGGCCGATGAGGAATTGGGTACCCTGATCCGGATTGAAGGGTCGGAGATTAAGGCCCAGGAGATGGTGTCCTGCCTGCCCGGTACAAATATCCTGGTGAAGAACCTGTTTTTCAATGTGCCGGCCCGACGTAATTTTCTGAAGTCGAACTCGGTGGAAATGCGGCATATTCTGGATGAGTTCCAGCGAGTAGCGCTGGCCCATCCGGAGGTAGGCTTTTCGCTGTTTCACAACGACCAGGAGGTGTATAACCTGGTAGCTGGTAAGCTGAGCCGCCGGATTATCGATATGTTCGGTAAAAGTTATCGGGAGCAGCTGGCGTTTTGCGAAGAAGAGACGCCGTACGTAAAAGTGCGGGGCTATATCGGCAAACCGGAGTCGGCCCGGAAGGCGCGGGGGGATCAGTTTTTCTTTGTTAATAACCGCTTCATCAAACATAATTACCTGCACCACGCGGTGATTGGGGCCTACGAAGGTACTCTACCCGAAGGTAGTCATCCGTTTTATGTGCTGTTTATTGAGATTGATCCGTCGCATATCGACATCAATATTCACCCGACCAAGACCGAGATCAAGTTCGACGATGAGCGGTCTGTATACGCGATAGTGATGGCGGCCGTCCGGAAAGCGGTGGGTATTTATAATCTGTCGCCCTCGCTGGATTTTGAATCGGATGTGAATTTTCTTGACGGGGGCGGTAGCAGCAATGCCATTGAACGACATTTTGCACCAGCGGAGAACAAACCTAAGCCACTGACGCCTTCCTGGTCGGAAGCGAAACCGGCCGCGTCGGCACCCCGTAAAGCACCGGCGGGTAACTGGCAGGCGATGTTTGAAGGCCTCGCTACGCCCGAAACGCCGGCAAGGGGTAAGGACGTCTTCCCGTCGGAAATCAGTGCTGACTGGTTAGGTCCCGCTCTGGCCCCCCCGCCAGCTGAGTCCCAACTTGACGCACCGGAGACTAACTCCGCACAGACAGAGCCTGAAGCGGTTACGGTAGGCAGCCGGGCCAACAAACTGGTCAACGAACTGCCCGATCTGCAAACGACTGAAGACGCTATCCTGCAGGTGCAGAATCGATACCTGCTGGTACCGGTCAAATCTGGACTAATGATTATCGATCAACGGAGAGCATACGAACGCATTCTATACGACCAGTTCCATGCTGCCCTTTCCCGACGCAACGGTGTAGCGCAGCAATTGCTGTTCCCTAAAACGGTAACAGTTTCGCCGGTCGACTTTCAATTGGCGCTGGACCTGCGCGATGAACTGACCAGCCTGGGTTTCCAGTTCGACGAGCTGGGGCAAAATACGTTTGTGATACGGGGTGTACCGGCCATGACGACTGGCGAAAATGAAGAAGAACTATTTGCTAATTTGCTGGCGCAATTACGCGAAGAAACCGGGCGGCTCAAGCTCGAGCGGGCAGAAGTACTGGCCAGATCGCTGGCCCGCCGGTCGGCAGGACGGCATACGGTAACGCTTAGCCCTACCGAACGGAAGGCGTTGGTTGACCAGCTATTCGGCGCAACGAACCCTAGTTATACGCCGGCCGGCGAGCCGGTTACAACAGTTCTGACGTTAGATAAAATTGCCGGACTTTTTAAGTCTTAACTAGTTATAATAGGTAAATTGACACGTAACCATGCTAACACCGGTTGTCCGCACCATTCTTCTGCTGAATGTTCTGGTTTTTATTCTTACATCCAATAACCCTGGTTTAATTTACCAGTTCGGACTCCGGTCTTTTTTATCCTCGGATTTTAATCCGGTCCAATTATTAACCCATATGTTCATGCATGCGGGTTTTATGCATATATTTAGTAATATGTTAGGTCTGTTCATATTTGGGCCTATGCTGGAGCGGGTATGGGGACCTAAACGGTTTACGTTTTTTTATTTTTTTACCGGTATTGGCGCGGCTCTGCTTTTTTCGGGTATCAATTATTTTGAAACAATAGGCATGTACGATGCGGCCAGGGCATACCCTATAAATCCGTCGCCCGAGGCCTTTATGGATTTTGTTACCCGTTATGCCAGTGGTATGTACGACCAGGTAGCCGGGTTCATTGATCAGTACGAAGCTCGGCCTGCCGATCCGGCTTTAATTGATGGTAGCATAAAAATTGTGAACACATACTTTAGTCGGCAGGTTTATGAACCAATGGTAGGGGCGTCGGGGGCAATATTTGGGGTGATCATGGCGTTTGGCATGTTATTCCCCAATACGCAGTTGTTTCTGTTATTTCCGCCGATACCCATTAAAGCAAAGTATCTGGTTATTTTTTACGGAGCATATGAATTATATTCGGGTATTTACCGGGCCCAGGCGTCCAACGTGGCTCACTTCGCTCATATAGGCGGTATGCTCTTTGCTTTTATTTTAATTAAATATTGGGGGTCTCAACGAAAAACATTTTACTAAGTGATGAGCGGGCTGTTCGATGACTTTCGATCCGAGTTCAATAAGCCCAACAATACGTTGGTTCAGCTTATTTTGATTAACACGGTGATATTTCTGGTGCTGCTGCTATTGAAGGTGATCCTGGCTATGGCACAAACCGATGGTTTGTATGGCCTTATCCGGGAGCAACTGGCTATGCCTGCTTCGATCGACTCGTTTATCCGGAAACCGTGGACGGCGGTGACCTATTTCTTTACCCATGAAGAGATATTTCACATCTTATTCAATATGTTGTACCTGTACTGGTTCGGCCGGCTCATTGATGAGTACCTGGGTAGCCGGCGGCTGGTCGGTCTGTATGTATTGGGAGGATTGGCTGGCGGAGTAGTGTATATGGCCATTTATAATCTGGTTCCTTATTACCAGAATCTTGTGGCTGGCTCCCAGATGCTGGGGGCATCGGCGGCAGCCTTTTCAGTAGCAGTCGGAGCGGCTACACTGCTGCCGAATTATACTTTCCATCTGCTGTTTTTTGGTCCGGTCCGGATTAAGTACATCGTCTTTTTCTTTATTGTTCTTTCTTTCGCCCAATCCATCGGGCCAAATGCAGGTGGAAACCTGGCTCACCTGGGCGGAGCGTTTATGGGCTTTGCGTTTATCAAGCTGCTACAGAACGGAACCGACCTGGGCCGACCTATTTACTGGTTAGCCGACGGCTGGCAGGGTTTGTTCCGGAAGAAACCAGCCGTAAAAGTTTCGTACCGCCAGCGGAGTAGCGCCAATGCTCATACCAGCAGTAGTTATGCCGCAACGGGCCCGTCATCGATATCGATGCCTGACCAGGACGAAATTGACGCAATTCTGGACAAAATTTCCCGATCCGGCTATGAGAGTCTTTCCCGCGAAGAAAAACAAAAGCTTTTCCGCGCCAGTCAGCGTAATTAACGGCCTCTATCATGCTACAAAAACCCCAGCTCAAGAAAGTCTGAGCTGGGGTTTTTGTTAAGATTAAATCCCGTAATTCTCCCTGTCTGCCAACCAGCCAGTCTTAACAGAACGATTTGTCTATTTATACTGTATTCTATTTAGAATAGCTATTTGGCGTTTATACCGGGTCTGGTATTAGATTTGTTCAAAAATTGCCGTATTTTCGCTGTTCTGTTTCAATGCCTCGGACAAGCTATGCCAGGCGCGGTAAAACATTACACTTTATCCGTTTGTTGTTGCAAAACAGGTACTTCTGCTGTTACCCCTATGCTAATCACCCCCGGCAAACTGTTAGCCACCATCGACACCCCTGAAGATCTTAGGAAACTCAGCAAAGATCGATTACTACAAGTTTGCGACGAACTCCGTCAATTTATTATTGATAATGTATCAGTCTATGGCGGACATTTCGGAGCCAGCCTGGGCGTGGTCGAGCTGTCGGTAGCTTTACATTACGTCTTCAACACGCCCGATGACCAACTGGTCTGGGATGTAGGGCACCAGGCATACGGGCACAAAATTCTGACCGGACGTCGCGACAGCTTTCATACGAATCGTTTTTATAAAGGCCTTTCCGGCTTTCCAAAGCGCAAAGAAAGTGAATACGACAGCTTTGGTGTTGGACACTCCTCTACCTCTATCTCAGCTGCGCTGGGTATGGCCGTAGCTTCGCAGCTTCAGAATCTGCCCAACCGCCACCATATTGCGGTTATTGGCGATGGGGCCATGACGGCCGGTCTTGCGTTTGAGGGTATGAACCATGCCGGAGCCACCAATAGCAACCTCCTGATTGTGCTCAACGACAACTGCATGTCGATTGATCCGAACGTAGGGGCCCTGCGTGAGTACCTGACTGATATTACTACGTCTCATACCTACAACAAGGTAAAAGACGAAGTCTGGAACCTGCTGGGCAAAATGAGTATGTTCGGCAAGAGTGCCCAGGAAATTGTGTCTAAAATCGAAACCGGCCTTAAGGCGACGCTACTGCACCAGAGTAACCTGTTCGAATCGCTGAATCTGCGCTACTTTGGTCCGATTGATGGTCATGATATTGACCACCTAACCAGCGTGCTGGAAGACCTGAAGGACATTCCTGGTCCAAAGCTGCTGCACTGCCTGACCGTAAAAGGTAAAGGCTATGGGCCTGCCGAAAAAGATCAGACCAAATGGCACGCGCCCGGTCTGTTCGACAAAGTGACCGGTGAGATCACCAAGAAAGTATATGAAGCCCCCCAGCCGCCGAAGTACCAGGATGTATTCGGCTATACGCTGGTGGAACTGGTTGAGCGTAACCCCCGCGTGGTGGGCGTAACGCCGGCCATGCCCTCGGGATCATCCATGAATATTCTGATGAAGGCGTATCCCGAGCGGGCGTTCGACGTGGGCATTGCCGAGCAGCATGCCGTAACCTTCTCGGCCGGTATGGCTACGCAGGGTGAGGTAGTGTTCTGCAATATCTACTCCACCTTTATGCAGCGGGCCTACGACCAGGTAGTTCACGATGTGTGTATTCAGGAGCTGCCGGTCATTTTCTGTCTCGACCGGGCCGGCTTTGCCGGTGCCGATGGCCCCACACACCACGGTGCTTACGACATCGCTTACATGCGCTGCATTCCCAATATGATTGTGTCGGCTCCGATGAACGAGCAGGAGCTACGTAACCTGATGTTTACGGCGCAATCAGAAGAAATTCAGTCCGGCAACAATGCGTTTACGATCCGTTACCCTCGGGGCGAAGGCGTTATGCCCAACTGGCGAACACCGCTGGAATCCATTCCGGTTGGTAAAGGCCGGATGATCCAGGACGGCGAAGACGTAGCTATCCTGACCATCGGACACATTGGCAATTATGCCGTACAGGCTTCCGCCCAACTCCGCAAAGAAGGTCTCCACCCGGCTCACTTCGATATGCGATTTGTAAAGCCGCTTGACGAAGAACTGCTGCACGCCGTCTTCCAGCGTTTCGACAAAGTACTAACTGTAGAGGACGGTTGCCTGATGGGTGGCTTTGGTAGTGCTGTGCTGGAGTTTATGGCCGAGCATGGTTACTTGGCACGGGTTAAGCGGCTTGGTATTCCGGATGCCATTGTAGAGCATGGTGAGCAAATTGAATTGCACCGCGAATGTGGTTTTGATCCAGATGGTATTGCCAGAGCCGTTCGGGAGTTGATCTTTACCGGACGTCGCCAGGCTGTAATTGCATAAAAATTTAATACGGAACGCGGTGTGACTGCGGACCAGTGACGCGGATTAAGTGGATCTACACAGGTGTTCATCTTTGTAAATCCGCCTAATTCGCGTCATTTGCGTTCTATTCAATTGTAGTTAATAGCAACAAATGAAAGTCTATAAATTTGGCGGAGCCTCGGTCAGGAACGCCGACGGTGTACGGAATCTGGCCGAAATTGTACACACGCAGGCTAACGGCGATCTGGTGGTTGTAGTGTCGGCCATGGGTAAAACAACCAATGCGCTGGAGGATGTCGTCCGGGCTTGTTACCAACATCAGCCGGAAGAAACCCAGAGCCGCTGGCAGGCCGTTCGGGCATACCACGAGGCTATCATCAACGAGCTGACCGATAACGTTCCGGACCCCGCCTTTGCCGGCGTTTTTGATACGTTTACCAAATTGGAAGCGTATCTCCGCCAAACGCCCGACGGCTCCTACGACTGCGTATACGACCAGATTGTATCCATGGGAGAGGTAATCTCCACGCAAATAGTAGCCGCTTACCTCAACAGTCTTGGTATTCAGACGCACTGGGCTGACGCCCGGCAACTAATCCGCACCGACGATACCTACCGCGAAGGGAAGGTAGACTGGGACATTACCTGCCGGCACATTCAGCAGATGGCGCAGCCGGTCGAGGGAGTTATCGTTACCCAGGGATTTATTGGTCAGACACCGGATGGATTGACCACAACGCTTGGTCGCGAAGGCTCCGACTACACAGCGGCCATCTTTGCTTACTGCCTGAATGCCGAAAGCGTTACGATCTGGAAAGACGTACCGGGCGTTTTAAATGCTGATCCCAAGTGGTTTGATGAAACGGTACTGCTGGAGAAACTGACCTATCAGGATGCCATTGAACTGGCTTATTACGGTGCTACCGTTATCCATCCGAAGACCATTAAGCCCTTACAAAACAAAGACATCACGCTGTATGTGCGATCGTTTCTGCAGCCTGAGAAGCCCGGTACCGAAATCTGCAATAACGAGCATCATCTCGAAATCTCCTCCTTTATCTTCAAGATTAACCAAATGCTGATTTCTCTGCACCCCTACGACTTCTCGTTTATTGCCGAACAGAACCTGAGCCGTATATTCAGCCGCTTTGCTGAAGCCGGGGTGAAGATCAACCTCATGCAAAATACCGCCATCAGTTTCTCCGTAGTCGTTGACAGCAACCCCGACAAGATACCGGCGCTGCTGAACCAACTGAAGCAGGATTTTCGGGTTACCTACAACGACGGTCTGGAACTCATTACCATCCGTTACTATAACCAAAGCACCATTGACCGGGTATGTGTCAATAAGAAACTCTTGCTGGAGCAGAAAAGCCGCTATACGGTACAGCTTGTGGTGAAAGATCGGGGGTAACGTATCGTAACCTATGGGCCTTAGCCAATGGGTAGGTTAGAACTTCGGGCACGGAATTTTTTTGTCTTTGCGACGGACGCGGTTCTTCTTGCCGATCTCAAGCCGGTCGAAGGTATATGACAGCGATATTTCGTGGGAGCCCCCACTGGCAAAGCCCAGCGTAGATACCGTAGCATCGTAGCTGTAACCGATAGAAAAATGATCGGCGCGGTAGCCGACCAGCACCGCCAGCGCATCGTGGTTATTGATGTTCTGGGCGTACTTCTTAATGGGTAACCCCCGGTACCAGAGTCCCACCGTGATGGGCGAATAAGTCAGGTAGGCACCGGCGTCCAACTGGTCATATTTGCCTTGAAATTTGTAAAGAACAGCTGGCGAGAAACTGATCTCCCGATCCCATTCATCGGCGGTGCCGGTAAAGCCGTCGAGCGGTATGCGCAGACCAGCATGAAAGCTTCCTTTCATGGGCAGGCGGCTGTTGTCACCCACAAAAAAACCCTGATTAGGCCGGTTGATGTGGTGCGCCGAAATGCCCATCCAGAACCAGTCGGAGTAGTATAAACCACCCGTTGAAAAGTCGAGGTAGTTGTTGTTAGGTTGTCCACCGGCCAGAATCGGATCGCTGCTCGGGTTTCCTGTGAAGCCGTTACTCGAGAGCTGATCGCCGAATGTTAATCCAAAGTAGTTGATATTCCGGTTTACATACGACCCCTGCAGGCCCAGCCGGACAAACGACTCTTCACCCACCTGAAACTGGTACGAGTATTGTAAGCCAATGTCAGTCGACCGGATGCGGCCCTGCCCCTGGTTATCATTGACGAGCAGCAGCCCAATTCCGCTGTTGAAGCGCGGCATATAGTGGTCAACACCAACCGCCGAAGTGACGTAGTTGGTAATAGCGGGCCACTGGTTGCGGTAATTTACTGTCACTCTGGGAGCCAGCGCTGAGCCCGCAAACGCGGGATTCAGGTATAAAGGAGCCGCAAAAAATTGCGTAAACTGGGGGTCCTGCGCCTGAGCCAGATGCCCCAGCAGGAGCGTCATACCGATTAGAATAGATTTCTTACCCATAGGTGGGGGAGTTAGTGCAAAAAGTTTGCCACCGTTCTTCTCAAAGAATACGATATTACTGATAAAAAAGTATACAGGCTGCCAATCCGGAAAAGAGTTTATTCAATGACCCCTGGAGCAGCGTAAATTTTGCTTACTTGTGCAGTCAATAGTACAACGATTCCTGTATAAAATTTTACGAAACCGTTTTCGTTTACATTAACGTAAAGGCCCCTTCATCTGTTATGCCTGGGGGAGAGTTTGAACAGGATGGCTAACGGTAAATTACATGTACTTCACTATACTACATAAACAGATTTTTGGCTTATTACTGGCACTTGTGCTGATTGGTGGATGGACTACTGCCGTTCAGGCTCAGGTGCTGGACCCGCTTCCCGGCGGAGTTACTGTTCGTGGTAAGTTTTGTATACCGGTTGATGAGGAGTGTAAAACAGACTCGCTGACATTTTCTGATACAACACGGAACGGAGCGAGGATTCAATGGGCCTTTGAAGATCCCGCCGGCGGGCAGAGTAGATTTGTAAACGGCAGTATTGCCAAACAAATCTATACACAACCTGGCATATACACGATCTATCTAAAACGTGATACTACAGCTTCATCTCTACCGATTCCTATCAGAGTTAACATCGGCGTTCCACCCCCGCCCTTTCAGGGATGGCGTCCGGATACCACGATTTGCCAGGGAGAAACGATTGATCTGAACCCTTATCCAAATCGCACAGCATCTCAGTATCAATACCTGTGGTATCCGAAAGGCGATACCACGCAGGTGCTTAAGGTGGATAGCTCAGGCTGTTACTCGGTCGAAGTACGCGACCCGGAAACCGGCTGTACTACGCAGGACCGTATTAATGTAGACGTCTGTGGCGAGCAGAAACAGGCACAGGGAGTTAAATGGTACTTTGGTGGCAATGCTGGTCTTGACTTTGGTAGCGGGGGAGCTACGCCGATTGAAGACGCCAAACTAAATACCATAGAAGGGTCTTCATCCATCGCTAATACCAAAGGCGAACTGCTGTTCTACTCCGACGGACTTACCATTTTCGACAAGAACGGCGACCGCATGCCTTCGGTGGTTTTCGACCTGAATGGTAAACCCCAACTGGTACAAAATGATACTACCAGGCTGGGCGGAAACCAGTTATCAACCCAATCGGCCCTGATTGTGCCGAAGCCGACCTGTCGGGGTTGCGAGTACCTGTATTACGTCTACACCACGGCCGAAATCAACGGTACACAGCAATTGACCTACAGCATTGTAGATATGCGCTACAACAACGGCAAAGGGGCTGTTGTCGAGAAAAACATTCCGCTGGTAGAGCAAAGTACCGAACGCTCGGCTTCCGTTAAAAATGAGCGTGACAGCACCTATTGGGTCATTACGCACGACTACGGCACCAACCGCTTCCGGGTGTACCACCTGACCGAAAGCGATACCAAAGAAGAGAAAATTTACGACCTGGGGCAGGCTCATGATACACCCATTCGCGGGGAAGGCTATATGAAGATTGGCCCGGCCGACACCAGTGGCAACGGTGACCGTCCCATGGCGGTGGTTATACCGGGCCCACCAACCAACTCGATTGACTTGTTTACTTTCAACGACTCCACGGGAACCCTCACCTTTAATCGAACAATTCCATTGGGGCCAGCCCCGCCCAAGGCGTACGGAGTTGAATTTTCGCCGGATGGTACGAAGCTCTACGTGTCCATGCTTGGGGACTCGGCTAATAACAATATGTCGTACCTGCTGAGCTATGACCTGACCCAAACCGATTCGGCCAGTTTTGCTGAGTCCAGGGTTGTTATTGACAGCTCGTCGACCCGACAGTACGGAGCGCTGCAGATCGCCCCGGACGGCAAGATTTACGTGGCTATAAAAGGCAGCAATACCCTGGGGGTTATCGAGAACCCTGATGGTGGAAGTTTACTGGACAGCCTGCGCTTTAATCCACGCGGGCAGAGCCTCGGCGGCAAAACCAGTCAACTGGGCCTGCCCAACCTGGTGGCGAACTTTAACGACCAATCCAGCGGTCCGGGAATATCCTACGCCGATACCTGCGCCGGCTCCCCAACCACCTTTGAAATCGGGCCTAACTGTCCAAAGCTGAAGGAAACATACACCCTAACGTTTGGCGACGGCAGCGCTCCGTTGTCCTTTACCTCGGCTCAGCCCAAAACGCATACCTATCAAAAAGCGGGGGTTTACCCAATCAGTCTGCGGATTGTGACCGAGAAAGCGACCGGCGGCATCTGTAAAGATACGCTGATCCGCGACACAGTCACCATTGTTGATCCTCCTCCAAAAATAGAACTGGGACCAGATATTGACTCCTGTCGGATTAGTGTGACACTGGACGCCAAAGTGCAGGCAGCAGCGTATTACTGGATATTTAACAGGCGGGTCATCGGGCGAACAAAGCAACTTACCGCTACCCGAACGGGGCAGTATGTGATTGTTGCCGCCAACGGAGAGTGTTTCGAGACCGATACCATTCAGGTTGTGCTCAGACGTCCGCCTTCGCTGGATTTGGGCCCCGATACAACGTTTTGCCAGGGAACATCCTACAACCTGACAGTGCCCCAGCAAACCTGGACCAAGTTCCAGTGGAGCAATGGCACTACCCAGCGCGACAATCCGGTGACCCAGCCAGGTACCTATTTTGTGAAAGCACAGAACAATCTGGGTTGCGAAAATAGTGATACCATTAACCTGCGGCAGTTACCGAAACCTGTTCTGGCGGCTACGCTGAAAGGCCCAACTACCTGTACGGCGGTCGATGGGTCTATTGAGGTACAGCCAACACCCGCAGGGTCGTATACCTACGTCTGGAGCCAGGCTAGCGGAGCTGCGTTGCCGAGCACAACCAACCGACAGACTGATCTAGCAGAAGGAGGGTATCGTGTAAACGCTACCAATGAGAACGCCTGCTCAGTTGATACGTCGTTCACATTAAACTCACCGGTCAATCAACTCCGGGTGGCCTCCCAGCCAACGGCGGCCCTATGTAGTCAGCCAAATAGCGGTTCGATAGCGCTGACGATTACCGGGAGTACACCATCCACGTACATCTGGCTTGATGCCGGCGGTAATCAGATTAGTCAGAACCCAATACTTTCCGGAGCACTGCCGGGTATCTATAGCGTGGAAGTTACCGATGTGGGTGGCTGCAAGGCCACCGCCAATAACATCCGGGTAGGCCTTGATAGTACCGGGTTTGCCAGCCTTGGTCCTGATCGCCGGATCTGCGTAGGGGATACGGCCGTGCTGATTCCGATCGACGGCGGTGGTCAGGCGGGTAATACGTACCAGTGGAGTACCGGCGCCAACGGGCGGTCGGTTGTTGTAAATGCTCCGGGTTCTTATTCCATTGTGGTTCGCAATACCATCACAGGTTGTGTAGGTCGCAGCACGGTGCAGGTTACCAATAAGCCTCAGCCGGAGTTTTCGCTGACGAAAGAAGCAAATCTATGCGTACCCGACAACGGGGTAGCCCAACTCACAGCAGGTGGTGCAGCCGGATTGCGGTTCTATTGGCCTCAATTGCAGGATAGCAGCCGCACGGTAACCGTCAGGCAGGTAGGAACCTATCAGCTTCAGGTAACCAATCCGGATGGATGCACGGCCACCGATGCCGCTCAGGTCCTGGATCTGTGTGACCCGCGGGTAGTGACGCCGGAAGCATTTACGCCAAACGGCGACGGCGTGAACGATGCCTTTTCGGTATTTACCGCCTACATCACTGACTTTGACCTGAAGATCTTTAACCGATGGGGTGAAGTGATCTTCCACAGCGATGATCCGGAGAAGCGATGGGATGGTACGTACCGGGGCGCATTGTATCCATCGATGCTGTACGCGTACGTCATATCCTTCAAAAGCCAGTATTTTCCGGAGCGTCCGAAGGAGGTAAAACGGGGGTCTGTTCTGCTGATCCGGTAGTGCTATTTTGCCGTTTTTTTCGTAAATTTACCCAAAACAGACGGTCAAAATTTACTTTTACCGGACTGGAAAAAGACGAACAGATAAACACATGCGGAAAGACTTCATGAAAGGAACCACAGATGGGATGACAGCCACCGACCGTGAAATCGAACGGGCTTTGCGGCCGCTTTCGTTCGATGATTTTACGGGTCAGAAAAAGGTGCTCGACAACCTGGAAGTGTTTGTAAAAGCAGCCAAGCAGCGGGCCGAAGCCCTCGACCATGTGCTGCTGCACGGCCCTCCTGGTCTGGGTAAAACCACCCTGTCGCATATTATTGCCAATGAATTGAACGCCAACATCAAGATGACTTCCGGGCCGGTGCTCGACAAACCCAGCGATCTGGCGGGTTTGCTGACCAACCTTCAACCGAACGACGTTTTGTTCATTGACGAGATTCACCGGCTTAACCCAGTCGTGGAAGAGTACTTGTACTCGGCCATGGAGGATTACAAGATTGACATTATGCTCGACTCCGGCCCCAACGCCCGGACCGTGCAGATCAAACTCAATCCGTTTACACTCATTGGGGCCACCACGCGGGCGGGTATGCTGACGTCTCCGCTGCGGGCCCGGTTTGGTATCAGTTGCCGGCTAGAGTATTACGATGCCAAACTGCTGACCTCTATTGTGCAGCGCTCGGCCGCCATCCTGGCCACTCCCATTGATGAGGAGGGAGCCTATGAGATTGCCCGCCGGAGCCGGGGTACCCCGCGGATCGCCAATAACCTGCTGCGCCGGACCCGTGACTTTGCGCAGGTGAAAGGCGATGGCTACATCAACGTCGACATTGCTGAAATGGCACTGACGGCACTCGACGTAGACCAGAACGGGCTGGACGATATGGATAACCGCATTTTGTCGACCATTATCGAGAAGTTTAAAGGCGGGCCGGTAGGGATCTCTACGATTGCCACGGCTTGTGGCGAAGAGGCAGAAACGATTGAAGAGGTATACGAGCCGTTTCTGATTCAGGAGGGGTATTTAAAGCGTACGTCAAGGGGGCGTGAGGCCACCGAAAAGGCGTATCATCACCTCGGTGTTATACCGACGTACCGAACTGGTGAATTATTCGGTTAGTCTATCAAGTTAGTAGCAAAAAAGGCAACCTGTTGTGGGTTGCCTTTTTTGCTCTAGCTCAGAATCTTGCTTCGGTAAATACACTCAATAATCTCGGATACAGCGTTGTCGACCAAAAAGTAATAAATATTCTTCCCACTCCTTCGTATCTCCAGAATGCCCTTGTCCCTCATGTTGATCAGGTGGTGAGAAATCAGAGACTGCTCGGCGTTCAGATTCTTGTAAATCGTCGAGACGTTCAGTTCCTTATTCTCGTTCAGCATCTGGATAATCTTAATGCGCAACGGATGAGCTACGGCTTTCAACACATACGCAGCTCGCTCAATCTTTTTTTCGTCGTCTAACACTTTTTCTGTTGCCATAATAACCTACTGTTGGGTGTGCCGTGAAAAGTTAACTAAATTCTGGAACTAACAGATAAATAGATGGTTGAATGTCAGTGTGAATTTATCGTAAGGCCTCTTTTTTTATCCTATAATAAAATGTGAACCTTTTAATTATTAACCGAGGCATATAACCATTGTTTGAAAGAATAGTAAATAGATGAGGTCTATAGGATAAATTTATCGTTTGCCTCGCCAGCTAATGAGAAAAACGCCGGCCAGCACCAGTAATGTACCCACCACCTGGAGCCAAGAGATTCTCTCGCCCAAGATGGTTGTTGCGAGCACCAGGGTGAAAATGGGTCCTATGCTGGCGATGATGGAAGCATTACCCGACCCAACCCGTTTAATACCTTCCGCGATCAAAAACGTTGGTATAACGGTAACGCCAATGGCCATAGTTACCGCTAATCCATATACAGGAGCGGGAAATATCCCCAGGTGGAAGCCATTGTGGATAAAATTGTGGATAACTGTAGGTACTGTAGCAGCAATCAGTGCGTAACAGGTATAACGCTGTGCCCCCACTCGCGCAATCATAGAATCGCTGCCTACCAGATATACTGCGTATACGATGCCGCTTACAATCACCCAAAATGATCCGAGAATTAGATCACGCTGTTCGCCGGTTTCTATATTTTCCAGAAAAGCCAGCAGAATACCCGCGTAGGTCAGAAACAACGCCCCCCATTGCAGTCTTGACACCGACCGGCGGTACAGCACGGCGTTCATCAGCAGCACAAAGGTGGGATAGACAAACAGCAAAATGCGCTCCAGGCCGGCTGTAATATACACCAGTCCTAGGAAGTTGAAATAACTGGCCAGGTAGTACCCGATTATGCCCAACATTACCAGCGACAGCCACTGCCTACGTGTAAGGTTAGTCGGCGGCAACCGTTTCGACGCAGCGTAGGCGATACCTACATAAAAGGGTAGGGCAAACAGCAGTCGCAACGACAGCAGGGAAATGGCATCGATCGGGTACTGGTAAGCCAATTTGATCAGAATGCCTTTCATGGCAAAGCAAAAAGCAGACACAAAGACCATAAAGGCACCCATCAGGTAGCGAACCCTAACCCGGCTGTGAGTTGCTGTTTCAGCGTTAAGCATACGGTTGAAAAACAAAACCCTCCGGTGGGGGAGGGTTCTGCTACTTTATTTTTGTCGGAAGAAAACCGTTATCGGCACACCCTCAAAGCCAAAGTTCTCCCGTAGTTTATTCTCCAGAAAGCGTTCATAGGGCTCTTTAAGGTATTGCGGATGATTCGTAAAGAAGATAAATGTCGGCGATGGTGTGGGCAACTGCATGGTATACTTGATCTTGATGTATTTGCCCCGATGCGCCGGTGGTGGATAAGCTTCGATCAGCGGCAACATCGTCTCGTTCAACTTCGACGTAGCTATCTTCTTGGTTTTATTCTCGTAAACTTCCGTTACCTTTTCCATCACCTGGAAAATCCGCTGTTTTTCGTGAACCGAGGCAAAGATAATGGGCAGGTAATCGATCGGCGCCATTCGCCCGTGAATCTCCTTACGCCAAACATCAGCGGTTTTGGTATCTTTTTCAATGGCGTCCCATTTGTTCACCATGATGACTACGCCTTTTTTAGCCCGCACTGCCTGACCAATAATGTTCATGTCCTGCGATTCCAGACCACGGGTAGCATCCAGCATCACCACACACACATCCGACTCTTCCATCGCCCGTAGTGAGCGCAGAATGGAGTAGAACTCAATGTTATCTTTGATCCTGGCCTTCCGGCGAATACCGGCGGTATCAGTCAGGATAAAATCTTTACCAAATGCTTTGTACCGGGTGTTGATCGCATCACGGGTGGTACCCGCTATATCGGTAACAATACTCCGCTCACGGCCCAGCAGCACGTTCAGAAATGAGGATTTACCGGCATTCGGCCGGCCCAGAATGGCTACGCGGGGAATACCTGCTTCCGGATCTTCAATGCCCGTGTCTTTAAAGTGTTTCACCACTTCGTCCAGCAGCTCACCCGTTCCGGTACCCGTCTGCGCCGACACCGAATAGATCTCGCCTAGGCCCAGCTCGTAGAATTCAGCGGCTGCCTGCTGGCGGCCTATCGTCTCCGCCTTATTGGCAACCACCAGCACCGGCTTCTTCGACCGGCGCAGGACATCGGCAAAGTCCTGATCCAGGCTGGTCAGGCCTGTCATGGTATCCACCATAAACAGCAGCACCGAGGCCTCTTCAATAGCCAGTTCCACCTGCTCGCGAATGGCATCTTCAAAAATATCTTCGGAGCCGACGACATAGCCGCCGGTATCAATGACGGTAAAATACTTATCGGTCCACTCGGCATGGCCGTAATGCCGGTCGCGGGTGACACCGCTCTGGTTATCCATAATAGCCTGCCGCTGCTCAATCAGTCGGTTAAACAGCGTGGATTTGCCCACATTCGGCCGGCCCACAATTGCTACAATATTTGCCATATTCTTTTAAGTCGGCAGTAGGCAGTGTACAGTAGGCACATTTGAGAAGCATAGCTGCTCTTTTCTGCCAGCTGCAAACTGCTTGCTGCGCACTACTCACTTTGATCATACCCGAAGCGCCGGAGGGATCGTTCCTTATTGCGCCAGTCAGGTTCTATTTTTACGAACTGTTCAAGGAACACTTTTTTTCCGAAGAAGCGTTCCAACTCTTCGCGGGCCATAATACCCGTCTTTTTGATCATATTGCCGCCCTCACCCAACAGAATCGCCCGCTGTGTTGCCCGCTCTACCAGGATCTCGGCCTGGATCACAATGATGTCTTCCTTATCCTTAAAGCCTGTCACCACCACCTCTGTGCTGTAAGGAATTTCCTTTTTATAGTTCAGGAAGATCTTCTCCCGGATTATTTCCGACGCAAAGAAACGCTCCGGCTTATCGGTCATCTCATCCTTGGGGAAAAATGGGGGATGCACCGGCAACCGGGTAACAATGGCGTCGAACACCTGGTCGAGATTAGCCGCGCCGATGGCCGATATTGGGATAATGTCTTCTGCCTTAAAATTCTGCTCCCAGTACAGCTTTTTCTCGGCTACCTGTTCGGGTGTGGCCAGATCAATCTTATTAATGAGCAGCAGCACGGGTGTTTGACTGTGCTGGAGCCGATCTATGACGTCATTCTGGTCGTGCTTCTCAAAAATATCGGTGACAAAAAGAATAATGTCTGCATCTTCCAAAGAGCCCCGTACAAAACTCATCATCGACTCGTGGAGCCTGTACTGCGGTTTGATAATACCGGGTGTATCGGAATAAATTAGCTGGAACTCCTGTCCGTTGTGAACGCCATTCAGGATGCCCATGATCCGGTGACGGGTTGTCTGGGCCTTGGAGGTGATGATCGACAGCCGTTCGCCCACCAGTTGATTCATCAGCGTCGACTTACCTACGTTAGGTTTACCAATAATACTGACAAAACCAGCTTTATGATCCGGGCTGTAGTTCTCGTTTGTGATGTCCATAAAGAAATGATAATCAGGCCAACTAACGCCGGCCACAGAAAAAAACTCCCCTCCAGACAAAACTATTTTGCAGGGAGGGGTGTTATTTTTTTACAAAGGTAGTTGATTTTATCACAAAAGACTACTACTTTTGCACCCATACACCGCGGGATGGAGCAGTTGGTAGCTCGTTGGGCTCATAACCCAAAGGTCGCTGGTTCGAGTCCAGCTCCCGCTACTAAAGAAAAGCCTGATTAGCTAATAGTTAATCAGGCTTTTTCTTTTTGCCCCTATGCGCTTATTCACTTATCCCATTATCCCAACAAAAAAGCCTGATGATACATCACCAGGCTTCTGTTTGTTCGTCGGGAAGGCGGGATTCGAACCCACGACCTCTTGCACCCCATGCAAGCACGCTACCGGACTGCGCTACATCCCGAATTAACAATGGCAAAAATAAGGGAATTATAAAAAAGGAGCAAGGAACTCCGTTGCTTTCGGCGTTATTTTCCTGTAGCCACGTTGTTCCCTGCTCTCTTTTAGGTATCGTTAGTCGTTCTTAACGGCTATTTCAGACGGAATCCGCGAGGGATCTAAAGCCCGGTTAATCCGCACCAGCACGTCGTCCAGGTGGTAGCGACTCATCTTATCGGTCGTGCCCGGCAGGGCCAGCCGAATATCACTCTGCAACTGCAACAGGTGCGCCCGCGTGACGGAAACGATATCCGACTTGCGCGCATCTATGGAAGGCCCGGCATTAAAACTAAAACCAGGAGCCGAAAAACCACCGACCGTGGCGGTAGGCGTCTTCGGATCGAGCATAGCGATCAGTTTCTCGGCATGGACTTTCTGCAGGTTCCGACGGTAGGTATCAATCGGCTTTTTGGCGCTCAATTCGCTCCAGATGCCGGTACGAATGTCGGTGAAGAGATCATCCAGCGAATATGTTCCACCCGGACGGGTGTTGGTCTCAATAACCCGGCTCAGGCGGCTGATGTCCAGCATACTGTTCAAGGTATTTTCCTGGAACGTCCGAATGTAATCTACGCCCTGGTCCGGCCGGATGCGGCTCATCACGTTGTTGTCGAGCAGCCAGGTAGGCGTTTCAAACAGGTTGCGGTTGATGAAGGCCACGGCGTCTTTTTGCAGTGTACCCGGTGTAGCCTCGTACACGGCACCTGACTGATCGTATGTCTTAGGGGTTTCATACACACCACCGACATATTTGGTCACATGGCCAACATACCGGCGGAACTGGCCAACCACTTCGCCGTACATTGTCTTCAGGTTGTCGTAGTTTTCGGCTTCCTCACGAGTCCATTCGGGCAGGTTAGGCATAATGCGCTTCAGGTTTTTGATACCGTACTCGCTGGCCACCATGGCATTATCCCCAATGTCTTCGCTCTGCGAACGCGGGTCGAACGGGTTGATTTCGGTGCCGAACCAGTATTTCGGGTCCTGCTCATGCTGCTTTGTCCAGCGGTTTAGCTCCAGCTTATCCTCCTGAACGGTTTTGGTGCCGTAGATCGGCTTATAGCCCCATTCAATGGCCCATTTGTCGTAAACGCTTATGCGGGGAAACAGATCCGTGATACCATCTTCCGGCTGGGCTACATAGTTAAAGCGGGCATAATCCATAATGGAAACCGTATGACCGTACTGCTTAATATAGTTTTTGTCGCGCAGTTTCTCCACCGGTGTTGCGTGACTGGCCCCAAAGTTATGACGCAGCCCCAGGGTGTGGCCCACCTCGTGAGAAGATACAAACCGTACCAGTTGGCCCATCAGCTCATCGTCGAATTTGGGCTTACGGGCGCGGGCATCCACGGCGGCACCCTGCACCATATACCACTTGCGGAGCAGGTTCATTACGTTATGATACCAGCCGATATGGCTCTCGATAATTTCGCCGGTACGCGGATCGTGTACGTTAGGCCCATAGGCATTCTCAATATCAGAAGCAAAGTAGCGGATAACGGAGTAACGGGCATCTTCCAGGCTCATGGTGGTGTCTTTGCTATCCCAGTCTTTAGCCATAATAGCGTTCTTCCAGCCTGCCTTCTCAAAGGCTTCCTGCCAGTCGTCTACGCCCTGCTTCAGGTATTTCCGCCATTTTATGGGTGTAGCCGGGTCAATGTAGTATACAATCGGCTTCTTCGGCTCAATAGCCTGACCGCGCTTTTGCCGCTCGGCATCGGCTGCACTCTTCGGCTCCAGTCGCCAGCGCACCACAAACGTTTCGCGCTCGGTTTTCTGAGAGTTATCATCGTACACGGTATAGCCGTTGGCAAAAAACCCAACCCGGTTATCAAACAACCGCTTGCGCATCGGTACTTTCGGAAGCAGAATCATGGATGTATTGATCTCCATGGTCACAGCGCCGGCAGCACTGCCGGCTGGTAGCGTGGACGCAGGAGCAGGGGAGGGAGCGGCAGACAGAGCCGGTGTTGCCGCGGCTGCATACGTCTTTACCACCCGAACCTCTGTGTTGATGGGATACGAACCGATACGCTGAATGTATGAGCGATCTGCCGAGGGTGCCGCCAGCCGGTAGCGGGATTTCGTCTGAGGGTCCAGGGAGACGATCTGATTCTCGGATTTAAAAAAGTCGGTTACGTCAATAACCACGGAGGTATCCTTGCGAATCGCTTTCAGGTCAAAGGCGGCCGCAATCGGTTCCACGTTGGAGTTCCGAACCGCCTGGTAAATAGGCTGAAGGGTGTCTGAACCAACATTCTGGTATAGCACTACACGCAGAAACAGCTTCTTCTCCGGTCCTTTTTCCCAGCGCAGCACCTGACGGTTAGCCAGTTCTCCACCGTAGCCGGCACCCGTAGGCGCTTTGGCAATACGCGTAATGGCCATGAACTCCCGGTTCATCAGTGAATCCGGAATCTCAAAATAGTATTTGTCGTCGACTTTATGGACCGTGAAAAGACCTTTGGTAGACCGGGCGTTTTTGGTGATAACGTCTTTGTACGGTTTAGGACCACTTTTTGCCAGTGCCATAGTGGCAGATCGGGAGGCAGGGGCAGTTGTTGATGCTGGTTCTTCGGTACGGGTAGGTACTTCCTGAGCCTGAACCAGATAGCCCATCATAAGCATACCGCTTAGCAGACCTGCTATTCGCGGTGTAAAGGTTTGCATAAAAATTTGTGAAGTGATGGTGAATTGTGAAAACGAAAGCTATTTATCTCTGAAAGATACTACAACTGCAACATATTCCATAAGCTAAAGGGGTAAAAACAAAGAAAACCGGCTGCGAACCGGTTTTCATGCTTCGTTTTATCGTGCTTAATTTCGACCACTACCCTGGGTAGCCGGGGGGGCACTGCTCTGACGCTGCTGCTGCATGGGGTTCTGCGGTCGACCCTGACGCTGCTGCTTGAACAACTGCAACCGGCTGGGCTCTGCCTTCCGTGGGAAGCTGTTGTTCTCCGTCTCGATGTCAGCAATCTCTGAGTAGGGGTCCAGCGTCCACTGCACCACCTTCTTGTCGGTGGCGATCACCTTCTGCAGCTGCTGATTGTTGAAGCGCCAGATCTCCGCCGGAAAACGCGCCACTGAGTCGGTGCCATCCTCGAACTCCATGCGCACAATCACCGGCATCACCAGACCGCCCTTGTTCTTCACCGTCAGCGTGTAGAAGTTGTTCTTGCTCTCCAGCAGCTTGCGCTCCTCAGCCGTCAGGGTGTTGAGGTAATCCTGGTACTGCTTACGATCCGCATCGGTGACGGCATAGGGATCGTAGCGGTTGTAGAAGTCACGCATGGTGGAGTCCTGCGCCACTACGGTCTGGTTGCGGGTGGCTGCATCGCGCTGCTTGCTGATGGTGTTGGCCCGGCGCTGGGCTTCGGCCCGGGCTTCGGCTTTGACCACTTCGGGGTTGCGGCTGTTGAGCTGGAACCATTTGACTTCGAGCAGATCCTGATCGACGGGTTCGACGCCATAGAACCAGCCTTTCCAGAACCAGTCCAGGTCCACCCCGGAGGCATCTTCCATCGTCCGGAAAAAGTCCGCCGGTGTTGGTGTTTTAAAAGCCCAACGACGAGCGTACTCTTTAAAGGCGTAGTCGAACAGTTCCCGGCCCATTACTGTCTCCCGCAGGATATTCAAGGCGGTTGCCGGCTTGGCATACGCGTTTGGCCCGAGCAGGATGACGTTTTCGCCCGAGGTCATAATTGGGACCAGCATTGATTTATCGGCTTTCATATAGTCGACGATCTGCTGCGGCTCACCCCGGCGGGTTGGGAAGTTGTAATCCCACTCTTTCTCGGCCAGGTACTGGCAGAACGTATTCAATCCCTCATCCATCCAGGTCCACTGCCGCTCATCGGAGTTGACAATCATGGGGAAGAAGTTATGCCCTACTTCGTGGATGATTACGCCAATCATACCCGCCTTGACCTGCTCGGAATAGGTACCATCCGGCTCCGGACGGCCTCCGTTGAAGCTGATCATTGGGTACTCCATACCGCCACCCGGTACCGAATGACACGAGATGGCTACGGGATACGGATATTCAAACGTGCGATTACCATAGGAACGCAGGGTATGCTCAACGGCGCGGGTTGAGTACTGCCCCCACAGCGGATTCCCTTCTTTCGGGTAGTAAGACATACTCCAGATCTTGCGGCCGTTGCCATACACATCTGTCTGCATGGCATCCCAGATAAACTTGCGGCTGCTGGCAAAGGCAAAATCCCGTACGTTGTCGGCTTTGTAGATCCAGGTCTTTTTGCCCGTCGGCTTGCCTTTCTCGGCGGCTTCGGCTTCCGCCTGCGTCACAATCACCACTGGCGTCTTAGACCGGCTGGCCTGATCCATGCGCTTCTGCTGGGTAGCGGTCAGTACCTGCTTGTAGTTCTGGCACTCACCGGTTGCCGCTACTACGTGATCGTTGGGCACGGTAATAGCTACGCGGTAGTTACCGAAGATCAGTGTAAATTCACTGCCACCCAGAAATTGCTTGTTCTGCCAGCCGCTGACATCGTCATAAGCCGCCAGACGCGGGAACCAGTGGGCAATGAAGTAGTTATAGTTACCATCTTTTGCAAAAAACTCATAGCCCGAGCGGCCGTAGTACTCCGTAACGTAGTAACTCCAGTCAATATTAAACGCATAGTTCTGACCCGGCTTCAGGGGTGCCGGCAGGTCAATGCGCATCATCGTGTTGTTGATTGTATAGCGCAGCGCCTTACCGACTTTATCCGTTACCTTCGTGATGTTGTAGCCATATTTCTTCTCCTTATCCAGCGTAGCACCACGTCCGGTATTCAAGGCCTGAATGGCTCCAATTGACATACCGTTCTCATTTACACTACCGGTGCGGGACAAAGCGCCTACTGCATCATTCTTGAACAGATTCTGGTCCAGTTGCAGCCAGATATACCGAAGTTCATCCGATGAGTTATTGAAGTACGTCACTGTCTCGGAGCCGATAATCCGCTGGTTGGCGTCATCAAGTTCTACTTTAATATCGTAGTCGGCCCGGTTCTGGAAATAGTCCCGGCCGGGTGCACCGGCTGCCGTCCGGAAGGTATTCGGCGTAGGCAGCATAGGCCCAAGCTGTTCAAAACGCTCATTGGCGTTATACGTAGGGGAAGGGGAGGGAACCTGGGCCTGCGCGACCAGACTCAGCAATGCCAGCCCTATCACCAGCAGTTTTGTTCTCATAGTTGGGTTATAAATTGTTGATTACCTGGTAAGCAAATAGATACGAGCTAATTCCTTAGTTTCGGCCACTACCCTGGGTAGCGGGGGGGGCAGTGCCCTGCCGCTGCTGCTGCATGGGGTTCTGCGGTCGACCCTGACGCTGCTGCTTGAACAACTGCAACCGACTCGGCTCGGCCTTCCGTGGGAAGCTGTTGTTCTCCGTCTCGATGTCAGCAATCTCTGAGTAGGGGTCCAGCGTCCACTGCACCACCTTCTTGTCGGTGGCGATCACCTTCTGCAGCTGCTGATCGTTGAAGCGCCAGATCTCAGCTGGAAAACGTGCTACCGAGTCGGTACCATCCTCGAACTCCATGCGCACTATCACCGGCATCACCAGACCACCCTTGTTCTTCACCGTCAGCGTGTAGAAGTTGTTCTTGCTCTCCAGCAGCTTGCGCTCCTCAGCCGTCAGGGTGTTGAGGTAATCCTGGTACTGCTTACGATCCGCATCGGTGACGGCATAGGGATCATAGCGGTTATAGAAGTCACGCATGGTGGAGTCCTGCGCCACCACGGTCTGGTTGCGGGTGGCTGCATCGCGCTGCTTGCTGATGGTGTTGGCCCGGCGCTGGGCTTCGGCCCGGGCTTCGGCTTTGACCACTTCGGGATTGCGGCTGTTGAGCTGGAACCATTTGACTTCGAGCAGATCCTGATCGACGGCTTCCACGCCATAGAACCAGCCTTTCCAGAACCAGTCCAGGTCCACCCCGGAGGCATCTTCCATCGTCCGGAAGAAGTCCGCCGGCGTCGGGTGCTTAAACATCCAGCGCCGGGAATATTCTTTAAAGGCGTAGTCGAACAGCTCCCGACCCATCACCGTCTCCCGCAGGATGTTCAAACCCGTAGCCGGTTTGCTATAGGCATTCGGACCAAAAGCCATAATATTGTCCGAGCTGCTCATGATAGGAACCTGCTGTGTCGGGTCCGTCCTCATGTACGGGACAATCCCTTGTGGCGATATACCCTCAGCCGGAAAATCCGGATCCCATTCCAGACAGGCAAGCCCTTCCAGAAAACTATTTAACCCTTCATCCATCCAGGACCACTGCCGCTCGTCGGAGTTGACGATCATGGGGAAGAAGTTGTGGCCCACTTCATGGATAACCACCAGTATCAGGAAGTTCTTGGTGCTTTCAGGGTATGTCCCATCCGGCTCCGGACGGGCACCATTGAAGCAAATCATCGGGTACTCCATGCCACCTACCGGCCCATGAACGGATATAGCCACCGGGTACGGATAGGCAAACGTCCGGCGAGAGTAGGACTCCAGCGTGTGAGCAACCAGTCGTGTCGAGTACTGTCCCCAGAGCGGATTAGCCTCTTTCGGATAGTAGGACATCGCCCATACACGCTTACCTTCTACCTCCGGTTGCATAGCATCCCAGATAAACTTGCGGCTGCTGGCAAAGGCAAAATCCCGCACGTTGTCGGCTTTGTAAACCCAAGTCTTTTTACCGGTCGGTTTACCTTTCTCGGCCACTTCGGCCTCTGCCTGGGTGACGATGAGCGTTGGGGTTTTACCGGTCTTCGCCTGGTTGAGCCGTTTCTGCTGCGCAGCTGTCAGCACTTGCTGCGGGTTTTGCAACTCGCCCGTAGCCGCTACGATATGGTCGCCGGGAACGGTCAGCGCTACCCGGTAATTGCCAAAAACAAGCGTAAACTCACCCTGGCCCAAAAACTGCTTATTCTGCCAGCCGGTAACATCATCATACACGGCCATGCGCGGAAACCACTGCGCTATTTCATACAGATAATTACCATCCTGTGGGAAATACTCGTACCCACTTCGGGCGCGGGTTGCCTTAGCGTCTACGATGTTAAAATTCCAGTCAACCGAAAAAGATATGGTCTGTCCCGGTGCCAGGGGCTGCGGCAGGTCTACGCGCATCATTGTCTGATTGATAGTGTAGCGTAGCGCCTTACCCGCCTTATCGCGTACAGATGTAATCTTATATCCGTAATCTTTGGCAGCCAGTGAGGCTCCGGCACTTAACTGGTTCAGGGTAGCGCCCCGCTGCGGGTCCAGACCGCCGGTACGGCTGCTGTTGCCGTCGGAGTTTTCGGTGAACAAATTCTGGTCCAGTTGCAGCCACAGATACCGTAGCGCATCCGGGGACCGATTGAAGTAAGTAATGGTCTCGGAACCAGTGATCCGCTGCTTGGCGTCGTCCAGTTCTGCCTTGATGTCATAATCGGCACGTTGCTGAAAGTAATCCCGGCCGGGTGCTCCCGACGCGGTTCGAAACGTGTTGGGCGTAGGTAATACAGGCCCTAGCTGCTCAAAACGAGTATTAGCATTGTATGTTGGTGAAGTGGACGGTACCTGAGCCTGTGCAGACAGACCCACAACCACCAGCGCGAGCGCCGGCAACAGTTTTCTCATTTCTTGTGGTTAGGTTAATTAAAGTAAAGAGCAAATTTACGAAAAATCAGAAGATTATATGCTAAACGGCACCACTAGCCAAACAGATTAGCCAGGTATTCATTCTCAATAATCAGGGATAGCGCCATACCCGCCATAATACCGGATACAACCAGATTCCAGTCGTGCTTTCGAACCCGCAGCCGTTCAATAGCCACAAAAGCCAGAATAAGAATTAATCCAACAATAAAGAGCTGACCTATTTCCAGGCCAATGTTAAACGCCAGCAGCGGTTGCACGATACTAGTCTCCTTCCCGAGCAAACTGCGCAGGTAATTAGAGAACCCCATACCGTGAATCAGACCAAAAATCAGGGCTAATACGTAGCGTAAAAGAGGCTTAGTTTCCCGTACCGTAAACCGGTTGTCTGCTTTCCGGTAGAAGAAGTTAGAGATTGCAGTAATTAGAATCGTTATCGGAATGAGCAGTTCAATTAGTCCACTATCATACTCAATTAGCTGTAAGGTAGCCAGGGCCAGGGTAATGGAGTGACCGACGGTGAAGGCGGTTACCAGAATCAGTACCTTTCGCCACTGCCGGATGGTAAAAACGGCACACAGGGCAATCACAAACAGGATATGGTCGTAGCCTCGGGGATCTGTAATATGGTCAAAGCCTAGTCCGAGATAAATAAAAAATTCTTCCATGCCGCAAAATTACCAAGGATACCGGTAGCAGCAACCCTTTTTATGCGCTTCACCAGGCAGGGTTATCTTACTTCCCGAACGAGGTATTGAGCCTACGGCTAGCCAGTTTTACCAGAACCATAGTACATTCGGGCATGAAATTCGGAACCAAAGCCATCCATGCCGGTATTGCACCGGACCCTACCACGGGCGCTATTATGACGCCTATTTATCAGACATCTACGTACGTACAGGAGTCGCCAGGCAAACACAAAGGCTACGAATACGCCCGTACCCAGAACCCGACCCGTAATGTGCTGCAGGATAATCTGGCTGCTCTTGAAAACGGCAACCATGGCCTTTGCTACGCTTCCGGCCTCGGCGCTACCGATGCCATTCTGAAGCTGTTCAAACCCGGCGACGAGAT
The DNA here is from genome assembly GCF_039541915.1 of Nibrella saemangeumensis. Classification (NCBI taxonomy): domain Bacteria; kingdom Pseudomonadati; phylum Bacteroidota; class Cytophagia; order Cytophagales; family Spirosomataceae; genus Nibrella; species Nibrella saemangeumensis. The sequence goes on from NZ_BAABHD010000028.1 coordinate 111,769, forward strand.
CATTGCCAGCAGCGACCTCTACGGCGGTACCTACCGGATTATGGTCCGGGTATTTCAGGAGTTTGGGCTGAAGTTCAAGTTTGTCGGTCTAGATAATCCGGCCAATCTGCTGGAAGCCATTACCCCGGCAACCCGGATGGTCTGGATTGAAACGCCGACCAATCCGCTGCTCCGCATTGTGGATATTCCCGCTATTGCCGCCATCACTAAACAGCACTCGAATGTGCTGCTGGTTGTGGATAACACGTTTGCGTCGCCCTACCTGCAAAATCCGCTGGATTTAGGGGCCGATATAGTAATGCATTCGGTTACCAAATACCTCGGCGGTCACTCTGATACGGTGATGGGTGCTATCATTCTGAACGATGATGCCATTGCCCAGCGGCTGGCGTTTATCCAGAACGCCTGCGGAGCCGTACCGGGCCCGCAAGATTGTTTTCTGGTGTTGCGGGGTATCAAAACCCTGCACGTTCGGATGCAGCGCCACTGCGAAAATGCCATGCAGATAGCCCTCTTCCTTCAGGACCACCCGAAAGTAAGCCAGGTATACTACCCCGGTCTGGCGTCCCACCCCGGTCATGAACTGGCGAAAAAGCAAATGCGCGGCTTCGGCGGTATGGTCTCCTTCGAACTGCACGGTGATTCCCTGCCAGAAGCCGTTAAGGTTATGGAAAGCTTTGAGGTGTTTTCGCTCGGCGAATCACTCGGTGGGGTAGAATCGCTCTGCACACACCCGGCCTCTATGACCCACGCCAGCATCCCGAAAGAAGAACGGGAAAAGAACGGACTGAAAGATACCCTCATCCGCCTGAGCGTGGGCATTGAAGATGTTGAGGATTTGATAGAAGACCTGAAACAGGCGATTGGATAACAAATGTACCAACGGCATAAAGCCGCAATGGCCAACCACCGTTGGTACGTTACGCTTAAAACCGCACTCTCACTCCTGCCAGAACGTTTCGGCCGGCCTGGGGGTAATAGAAGTTTTCGGTAGCAACTTGCCCCTCAGTAATGTAGCTGAATGTGTAGCCGTTAGATTCATACAGCTCATTGAACACGTTGTTCAGCAGCAGCGTAAAGGCAATTTCGTTTATGAAGCGTGGCTTTAGGGTATAAATTACCCGGATGTCATTGACGAAGTAGGAGTTCAGGGTCCGGCTTTCGTTCGAGGTGTTATCCAGATATTGCTTGCCTACATACTTCGACAACAAACTCAGTTCTAGTCCTTTCACGGGCGTGTAGAGTAACTGAGACCCGGCAATGATGTTGGGGGAGAAGGCAATATCGGTGTTGGTATAGACCCGTGTCTCCTGCTCACCGGTATCGTAATTGTCCAGGAATTCGGTAAACCGCTGCACTTTGTTCCGGCTGAAGGTAGCATTTACGTTCCAGCGGAGCTGACGTGCCAGCAAAGTACCCGCTTCCAGCTCGATGCCGGCGCGGTAACTGTTTGGGATATTCACCCGGTTATAGGCCCCCACATCATTGATCTGCCCGGTTAGTACCAGTTCATTCCGGTACTTCATATAGTATAGGTTGGCGGTAAAAGCCAGACGCTGCGCCTGCAATTTGTAACCGGCTTCCCAGTCATACAGCGTTTCAGCTTTCGGACGACTCTGTGGCGTCGACTGGGTATAGTCATTTCGATTCGGTTCCCGGTTGCCTATACCGTATGAGGCATAAATACTGCTACGGTCGTTGAGCGTATAGGTAACGCCGGTTTTCGGATTAAAGAAGGTAAGATTAGCCTCCTGTTGTACATTCCGAAAATCATTATCGTACCCCAAAAATGAGTAGCCGACCGTCCGCACCTGCATATCCGCGTAGGCATTCAACTTGGGCGTAAACTGGTAAAAGGCCTTGCCGTAAATATTTAAATCCGTTTTTATACCGTCATTATCGTAATACCGGTGCCGGATATTGCCGGTGCTGGCAAACCGCGCCCAGATTACTTCACCGAAGTGTTTGCCGTTGTACTGGTTCCAGCCCCCCCCGATATTGGCTGTCAGCTTGCCGAAACTGTTATAATCAAACGAAAAAACGGTGCCGTAAAAGTTATTATCCAGCCACCGCCGACGAATGAGATCTGTAGTCCGGACGGTATCACTACCGAGAATAACGGGCGGCAAATTATACCGACTCAATCTGTCTGCTTCCCGGAACTGCTCGTAATAACCGCGACCTTTGGTGTAGAACAGCGACGCATTTAACCGCCAGTTTCGGCTTAGTTCATGCGCCGAAATAAGCTGGTAGTTGTCCTGCTGGTAGTTATCGACTTCGTTTTCGTAGGTATACGGGTTGTACGTCCGGTTTGTTTTCAACAGGTCTTCTGGCACTCCACCCCAGGCCTGATAGGTTCGCTCCTGGCCAGAGAATACATTTAGCCGGATAAAGCTCTTATTGGTATAGTAACCCGCCGACAAATAATATGACTTCAGGTCTGACGACGCCCGGTCAATGTAGCCATTGGAGCTGATTTTCGACAGACGCGCATCGACCACGAAGTGGTTGTTGAGTAGCCCCGTTCCGGCCATTACGTTGCTTCTAAACGTACCGAACGAACCAGCCGATACATTGCTCTCCGCGTAAGGTTCCTTCTCCAGCGTATTAGTCTGAATATTAACCGTAGCCCCAAACGAACCGGCTCCGTTTGTGGAGGTACCCACACCCCGCTGAACCTGAATGCTGCTGACCGATGAGGCAAAATCCGGCATATTGACAAAGAACGTTCCCTGTGATTCGGCATCGTTATAGGGGATGCCGTTCAGCGTTACGTTAATGCGGGTAGCGTCGGAGCCCCGGATGCGGAAACCGGTGTAACCAACACCCGCACCGGCGTCAGAGGTAGCTACCAGCGATGGCGTAAAGTTGAGCAGTACCGGAATATCCTGCCCCAGGTTTAGTTTATTCAATTCTTTGCGGGTAACGTCGCTGTAGGCAATACCCGTTTTCCGATTGGCGCGGGTGGCACTTACCACTACTTCATCAACTACTACGACACTCCTGGGCAATTCAAAGGAAACCGTGGTGTTCTGCTGAACATCAACGGTCCTGACTGCCGGCTCGAAGCCTAAAAGAGCTACCCGAAGCTGGTAGGTACCTGGCTTGAGATTCGACAAGCTGAAGGTCCCGTTCGCATCGGTGAAGGCCCCTTTGTAGGTTCCTTCAATTGTTACGGCGGCACCCGGTAAGCCATTGCCTCCGGTTTCTTTAACGGTACCCGAAATACTAACTTGTGCCCAGGCGGGCAGGCATGACAGCAACAGAACAACTGCCACACCAAAGCGATAGGCCGTACTTTTTTTCATACGATAAAAGTGACGCGAACAGGTAAAGGGGCTGTACCTATCCTTTGGTTTACATGATGATTAGATATGAAATTTCCCGCCGGCCATTAAGACCGTGTCGGACCGTTCCCTTCGCCGGCATTACCCGGTGCAGGTTCAATGGGTATAATCTCAGCCCGTTATATTAGGGCACCCCTTAAATAAGATTAGCAGTGCAAATTTACGAACTCCGCTAATTTTAAGCTTACCAATTTTAAACTTTTTATGTAAATTAATTGTATATACATTAATTGCATACGTATAAAATTTCCCGTAAATAGTAATAACGGTTTTCAACTTACACAAGCCATGAATACACTAATCAATGGAATTCACCACGTAACCGCCTTAGCCGGTGACGCTCAGCGTAATGTCGATTTCTACACCGGCGTTCTGGGTCTGAGGATGGTCAAAAAGACGATAAACTTTGACGCCCCGGATGTCTACCACTTTTACTACGGCGACGAAACAGGGAGTCCGGGTTCAATTATGACTTTTTTTCCGTATGGTAATATCCCACGCGGCCGAAAGGGTGGGGGACAGTTGACCTACACCGCTTTTTCTGTTCCGACAGCCTCGCTCAGCTACTGGATGGACCGTCTGGCGGAGTATAACATTCCCTATGCTGGCCCGAACAAGCGCTTCAACGAAACCTACCTCCGTTTTGAAGACTACGACGGTATGGGTATTGAGTTGGTAGCGAACAACGAGGACAATAGACCCAGTTGGGACAACGGTAAAATACCGGCTGATTATGCTGTAAAAGGTTTTCACAGCGCCACGTTAAACGAATTCCGGGTCGATAAAACGGTAGCCCTGCTGACGGATACCATGCAGCACCGACTCGTCGCTGAAGAAGCAGACCGTTTCCGCTTCGTTGCCGGTATTGGCGGTCCTGGCACGTACATTGATGTTCAGCACTCACCCAATGACATAAGGGCCTTACAGGGAGCCGGATCGGTTCACCATATCGCCTTTGCCACCGACAACGACGAAACGCAAATCGCCATTCAGGAAAATCTGCAGGAAGCAGGTTTTAGTCCAACGCCGGTACTGGACCGCAATTACTTCCACAGCATCTATTTCCGCGAGCCAGGTGGTATTTTGTTTGAGGTTGCTACCAACCCGCCGGGCTTTGCCATTGACGAACCTGCAGCGGCCTTAGGACAGGAGCTTAAATTACCCGAGTGGTACGAGCCCCGTCGGGCACAAATTGAATCGGCCTTACCAAAAATTCAGTTGTAAGCCGGGAGACATTAAAACTAGACACTGGGCGTTAACCTTTGGCGCATACGGTCGATAAAAGATTAGGATGGTAACGGAACAAAAGTTGTTAAGGATATTATACCGAATCAACTTCTCAACGTCTAAAGTCTAACGTCCAGCGTCTTCACAAATCATAAACCCATGATTCACGACCCAAATAATCTGTTTACGGCCGGGCAGCCGCTGGAAAAAGCCACCAAGGTAATGATTATGGTGCATGGCCGGGGCGGCAGCGCCCGTGATATTCTGACACTGGCCGAACATATCGACGATCCTGAATTTGCCTTTGTGGCTCCGCAGGCTAAACAAAACACCTGGTATCCGTATTCGTTCATGCGGCCGATGGAGGAGAATGAACCCTATCTGTCGTCGGCTTTGCAGGTATTAACCAGCACTCGGGCCCGGATGCAGTCAGACTACAATTTCAAGGCTCCGCAGATTTATTGGCTGGGGTTCTCGCAGGGGGCCTGTCTGGCCCTGGAGTTTGTCGCCCGAAATCCAATGCCATACGGTGGCGTTTTTGGGCTGAGTGGCGGTTTGATTGGCCCTGAAGGTACCCCGCGCCTGTACGAGGGTTCGTTTGAAGGAGCACCCGTATTTCTGGGCTGCAGCGATATAGACCCGCACATACCCAAACAGCGGGTGCTGGAGTCGGAAGGGGTATTCCGGCAGATGGAAGCAACCGTAACGGCGAAGCTCTACCCGAATTTTCCGCATTCGATTAACGAAGACGAACTAAAAATTGTTAATGCATTGATTGCCGGATCGCCGGTGATTAGTTAGACACCAACCTGTACATGTATGAGTCAGTTCATGGTAGAATTTGACCTTCCGCACGAGATGCCGGAAGAGTTCATAATGAGGATTCCTCAGCAGCGCCTGAAGGTCAACGAGCTGATGGAAGATGGAAAAATTATGTCTTACGCGCTCTCCATGGACCGGCAAAAGCTTTGGTGTGTGGTTAAAGCCGATACGGAGTTTGAAGTACTGGAGATTATTGGTGAATTCCCGCTGATCGGTTATATGGAACCGGCCGTGTCTGAGCTGTTGTTTAACAATGTCATCTCAGCCCGAATCCCGCTGTTTTCGCTAAACTAACAGTAGTTCCGAACAAATCTGTCAATACTTTTTTACATCAGTTCCTCTGCTTTTATGAACCTGGCTTCTGTTAGCCGCTGGCTGAAATATGCTTTAGTCATTACCCAACTGCTTGTATTTGGTCATTGCCAGTCGCAGACCACTGAGCAATCGCCTGCCTACCGTACTGAACGTAACGATAACGCTGGCCGGAAACAGAACCGGGACCGGCCAAACCAAACGCGCCGGGAGCAAAGTAAGTACCAGGACCGACAGGGAAATATACCGGCCAAGGTGTACGAGGTACTCCGATATGTACGTACCAACAACCGTGCTCCGGAAGGTTATGTGGGTGGCCGGCGATTTGGGAACTTTGAAAATCACCTGCCCCGCCTGGACGTATCCGGCCGACGAATTAATTACCAGGAATGGGATGTAAATCCAAAAAGAGAAGGCCGCAACCGGGGTGCCGAGCGGCTGGTGACGGGCTCCGACGGCCGGGCCTGGTATACCCGAGACCATTATAACAGCTTTGTCGAAGTAAAATGAGTGTTAATATCTATGTTGCCCGGTCAGAAGCGGACCTGAAAAAGTTCTCCGACTTCGCCATCGTCAAAATCGAAGGGCAGAAGTCAAAAACCCTGCGCCAATTCTATGAGCATATTGCCGAGGTACTGGACTTTCCCGACTACTTCGGCTTCAATTTGGATTCCCTCGACGAACTGCTCAACGACCTTGAGTGGATTGAGGACCACAAACTGGCTCTTTACTTCTGCCACACGGAAGACTTTGTCAGCCAGGAGCGTAATCCAGACAAGCTAAGCAACCTGCTTCACATGCTGGATGCGACAGCCGAGGACTGGAAATGGCTCGATGAGGAGGAAGACGTATTTGCCAAAGAATTAGTGTTTATCTTTGAGGATAGTTCGCGTCTGCGGGAGTTGCTGAAGCAGGAAGAAATAGGTTTTGAATACATCTCCGGCGAGGCTGATTCGGCCGGCTGAACTCTTTTCCTAAGAACTTCACTCCTGTCAGGAACAAATACCGACATACACAGTTTCTCCATAGGTGCCGCTGAGACTAGCTCTCTTTGCGGCTTTTTGCATTAAAAGTTACAACCTGTTTCACCTTGAAAATCCAGGAGTTTTTACAGTTATATACGGAGGACAGCTTCGTCAAATCGCTGGCGGAGCCACTCAGACAGCGGGGTAAGGAGCCATTTCGGCTACAGTTTAAGGGAATTGCCGGCAGCCTGGACGCTATGCTGGCGTCGGCCATATACCGGCAGACAGGGGGTACGCATTTGTTTGTAATGACAGACAAAGACGAAGCCGCTTATTTTTTCAACGATCTCCAGAATATTCTGGAACGCGAGGTGCTGCTGTTTCCAATGTCGTACAAAAAGCCATATCAGTACGAAGAGGTAGAAAATGCCAACGTACTGATGCGGGCCGAAGTCCTTAACAAGTTGAGTCCTCCGCCCAAAGAGGGTACGCTGGTGGTAACGTATCCTGAGGCACTATCCGAGAAAGTAATCAACAAACGCTCACTACAGGCCAACACCTTCACGGTGCGGGTGGGTGAACGTGTAGAATCCAATTTTGTTTCAGAACTGCTCCAGACCTATGAGTTTGAAAAGACCGACTTTGTGTACGAAGCTGGTCAGTTCTCCATCCGGGGGGGTATTATTGATGTGTTCTCCTTTGCCAGCGAGTTCCCGTTCCGCATCGAGTTGTTTGGTGATGAGGTGGAGAGTATCCGGGCGTTCAATCCGGAATCGCAGTTATCCACAGACCACGTCGAGTTTATCAACATCATCCCGAATATCCAGACCAAACTGATTCAGGAAATGCGGGAGCCGTTTTTTGAATTCCTTCCAAAAGATGCCTGTGTCTGGTATAAGGATATTGATTTTACGCTCGAAATTATTGAGAACAGCTTTGAGCGGGCCGAGAAAAGTTTAGCATCTGTGCTGGAAGGCAGCGGAGGTATTCAGGTTGTGTCTGACCCGGAGGACTTATTCGAGACTCGCCGGGCTTTTCTGAATCAGGTCAAGGCACTACCATCAATCGAATTTGGGCGTAAGTTTTACTTTAAAACCGAGAATCGGCTGACCTACACATCCAAGCCGCAACCCTCGTTCAATAAGGATTTTAAACGCTTGGCCGATACGCTCACGGATAATCAGACCAAAGGCTTTACCAACATCATCACCGCTGAGTCGTTCAAACAGCTTGAACGGCTGCGTACTATTTTCGAAGAAATTGACCCGTTTGCCAAGTTTCAGACGGTTCAGATTGGTCTTCGGGAGGGCTTTATCGATGACACGCTCAAGATAGCCTGCTACACCGACCACCAGATTTTTGATAAATACTTCAAGTACCGCATCCGCGATAAGTTCAGCAAATCAAAAGCCCTCACACTACGCGAACTGAAGACGCTCCAGCCGGGCGATTACGTTACCCACGTCGACCATGGTATTGGCCGGTTTGCCGGTATGGAGAAAGTAGACGTAGGAGGCCGCGAACAGGAGGCCATACGGCTCATTTACCGCGATAACGACATTCTGCTGGTGAGTATCCACAGTTTGCACAAGATCGCTAAATACAGCGGCAGAGAGGGTGGCCCGCCAACAATGAGCAAACTTGGTTCGCAGGAGTGGGAGTTGAAGAAATCCCGCGTTAAGAAACAAGTCAAAGACATTGCTAAAGAACTGATTTCGCTCTACGCCAAACGCCGGCAGGCTCCTGGCTTCGCCTATTCGCGCGATAGCTTCTTGCAGGCTGAATTAGAATCGTCATTTCTGTACGAAGACACTCCCGACCAAGCCAAAGCGACCAATGACGTCAAAGACGACATGGAGCAGCCACACCCAATGGACCGGCTGGTCTGCGGTGACGTAGGCTTCGGCAAAACAGAGGTAGCTATTCGAGCCGCCTTTAAAGCTGTTACGGACAACAGGCAGGTAGCGGTGCTGGTACCAACCACAATCCTGGCCATGCAACATTTCAAAACGTTTAAGGAACGTATGGCTGATTTTCCGGTTACCATTGACTATATCAGTCGTTTCCGCACTCCTACGCAGACCAAAGAAATCCTGAGAAAAGTCACTACTGGCGAAATAAACATCCTGATTGGTACGCATCGCATCGTTAATAAAGACGTAAAATTTAAAAATTTAGGGCTGCTGGTCATTGACGAAGAGCAGAAGTTCGGTGTCAAAACCAAAGACCGGCTTAAGGAGATGCGGGTAGAGGTTGATGTTCTTACGTTAACAGCAACGCCTATTCCGCGTACACTGCATTTTTCGCTAATGGGCGCGCGTGACCTTTCCGTTATTGCGACACCACCACCCAACCGTCAGCCAGTTACGACCGAAGTGCAAGTGTTTGACGAAACCATTATACGCGATGCAATCAGTTACGAATTACGTCGGGGCGGTCAGGTATTTTTTGTGCATAACCGCATCAGCGATATAGAGTCCATCGCCAATATTGTTAAACGGTTGGTACCCGACTCCCGCGTTGCGGTAGCGCATGGTCAGATGGAAGGCGATAAGCTGGAGAAAATCATGACCTTGTTTATCGAAGGAGAATATGATGTACTGGTATCAACGAACATCATTGAGTCGGGTCTGGATATTCCCAACGCCAACACTATCATCATCAACCAGGCGCAGAACTTTGGCTTATCTGACCTACACCAGATGCGGGGTAGGGTAGGGCGTTCTAATAAGAAAGCCTTTTGTTACCTCTTAACCCCACCAGCCTCCGGTCTCAGCTCTGACGCCCGTAAGCGGTTGCAAACACTCGAAGACTTCTCTGACCTGGGTGAAGGCTTCAAGATTGCCATGCGTGATTTAGATATTCGGGGGGCCGGCAACCTATTGGGTGCTGAACAGAGTGGTTTTGTCAACGATCTGGGCTACGAAATGTACCACAAGATTCTGGATGAAGCTGTTCAGGAGTTACGCGAAAATGAGTTTAAAGACATTTTTGCGCCCAAAGCCGACGATATTAAGCCTGCGTTACCGGATACCGTTATAGAGACGGACCTGAATGTAGTTATTCCCGAAAGGTACGTTGCTAATATATCCGAACGGCTGTCGCTTTACACTCGGTTGGACAATATTCAGAACACGACTGAACTGGAGCAATTGCGGCAGGAAATTATCGACCGGTTCGGGCCAATGCCCGGGGAGGTTGAGAACCTCATCGAAATGGTCAATGTACGCTGGAAAGCAGAGCAGTTACATTTCGAAAAATTGACGTTAAAAAATAATATAATGAAAGGAACCTTCGTTTCTTCGGAGAACGATGCGTTCTTCAAATCAGAATTATTTGGGCGGTTAATTGACTATATCAAAAAACATCCGTCTAAATGTTCACTAAAAGAGACAAAAAGCCGTTTGATATTTACCCACTCTGACATTAATTCTGTCGATGAACTGGACAGAATTTTGGGTAAACTGACGGACTTGAGCTAACTTTACTACCTTGGAATTTTTTGTACACAAAAAGCAATGATCAAGAAGTATCACCTGCAACAGATGGCTTACGTGCTTTTAGCAGTAGTAGCGCTTGCTGCCTGTAAATCAAAGCACCCGACCAGTGTGAAGCCTGGTAAGAAGAGTACGGCGACTGGTATAGCCTATAATGAAAAAGATGGCTTTCAGGTATCCAAATTCAAAGGTCAGCCGGTAGGTCCGAACCTCGTCTTCATTGAGGGCGGACGCTTCACAATGGGCTCTCTGGAGGAGGATGTAGTTAACTCGCGCGACAACCGCGAGCGTACCGTCAGCATCCAGTCTTTCTATATGGATGAAACGGAAATTGCCAACATTCACTATCTGGAGTACCTGAACGCTATTACGCGTGATTCTTCAGAGGAGTTTGTAAAATCAGCGCTGCCGGACACTACCGTGTGGGCAAACCCGCTGTCGTTTAACGATTCTTATGTAACCCAGTATTTGCGTTATCCTGCCTTCCGATATTATCCGGTAGTCGGTGTATCCTGGGTTCAGGCGACTGATTATGCTGCCTGGCGGACTGCAGCTATTAACGCTGACCTGTCTAAAAACGGCACTGCCGGTGGTAGTAAGAAAAAAGGGTTCTCCCTGAAGCGTAAGTCAAAGCAGGCTGAGACAGTTGCCATGTCGGACAGCGCCGGAGGTGGTCAGCCCAAATTAGGTCTCGAAAGCGGTCTTATTCTTCCTGATTATCGCCTTCCAACCGAAGCGGAATGGGAATATGCCGCCAAAGCCCTTATCGGAACTCAGTACCTTGACGAGAACCAGGCTAACCAGCGCATTTATCCATGGGACGGCTCTTCTGTCCGGAACCCCAAGAAAGGCCGTAAACAGGGCCAGATGCTTGCCAACTTTAAGCGGGGACGTGGTGACTACGCAGGTATCGCTGGCCGCGCTAACGATAAAGCTATTATTACCTCTGAGATTTACGAATATCCGCCTAATGACTTTGGGCTATACAACATGGCCGGTAACGTAAACGAGTGGGTTTATGACGTATATCGTCCGCTGTCACACATGGATGTTAGCGACCTGAACCCGATCCGCCGGAATGGTTATATGGATGATGCAAAGAATTATGACAAGAAGGGTAATAACTCAGCCATTGACGATAAGGTTCGCGTTTACAAAGGTGGTTCATGGGCTGATGTAGCCTACTGGTTATCGCCGGGAACACGTCGCTTCATGGATCAGGATTCAGCTACGGCTACGATCGGTTTCCGTTGCGCTATGATTGCTGGTGGCCGGAATCGGTAAGAGAATATCCGACAGACTTATTGCACTAGCGGCCGTTCGGTTTACCGGGCGGCCGCTAACGTTAATACCCCTACCGACGCACAACCAGCCTTCAGGAGTTGACTGGCACAGGCTTCTAAAGTCGCTCCGGTAGTCAAGACATCATCAATCAAGATCACTCGCTTGCCCTGTATTGACTCGGCATCGGCGATGGCAAAGACATCCTTGACGTTCTCCCAGCGTGCACCCTTGCCTTTCCTGGTTTGGGATGCTTCAAACCGGGTGCGCTTTAAAGCCGTAGTATTTACGGGTATCTTTAGTGCTTCTGATAATCCCTTGGCAATCCATTCACTCTGGTTGAAACCGCGCTGCCGTTCTCTAACAGGGTGCAGGGGAACGCCAATGAGGAGATTTGCCTCCGCTATATCCTGACACTTTTCTTTAAGCTCGTAACCAAACCAGCGGCCTAAAACCGCGCCCGCTTCTTTTTGCCCCTTGTATTTAATCTGGTGAATTAGCCGCTGAACGATCCCCTTCTTGGAAAATACCAGGTAAGAGTACGCAAAATCGAGCGGTACTTTGCCGGCAAATTGCAACGCTACGCCCGAAGAACTTGTCTTTGTCAGGTCCGTTACAGGTAATTTAACCCGGCATTGAACACACAGAATCTCTTCGTTTGGGGTCAGGTTCTCGCTACATCCCAGGCAGGAAACCGGGTACAGGAGGTCTACAAAATTATTACAGGCCCTTTTGATAAACTGAAGTAGGGTCTCCATCGTTATTGACTTAAATAGTGTAACTTAGCTATAGATTGGATAGGTGCGAATGGAGTCAGAAGAGCAGGTAAAGATAGATAAAGAATGGGAACAACTGATGGCCCATCTTCAGCAGGTAATCGGTAAACGGCCCGCTGACCTCAACGGTGTCTTATTTCTAATTGGCGTTCAGGAGCTGGGCAAAGGCCCACGTCACTTTACAAAAGAGCAAAAGCAGGATTTGATGCACATCGCCGTCTGTAAAGTTTTAAGTCTTGGAGGATACTACCAGCAGGTCGGAACAGACCCCGATGGCTGGCCACAGTGGCAATTAGTGCGTCCTGTCCCCCACGCCGATTTGCTGGCTCAGGAAGATATGCTGAAGGTATATGTGATTAAATATTTTGCATCACAGCAAATTCAGTAATCTATCCATCTCATTTTCTTTTGAAGTTATACATCCCATACTCATACCATGAAAGCTACCAACTCGTACGTTACGCTCCTGCAGCGGATTGAGGAGTATAAGAAGCGCTACTTTCTGAACCAGCTTGTCAAAGGTAGCCTTATGTTTCTGGCTCTTGTGTTTTCGCTTTATCTGCTTATCAACACCGCTGAGTTTTTCGGCCGGTTTAGTACACCAATTCGAGCGACTTTCTTTTTCGGTTTTTTACTCTTCATAGCAGGAGGAGCGTACTATTGGCTGGTGCAACCAGTAATGAGTTTATATGGTCTCCGAAAACCTCTGTCAGATGAGGAAGCCGCCCGGCAGATTGGGGGCTTTTTTCCGGAAGTAGGCGATAAGCTGGTTAACACGCTACAGCTTAAGCACCTTTCAGCCTATGAAGGTGAACTACTCAACGCCAGCTTGAACCAACGGTCGCAGCAGTTGCTGATCAATCGCTTTGCGAATGCGATTGAATTAAGCAGAAACCGTCGTTTCCTCAAATACGTAATGTTACCGGTAGCGTTAATTCTGTTTATTCTATTATTCAACCCGTCGTTTTTTACTAACACCTCAACTCGAATTGTTCAGTATGATCGGGAGTTTGTAGAGGAAGCTCCTTTCCGGTTTGTGGTCAATAATGAAAAGCTGCAGGCTTACCGTAATGAGGATTTTAAGTTGGATGTACAGCTTACCGGAGAAGTGATTCCGCAAACTGTGTACCTGGTAGTTGATGGAACCCGCTTTAAACTGGAGAATACGAAGGGAAATAATTTTGCCTATACATTCGATAACGTTCAGCGGGATATAGACTTCACACTGGAAGCTTCGGGTTATAAATCCACGAAATACACCATCGGCTTAATCGACCGGCCCTCCGTCCTGGCTTTTGACGTAAAGCTTACCTACCCGGCTTACCTCAATAAACCGGCAGAGCAATTATCCAATGTAGGGAACCTGCTGGTACCCCAGGGTACAGTTGTCACGTGGAACTTTACGGCTGATCATACCGATTCTCTGCTGCTCCGTTTCCATCCTGGAAGCAGCATTGGGGTAGCTCGGAAGGTAGAAAATAACGCCTTCTCCCTGACCCGGCAGATTAACCAGAACATTAACTATTCGGTTGACCTGGCTAATAAGTATGCCAGCAATAACTCTAACCTGCGGTATAATATTCAGGTAATTCCCGATCGCTTTCCACAGATCACAGTTGAAAAACAGCAGGACACAGTTACGTATAATTATATTGTTCTGGGTGGCTCGATCAACGATGATTATGGCTTTACCCGCCTTCGGCTGGTGGCGAATGTAACACGGGAGGGCAAGGAAAAACCTAATACGATTACCCGTGACATAGCTATCAACCGCAGCTCTCTGTCACAGAATTACTCCTTTGGATGGGCTTTGGATAGTTTGAAACTTCAGGTCAATGATCGGGTGGAGTATTATCTGCAGGTATGGGACAACGACGGTATCAACGGCCCGAAATCTACCCGGACGGCTCAGCTTAACTTCACGGTACCGTCACCTGAAGAAGTGCAGAAGCAGATTGACCAATCCGCTCAGAAGGCAGAGCAGCAGATGGAAAATGCACTCAATAAAACGCAGGGCATCAAGAAGGACCTGAACAGCATCGAAGAGCGTCTGCGCACTAAAAAGAGCACCGACTTCCAGGACAAAAAGCAATTAGCCGATGTCTTGAAGAAGCGTGAAGAGCTAATGCAGGAGATACAGAAGCTGCAGGAACAGTTTAAACAAACGAATGATATTCAGAATCGCTTTTCTGAAAACAACAAGATTCAGGAAAAAATACAACAGCTACAGAAGCTCTTTAATGAGTTGCTCGATCCCGAATCTAAAAAGCTTTTTGAGGAATTGAAATCCCTCTTAGAGAAGAAACAGGACGAGAAAGCTTCTGAATTGCTGGACCGACTGAGCCGCAAAGAGCGCAATTTTGAAAAGGACTTGGAGCGAGCCCTTAAGATGTTTAAGCAGATTCAAATGGAACAGAAGCTGAATAACATTGCTGAAAATCTGGAGAAACAGGCTGAAAAGCAGGAACAATTAGCGAAAGAAGCGGAACAGAATAAGAATGCCGAAGACAGCAAGAAGCAGGAGGACCTGAAAAATCAGCAGGAGAAAGCGACGGAGGATTTTAATAAAATCTCTGAGCAGTTAAAAGAATTAGAGAAGGATGCTGAAAAAGAAGATCTGACAAAGCCAGATACTCAGGAGGACACCCAAAAGGAGATTCAGGAGCAGATGAAAGAATCTCAAAAAAACTTGGATCAGAAACAAAATAATAAAGCATCGGATTCTCAAAGCAAGACATCAAAGGCCATGAAGAAAATGAGCCAGAAGCTGGCCGAATCCATGGCCAATGCAGAAGCGCAGGAACTTCAGGAGAATATTGATGATCTCCGTGCCTTGCTGGAGAACCTGATATCACTTTCTTTCTCGCAGGAGAAAGTAATGAAAGACTTTAGGGGTATCAACTCACAAGACCCCCGGGTAACCAAACTTTCTCAGGAGCAGCTAAAACTTCAGGACGATGCTAAGATTATAGAAGATAGTCTGAATGCCCTCGCCAGTCGTGTGGTTCAGATTCAGTCGTTCGTTACGCGTGAACTGACAGACATGAAATACTACATGGATCAGAGTGTTCAGCAACTGAAAGAGCGTCGTTTTGGTCCGGCTACTGGTCGGCAACAGTTTGCCATGACGTCAATTAATAACCTGTCGTTGATGCTTAGTGATGTGTTAAAGAATATGCAGGCTCAAATGAATTCGATGGCCATGCCCGGTAAAAGTAAAGGCAACAAAAAGGGGCAGCAGCCATCTATGAGTATGGGCCAAATGCAAAAGGAAGTAAATGAGCGGATGAAGCAGTTGCAGCAAAGTGGAAAAGGAGGACGGGGTATGTCCGAAGAACTTTCCCGTCTTGCCGCTGAGCAGGCCATGATTCGGAAAATGCTTAAAGAAATTGAAGAGCAGAGCAAGGGAACCGAATTAGGTAAGCAGCTCGGTAATCAGTTAAAAGAGCTTCAGGAGAAAATGGATGAAACCGAAACCGATTTGGTGAATAAGCGAATCAATCAGAATACGTTAAATCGTCAGAGCGAAATTATGATTCGTCTATTGGAATCCGAAAAGGCTATTAAGCAACAGGAAGAAGATCCGAAACGTCAGGCAGAAGCTGCGAAAAGTCAGGAACGTAGCAATCCGTCTTATCTGGATAGTTTGGTGCCTCAGCAGTCAAAGCAAACCGAGGTACTACGTACTGTTAATCCTTCCTTTAATCAGTATTATAAAAAGGAAGCTAATAAGTACCTGCAAAAAGTTACTCAGTAGTCGATTGGTTCGTTTTAGCATATTTCCTTAAAACACACGAACCTTTTATCAATTTTCGACATTTTTGTAAAAGTTTCCACGTGAAACATTTTTCAAAAATCGTCAAAAATGTTCGCAACATACGATGTTATAATAGTAGGAGCAGGACACGCCGGTTGTGAAGCGGCAACAGCTGCGGCTAACATGGGCTCAAAGGTCCTG
Source organism: Nibrella saemangeumensis (assembly GCF_039541915.1). NCBI lineage: Bacteria > Pseudomonadati > Bacteroidota > Cytophagia > Cytophagales > Spirosomataceae > Nibrella > Nibrella saemangeumensis. Next base: position 127,954 of record NZ_BAABHD010000028.1, read on the forward strand.
CTCATTACTATGAATATGCAAACCATCGCCCAGATGTCCTGCAACCCGGCGATGGGCGGAGTAGCCAAAGGACAAATAGTAAGAGAGATTGATGCACTTGGCGGACAGTCGGGCATCATCAGCGACAAGAGCATGATCCAGTTCCGCATGCTCAATCGCTCCAAAGGTCCAGCTATGTGGAGTCCCCGCTGCCAAAGCGACCGCATGGTTTTCGCGCAGGAGTGGCGCAATACTTTGGAACAAACCCCCAATATAGATTTCTGGCAGGATACCGTGAGCGAGGTTATCGTCAAAGACGGCCGTGCGTATGGGGTTAAAACATCCATGGGCATGGAAATTAGTGCCAAGGCAGTTGTGCTCACCAATGGCACCTTTCTGAACGGAAAAATATTTATTGGCGAGAAGGTATTCGGTGGGGGTCGCACCGCCGAACGGGCCGCTACCGGTTTAACCCAACAACTCATTAGTCTGGGCTTTGAATCGGGCCGGATGAAAACCGGAACTCCACCCCGTATCGACGGTCGTAGCCTGAACTACGCTGTTATGGAAGAACAACCGGGCGACGAGAATCCAGGTAAGTTTTCGTATCTCGACACAAGGCCGCTCGACAAACAACGGAGCTGCTGGATTACCTATACCAGCGAAGATGTGCACGAAGTACTGCGGGAAGGTTTTGAAAAATCGCCTATGTTCACGGGCCGAATCAAAGGCTTAGGACCACGCTACTGCCCATCCATAGAAGATAAAATCAATCGTTTTGCCGACAAAGACCGTCACCAGATTTTCGTAGAACCAGAAGGGTGGGAGACCGTTGAAGTATATGTGAATGGTTTTTCTACCTCTTTGCCAGAAGACGTTCAGTATAAGGCACTCACTAAAATACGGGGCTTTGAGAATGCGAAAATGTTCCGTCCCGGCTACGCTGTCGAGTATGATTTCTTCCCGCCTACGCAACTAAAGCTTACGCTGGAAACGCAGCTGGTAGGTAATCTATTCTTTGCCGGCCAGATCAATGGCACTACCGGATACGAAGAAGCAGCAAGTCAGGGTCTAATTGCCGGTATAAACGCCCACAACAATGTCCACGAAAAAGAGGAATTTATAATCAAGCGTTCTGAAGGATATATTGGCGTACTCATCGACGACCTGACTACCAAAGGTACTGAAGAGCCATACCGTATGTTTACCTCAAGAGCGGAATACCGGACACTACTGCGTCAAGATAACGCCGATATCCGGTTAACTGAGCGGGGATATAAAATCGGATTAGCCACTGAAGAGAGAATGGCAAAGCTCCAACAGAAGAAGGAAGATACCGCCCGCTTACTGCAAGGGCTAAAAGAAACGAAAGTGAAACCAGAAGATATTAATAGCTGGCTAGAGGAAAAAGGTAGTACACCATTACGCGAAAAAAGCACGCTATTATCCCTGCTGAAGCGGCCAGAGATTGGCCTGGACGAGGCACAAACCCTTCTGAGATTAACTTCTGACCTGCCGATACAACATACCGAAGCCATTGAGCAGGCCGTTATAGAAATAAAATATGAGGACTACCTGAACCGGGAACGAATTAATGCCGATAAACTGTCGCGGTGGGAAGGATTGGAAATTCACCCGTCGTTCGACTACGACCGGCTGAAAGCTTTGTCGCATGAGGGACGGGAGAAATTGAAACGGCAACGGCCCGGTACCATCGGACAAGCCACCCGAATCAGTGGCGTTAGTCCTTCCGATATTTCTGTATTGTTAGTCTACTTAGGCCGATAATCAATGAGCCTTGAAATCGTTAATGAGTGTCCGGCTTGCGGAAACCAAATCTTCACCAATTATATTACCTGCCAGGATTACCTGGTAAGTAACCAGCAATTCCAGATTCAACAGTGCAGTACTTGCACACTGTTGCTAACCAATCCCAGACCGGATGTTGTCTCAATCGGCCATTATTATAAGTCGCAGGATTACATCTCTCATACGGATGGTAACACCGGGCTGATCGATCAACTGTACCGCACGGTCCGGACGTACACGCTCCGGCAAAAGGTTAATTTGATTGACGAAGTCAATAAAGGCAAAGGTTCCATGCTTGATGTTGGGTGTGGAACCGGCAGCTTTTTGGAACAATGCCAGGCAGCAGGGTGGGAGGTAAGTGGCGTAGAACCGGACCCGGACGCTCAGGCCATTGCGGAAAAGCGCCTGCAAAAACACATCAAAGAAAACGTCCATCAGATAGAGGTTCGGCCACCGTTTGATGTCATCACCATGTGGCATGTACTGGAGCATATTCCACTGGTCAATGAGTCGTTAAAACAGATACACAGTCTGCTCCGGCCAGGTGGAACACTCATCATTGCCGTACCCAATTGCCAATCCTGGGATGCGGAACATTACATGAAATGGTGGGCCGCCTACGATGTACCACGCCATCTTTATCATTTCTCACCAACAACCTTGCGAAAATTGGTGGAGAAAAATGGCTTCAACGAAGTAGGTCGACGGCCTATGCTGTTCGACTCCTTTTACATCGCTATGCTCAGCACTAAAAACCGGGATGGGAAAACTAATTACGCAGAAAGTGTCATCAACGGATTAAAATCAAATTTTCACGCCCGGCGCACCGGTAACTATTCGAGCTTAACCTATGTCTTTCAACGCCAGTGATAGTCCACAAGTACGTTTTTCTATTAGGCCAATCTGGTATCTGCTGCTTCTGATTTGTCTTCCTGTTCTTTTTAATCAGTGTGCTCAGGTGGCTCAGCCGCCTGGAGGAAAGAAAGACTCACTGGCACCTGTTCTGCTGAAAAGTATTCCCGAAAGCAAACAGACAAATTTTAAAGGTAGGGAGATTGAACTCTTCTTTAACGAATATATTTCGGTAGAAAATCTGCCGCAGAAAGTCATTGTTACGCCAGGGACAGGATTAACCTTTAATTACAAGATCCGGCCAACGAGTGTTTACCTGAAATTCAATGAGCCGTTTAAAGACAATACTACCTATACGGTAAGCTTCACTGACGCTATTAAAGACGCTACGGAACGGAACCCGGCTACTAATCTGAAACTGGTTTTCAGTACCGGCACCCAATTGGATTCCCTTAGCGTCAGCGGGAAAGTTACCGATCTGAAAACCGGGAAGGTTGTCGCCGACGCGCTGGTGGGTTTGTATGCCGTACGTGATACCTTGAATGCATTAAAAGAGAAACCTATATACTATAGCAAGACAGATACCAGCGGAAACTTTCTGATGGAAAACATCAGAGCGGGCGGTTATGAGCTATTAGCCTTCAATGACGCGAACAACAACTTCCTGTTCAATCAACAGAACGAACGAATCGGTTTTCTGAAAGACAGTATTAACCTCACCGGCAACATTAACGGTGTAGAACTGCAACTGTTTTCGCAAAACAATTCCCCGGCAAAGATAAGTCGGACAGAATCACGTCAGGATAGTTATGGTATTACGCTGGATAAAGGCATCGAACGATACCAGGTAAACTTCCGCCGGAAAGAAGACAGTATTCCATCTATCCTGGCATCGGCTAATCAGATAAAGTTCTTTCGGAACCGGGCCACTCCGGATACCATTGGTGTTGTGCTAACCGTGGTTGACTCAATCGGAACATCAACAGATTTGAAACAAACGCTTTCCTTCCGGGACCGAAGCCGACGGGATAAAGCGGAGCCATTTACCGCCGTTTCTGAACCGCCACAGAACGATGCCGTTGAAAAAACCTTTAACTGGACCCTCACGTTTACTAAACCCGTAGGTAGGATAAATAAACAACTCATTACCATCCTGAGTGATAGTACATCCTCTGAGGAATTTGACGAAGGTAAAATACAGTGGAGCAACGGGCAGTCTATGCTTTCATACCCGATCAACAGCTCAGCCCGAAAAGATATTCGTATATCGTTAGAAGAGGGAGCGTTTATGAGTGTGCTGGAAGACTCGCTTAAAAAAACCGTTTTCACCTACCGAATCCTCAATCCTGAAGACTTCGGTTTGTTGAAAGGTCAGGTTGTGAGTAATGCTCCTAATTATATCGTTGAACTCGTCAATGAAAGCGGGAAAGTTATAAGCCGGGAAGTTAATAGTAAGACATACACCTTCCGCAATGTCAGACCAGGTCGCTACCGACTGCGGCTCGTCATTGACCGTAACAACAACGGGCGGTGGGACACCGGTAACTACCAGTTGAAACAAGAAGCTGAACCTATCATCTATTACCCCAGCATTATTCAGGCTAAAGCCGATTTTCAATTTGAGGGCGTAGATTTGGAGTATTCGGAAAAGGTCAATTCAAAATAAAAAATATATAAATTTTGTGTGTACAACCCTGTGGATAAGTGGCACTTGGGTGTGCATAAGGGTGAGAGTTATCCCCACAAATTGTTTATTAAAGTTAGTATATTCACTTATCCACACATTAATGTGGTGGATAAAAGCATAAACTGAGGTTTCTGAACGTTGAATAAACAAGTTATCCCTGCCCCGGTTTCGTGCATAATTTTCGTCCACATTTCAACCATTTAATAAGTAGGGAAATGTGGACAAGTTGTTAATAGGCTAACCAGCAACGACTTGCATGTGGATAACTAAAGTAGCACTGTTGATAAGCATGCAACTTAATCCACAATTAAATGTTAACTTCGGTGGATAACTGAGGTATTCACATTTCCACAGTGGTAATGATTTATAATAGCTTTTGTTTAAAAAGATTATTTATTATAAAATGAATAAGGGGATACTCACATATCTGTTGGTGCTGATGACCTCACTGACAGTGTTTGCTCAAAGCGCCGATGACCTGGCGGGCGAGTATTACAAGAACGGCGACTTTGAAAAAGCTGCCCTGGAGTATAGCAAACAAATCAGGAAGGGCGCGGCCTGGCAAACCCTGTTCCGGTATGTGAATAGTCTCAAGCGGGTGAATAAGTCAGATGAAGCCCTGAAATTTTTAAAAAAGCAGGTCAGGTCCGATGAAGACAACAAAGTGTATTATGATGTGCTGACCGGCTACTTGTTGAAAGACCAGCCTGATACTACCAAGAGCTATAACGCCTTTGCGGCAGCCTTTGCCGATGCAAAAGGGTCAGGCGACAGGCTGGCTCGCTTGGGAGAAGCGTTTAAGGAGGTAGAAGAACCCCGCTGGGCGATTAAATCCTATGAAACAGCCCGAACTGTGGCTAAAGAAGAAAGTGCCCACAGCGAAGAGTTAGCGGCCTTATACCGAAGTACAGGTTCAACCGAAAAGTATATCGAGGAGATGCTGACCGTACTTCAGCAAGGAGAGAAGAAAGAAGTGGTTTACAACAGTCTGCAAACCGTAGTAAACTCCAAGGATGAAGCCTTACTGGAGAAAGTGGTATACGACAAAATACAGAAAAATCCGAACGTACTTGCCTACAACGAAGTGCTAAGCTGGTACCTCCTCCAGAAGCAACGCTTTAACAGGGCGCTCATCCAGGAGAAAGCCATGGATCGTCGGATGAAGATGAACGGTTCGCGGGTATATGACCTTGGCCAGATGGCGCTGAACAGTAAGGATTACAAAACGGCAGCCGATGCCTTTGAGTACATCGTTACTAGTTATCCACAGGGACAGCTTTACCCCATCGCTCGCCGGATGGTTATCAATGCCCGGGAAGAACAGGTTAAATACACCTACCCGGTGGATAAGGCTGAAATACATAAGCTGATTCGGGATTACCAGAAAATGCTCCGTGAAATTGGCTTAAACCCGAGAACACTGGAGGCCTTACGCAACACCGCTAACCTGTACGCTTATTACTTGGACGAGAAAGACTCAGCGCTTACCGCATTGAATACCGCCATAGAAATGGGTCGGGGCGATAAGAACTTTGTGGATAAGTGTAAAATTGACAAAGGCGATATTTATCTGCTGATGGGAGAGCCTTGGGAGTCCACATTGTTGTACTCGCAAGTAGAAAAGTCGCAGAAAGAGGAGTTGTTAGGCTATGAGGCCAAACTGAAAAACGCCAAACTACACTACTACAAAGGTGAGTTTGTGCTGGCTAAAGAATTACTGGATATTTTGAAGATGGCAACCTCCCGCGAGATTGCGAACGATGCCGAATCGCTCAGCCTGCTTATTGTGGATAACACCGGAATGGACAGCACAGAAGCGGCCATGAAAGAATATGCATCAATTGACCTGATGCTGTTTCAAAATAAAACAGATCAGGCCATAGAGGCACTAAATAAAATGCAAATCCAGTACAAGGACCATAGCCTTGTTGATGAAATTATCTGGCTACGCGCTAAAACGTTCCAGAAGCAGGGACGTTATGATGAGGCCATTGAAGACCTGAAAAAAATTGTAGCTGGTTATCCTCAGGATATCCTGGGGGATGATGCTCTATTTCTGTACGCCACCATTACAGAGGAGCGTAAAAAGGATAAACCGGCGGCTATGGATCTTTATCAAAAACTACTTCAGGATTATCCAGGTAGCATTCACGTAGCCGAAGCCAGAAAGCGTTTCCGGCTACTTCGAGGTGATATCATCAACTAAGATACCGTTTGCAGCAGGCTTTCTTTAAACGCTTGAAAGTCTGCCGGAATAGCTATTACCTGTTTGGTCCGATTAGCCAGGTGGGCAAGGCGCTCTGGTACATCAACAGGTTGTCCTAGGATAGACTCCACCAGCGGCTTGAACTTGGAAGGATGAGCGGTAGCTAAGGCAACTCCACAAACCTGCGTGTCTTTATCGAGGTAATTATCAAGGCCGCGAATGCCAATAGCCGTGTGCGGGCAGGCAACATAATTGTACTGTTGATAAATCCGCTGCATGGCTTCCTCCGTTTCCTCGTCCGTGAAAAAATAACCTTCAATGTTTTGCTTAATCGTATCCAGGTCATTACCATACAAGTGACAGAGCCGTACAAAGTTGCTTGGATTACCCACATCCATAGCATTTGAGATTGTGCTTACCGACTCTTTAGGTTCATATATGCCAGAATAGAGAAAGTTAGGCACTACATTATTGAGATTCGTAGCCGCTATAAACTTCCGAACGGGTAAACCCATACGTTGTGCTAATACGCCAGCACTCAGGTTGCCAAAATTTCCGCTGGGTGTAGAGAAGACCAAGGGTGATCCAAATTGTTTTAACTGGCCATACGCCCGGATATAATAAAAACTTTGTGGTATCAGACGGAAAATATTGATAGAGTTTGCGGAGGATAGTGATACTATTTTGTTTAGCTCACTGTCCAGAAAAGCTGTTTTTACAATAGCCTGACAATCGTCGAAAGAGCCATCTACTTCAAACGCCTGAATATTTCCGCCAAGCGTAGTGAGCTGTTTCTCCTGAAGATCACTCACCCTGTTTTTCGGATACAGAATAGACACGCGTACACCCTCTACATTATGAAAGCCCATAGCAACCGCGCCCCCCGTATCACCGGATGTAGCTACCAGAATATTAATCTCACGGTCTAATTTTTGAGAGAAGTAAGACATAAAAGCTGCCATGTACCGCGCTCCAACATCTTTAAAAGCAAGGGAAGGGCCATGAAAAAGCTCAAGTACATACTTTTTCGCTTTGTCCAGTTCATGCACGGGCGTATCAAAGGGGAAGGCGCTCTGAACCAAACCAACCAGTGCTTCGTCCGGAATAGTGTCACCAAAATAAACACGGCTGATTTCGTAGGCAACATCCGCCAGCGACCCATCCGCTATACGATTGAAAAAAGAAGCATCGCGGTATGGGATGGTGATAGGCATATAAAGGCCTTTATCAACTGGCATACTTTGAAAAAGAGCTTCTTCTGCTGAAACCGTCAAATCCGGATTATTTGTACTGTAAAAACGCATGGTAAGGTTTTAAATAATATAGCAAAGTACGGTAAAACCAACTGAAACCGAAACTCAAAAGCAGGCAAATGTAAACCGTTCAAAAGGAGAGTGAACGAAGACATCGCCTAATCTGTATTTTTGTTAAAACCAAAAACCAGCTATGACATACGGATTTTATAATGTTCCGGTGCCGGTCAACGAACCCATCAAGGAATACCGACCGGGCTCACCGGAGCGTGAGAACCTTAAAAAGGCATTGGCTGAACTACGTTCCCGGGAAGAAGATATTCCCATGTACATAAACGGGGCGGAGGTTCGTACCGGAAAAACCATCAGACTTGCCCCCCCGCATGATCACCAGCACACACTAGCTTACTTTCACGAGGGCGACGCGCAGCACGTTCAACAGGCCATTGATGCTGCTCTCCAGGCAAAGGAGGCCTGGGCAGCTATGTCCTGGGAGCACAGGGCCAGCATTTTCCTGAAAGCCGCAGAACTCATTGCCGGACCGTACCGGGCCAAAATTAATGCGGCAACCATGCTGGGCCAATCAAAGAATGTCTACCAGGCTGAGATTGATTCAGCCTGCGAACTCATTGACTTTTTGCGGTTCAATGCCTACTTCATGACGAAGATTTACCAACAGCAGCCCAACTCGTCGCCCGGCGTCTGGAACCGTCAGGAATACCGTCCGCTCGAAGGATTTATCTTCGCGTTAACACCCTTCAATTTCACAGCTATAGCGGGGAACCTACCAGCCGCGCCGGCAATGATGGGAAACACGATAGTCTGGAAACCAGCCTATCAGCAAATTTATTCGGCAAAGGTTATCATGGACGTCTTCCAGGAAGCAGGCCTACCCAATGGCGTTATAAATCTTATTTATGTAGATGGCCCCCTGGCGGGCGAAGTCATTTTCAATCATGCAGACTTTGGAGGTATTCATTTTACAGGTAGTACTAAAGTCTTTCAGAATATTTGGGGAATCATTGGCAGCACCATACATAAGTACCGCTCGTATCCCAGAATAGTAGGAGAGACAGGGGGGAAAGACTTCGTTCTGGTGCATGAGTCAGCAGATGTAGAAGAAGTTGTCGTCGCCCTGATACGGGGAGCCTTTGAATACCAAGGACAGAAGTGTTCAGCAGCATCACGGGCCTATATTCCGTCAACTATGTGGCCACAATTAAAAGAAAGGCTTGTTGCTGAACTGGCTACCTGCAAAATGGGCGGGGTAGAAGATTTTACGAACTTCATCAACGCCGTTATCGATGAGCGCTCTTTTGGTAAAATAGCCCGTTACATCGACGAAGCTAAAAACAATGAAGGTGTTGAGATAATCGCCGGCGGAGGCTATGATGACTCAAAAGGCTATTTTGTTGAGCCTACTGTCCTTCGGGTAAGTGATCCTGCTTACCAGACCATGTGTGAAGAGATATTCGGTCCGGTGTTATCAATATATGTCTATAAACCGGAGGAGTTCGATGAGGTAATAAAGCTCGTAGATCAAACATCTCCTTATGCACTCACGGGGTCAATATTTGCTAAAGAAAGAGAAGTAATTGATAAAGTTACAAAACTGCTTTGGCATGCGGCAGGCAATTTCTACATCAATGATAAGCCAACCGGCGCGGTTGTAGGTCAGCAACCTTTTGGAGGAGCCAGAGGATCAGGGACCAACGACAAAGCAGGTTCGCTGCTCAACCTCTTGCGCTGGGTTTCTGCCCGAACGATTAAGGAAACGTTTGTGCCACCGAGACAGATCAGTTATCCCTTTATGCAGGCGGAATAAAATTCTTAAAAACTTTTGAAGAGGGTCTTGACAAACGGAAAATAACCTACTACCTTTGCAGTCCAATTCAATGAAACAGGCCAACAACGGTTGGCCGCCGACCCGAAAGGGAAGAAGTTCTTTGACGTATTGACATCAATAATTAGCACTATTTAAGGCCATAAGACAGCCCTTTTTGGGGCAAGCAGTCGTGAGACTGCATATTACTATTTACGATGGAGAGTTTGATCCTGGCTCAGGATGAACGCTAGCGGCAGGCCTAATA